>JBIOWI010000001.1:0-2698 GCA_044868325.1 Hyphomicrobiaceae bacterium
ATTTTTCCTCACCCTTATTTTGCTGCCGTCACGCGCCGGATTTCCAAGGTGCAAGCGCGCGATCCCGCCGATTTGCCCAGGTTCTGGTCTTGAACCCAAAGCGGGCCGTCTGACGCCGCGTTCAGCACTTCCGAGAAGTGCCAGAGGACTAAACCGCTCGCGCGGTAGTTTGGGGCGGCGGGTCGGGAGGGCTGTGCGATAACAGGCTAGGTCTGCCCTGTGGTGAGATTGAGGTTCCCCAACCTTGATCTCAGAACAGGAGCAGACCCATGACGGACGATACCATCAGCCCATTGCGCCGGCGTATGATCGAGGACATGACGGTCCGCGGCTTCACCGCCTGCACGCAGCGAGGATACATCGCGGCAGTGAGGAGGTTCACGGTCTTTCTCGGCCGCTCGCCGGATCAGGCGACGGCAGAGGAGCTCCGGCGCTTCCAGCTGCAGATGAGAGTGGAGGGAGCGTCGGCGACGACCATGAACGCGGTGGTCTCGGCCTTGCGCTTCTTGTTCGGCGTGACGCTGGGCCGCGGCGAGGCCGAGGTCGGCCTGACGACCGTGCGCGAGCCGCGCAGGCTGCCGGTGGTGCTCAGTCCGGAGGAGGTGACGCGTCTGTTGGACGCCGCACCGGGCCTGAAGTATCGCGCCGCGCTCAGTCTGTCCTACGGCACCGGGCTCAGGGCCTCGGAGGTGGTCTCGCTCAAGGTCTCGGACATCGACAGTAGCCGCATGGTGATCCGGATCGAGCAAGGCAAGGGCCGCAAGGACCGCTACGCGATGCTGTCGGATCCCCTGCTCGAGATCCTGCGCGCCTGGTGGCGGGCCGGCCGGGAGCGCAACGTGATGCTTCCGGGCGGCTGGCTCTTCCCGGGCCGCGACCCGGTCACGGCGCTGAGCACGCGCCAGCTGAACCGGGCCTTTCACGCCGCCAAGGAGGCCGCCGGCATCAACAAGCGCGTCTGTCTCCACACGCTGCGGCATTGCTTTGCGACCCACCTCTTGGAGCAGAAGGTGGACATCCGGGTGATTCAGATTCTCCTGGGCCACAAGAAGTTGGATACGACCGCCCACTACAGCCACGTCGCCAGCACCACACTGCGGGCGGTGAAGAGCCCGCTGGAGCATCTGAGCCAAGGTCCTCTGCCGCCCGCCTGACCCGGCGGCGGCGTGCCGCGGGAAAGGCTGGAGGTCGCGGACATCTTCCGCGCCTACGGGCCGGCTTGGCGTCGCGCCCAGGCCGGCCATCTGAGCCTCCGCCAGCTGAAGGTGATGTCGGCGATCGAGCGCTGCCGCACGGCGGCGCTCGGCGGCCATGTCGCGCACTGCGAGAAGTGCGACCACATCCACATCGCCTACAACTCCTGCCGCAACCGCCATTGCCCGAAGTGCCAGGGCGCGGCGGCGAAGGCGTGGCTGGCCGACCGCGAGGCCGAGCTGTTGTCGGTGCCCTACTACCACGTCGTGTTCACACTGCCGGCGCCGGTCGCCGACATCGCCTACCAGAACAAGGCTCAGATCTACGCCATCCTCTTCCAGGCCACGGCCGAGACGCTGATCACCGTCGCCGCCGACCCCAAGCATCTCGGGGCCCGCATCGGCCTCACCGCCGTGCTTCATACCTGGGGCTCGGCGCTCACCCATCACCCGCATATCCATTGCATCGTGCCGGGCGGCGGCCTCTCGCCCGATGGCCAGCGTTGGATCGCATGCCGGCCGGGCTTCTTCCTGCCCGTGCGCGTGCTCTCGCGGCTGTTCCGACGCCTGTTCCTGGAGCAACTCGCGGCGGCGCATGCGGCCGGCCGCCTCCACTTCTTCGGCGCTCATGCGCCACTCGCCGGGCGCCACGCTTTCGCCGCGTATCTGGCGCCGCTGCGCAAGGTCGAGTGGGTCGTCTACGCCAAGCGGCCCTTCGCCGGGCCACGGGCGGTGCTCGCCTATCTCAGCCGCTACACCCACCGCGTCGCCATCGCCAACAGCCGCCTCATCGCCTTCGACGACAACGGCGTCACCTTCCGATGGAAGGACTACCGCGCCAAGGGACGGGAGCGCATGAAAGTCATGACACTGGCCAGCGACGAGTTCATCCGCCGCTTCCTCATCCATGTGCTGCCCATCGGCTTCCACCGCATCCGTCACTACGGCCTGTTCGCCAATGGCGGGCGTGCCGAGAACCTTGCCCGCGCCCGCGAACTGCTCGGTGTTCCCGCACCGCAGCACGAACCCGACGACACTGACGCCGGTGCCGACGAGCCGCTGACGTCCTTGCTCCCATGCCCGTGCTGCGGCGGCCGCATGATCATCATCGACATCTTCGAGCGCGGGTCCACGCCCAGGACCCGTCCATCGAGCCCGATCAGGATCGACACATCATGATGCCGCTCAGGACAGTGCGACCGCCGATTGCTGCTCGCCTTTGCTGCCGGTCTTCGACCGGGGACGCGCAGGCTTGGCTCAACGTCACATCGGCGCACGCTCTTGCCTGTCATTCCAGCATGCGCGCCGCCGCAAAGTCCCTCGCCTCGCTACTCCGTCCCCATCCGCGCCCGCCTCACGTGACTCGAACTCGACCACACCGGCGCACCGCGCCACCACTGGCAACGCCACTATCCCCATAGCGCCATCACCGAGCGAACCTGGCCCGCGGTTTCCTCCCCTGAGGCTTGTCGGACACCTGCCGCCCGAGTCGGTGGCGTCGTCCT
>JBIOWI010000002.1:0-12048 GCA_044868325.1 Hyphomicrobiaceae bacterium
CCCCTCCGGCGAAGGCGCCGGCGGCAGGGAGCGGCGACCGTCGTAGGCGAACGTAGCCGACCTCGCCACAGGCGGCGTCGGCCGAGTAGAGCGGGTTATCGGTGCAATGCGGCTTCGCCTTATTGCACCCTACGGCAGCTCCAGCACGATCCTTCCGCGCACGTGGCCCGCCAGGATCTCCGGCGCAAGAGCGGGGGCGTCGGCGATGGGGCGCGTTTCCGTCATTGCCCTGAGCTTGTCGCGGTCGAGGTCGCGCGCCAGCCGCTCCCAGGCTTCGACGCGCGCCGCCTTCGGGGCCATCACCGAGTCGACGCCGGCGAGCGTCACGCTGCGCAGGATGAACGGGGCCACCGAGGTCGACAGATCCATGCCCTGGGCAAGCCCGCATGCCGCGACCGTGCCGCCGTACCTGGTCATGCCGAGCACGTTGGCGAGGGTGTGGCTGCCGGCCACGTCGATGCCTCCGGCCCAGCGCTCCTTCCCGAGCGGCTTGGCGGGGCCAGCCAGCTCGGCGCGGTCGATCACCTCCGCGGCGCCCAGGCCCTTGAGATAGTCGGCCTCGCTCGCCCGGCCCGTCGAGGCCACGACGCGGTAGCCGAGCCTTGCCAGCAGCGCCACCGCCACGCTCCCCACCCCGCCCGCCGCACCTGTGACGACGACCGGGCCGCCGGCCGGCTTCACGCCGTTCCGCTCCAGCGCCAGCACGCACAGCATGGCCGTGTAGCCCGCGGTGCCGATCGCCATCGCCTCGGCGGCGGAGAAGCCTGCCGGCTTGTGCACCAGCCAATCGCCGTTGACCCGCGCCATCTGGGCGTAGCCGCCGTAATGGGAGACGCCGGCCTCCCAGCCATTCAGGATGACCTCGTCGCCGGCCTTGAAGTCGGGGTGGCTGGAGGCGGTCACGGTTCCGGCGAGGTCAATGCCGGGGATCATGGGCCACCGGCGGATGATGGGCGCCTTGCCCGTCAGCGCCAGGGCGTCCTTGTAGTTGATGGTGGAGTGACTGACCCGGATGGTGACGTTGCCGTCCATCAGGTCTGGCTCGCCCAGCTCCGTCCAGGCGAGCTGCTGGCCACCTTCGCCCCTCTGTGCAACCCAGGCGCCGAATCGCTGCATCTCCAACCTCCCTGACTCGACCGCCATCGACAGCCCCGGAGGGCTCATGGCCGATTTTCCTGCCGCCATCTGGTCAGAACGCAGGGCGAACGCCAAGTGTATCTCTCAGGCCACAGCCCATCTTGTCCTCGGCCGTGGGCCGGTGAGAGCTTAGTCTTCACCGGCCACATTCCGGACAAAAAAACAATTGGCCGGACAAAAAAGACAATTGGGGGCAGAGCAAGCTTTTCTATATGAACGCTTGGTTAATACCTGCAGTCGTCTCAAGAACAACAATGTTGTCAACTGGCATCTTGAGTGCGGCATCTCGGGAACTCTGGGCAAAGGCACAAGATGAATAGGTCATTTTCTCGATTTTGCTTGGCATACGTCCGAAGCACACATAAACTTCAGTCATGGCGCCGCATCAACGGCGCCGGAGAGCCGGCTCATTCCGGTAGGAGGAAGCAGCGATGACCCTCGGGATGGGGCTCAACGTCCTCGCCGCCATAGTCTCCTTCGCCTTCCTGACAGCGATCGTCGTCGGCATGCTGTGATCTTGCGGGCAAAGATCCCGGTTGCTCTGAGGAAAGCGAGCATCGGTCGAATCGCTCGGCCATTCCAGAACGGCAAAGTGCAGCGGCGCGGGAACATCTCCCGCGCCGTGCTCATTCTCAAGCCATTTCACGAGCGGCTTAGTCGGCGGATTACGGGCTTCGCCCTAATCCGCCCTACGCCGCCGCGCTGGTGGGACCGCGCTGGTAGTTGAGCACAGGGGCCAGCCAGCGCTCGGCCTCGGCGACCGTCCAGCCCTTGCGCCGCGCGTAGTCCTCCACCTGGTCGCGCTCGACCTTGCCCACGCCGAAGTAGTGGCTCTCGGGGTGCGAGAAGTAGAGCCCGGAGACGGCCGCGCCGGGCCACATGGCGAAGCTCTCCGTGAGCGCGATCCCCGCCTGCTTCTCGGCATCGAGGAGACGGAAGATAGTGCCTTTCTCGGTGTGGTCGGGCTGGGCCGGATAGCCGGGCGCCGGGCGGATGCCGCGGTAGGCCTCGGCGATCAGCTCCTCCTTGGAGAGCCGCTCCTTGGGCGCGTAGCCCCACAGCTCCCGCCGCACCCGCTCGTGCATGCGCTCGGCGAGCGCCTCCGCCAAGCGATCGGCCAGAGCCTTCAGCATGATGCGGCCGTAGTCGTCGGTCTTGTCGATGTGCTTGGCCAGGGCCTCCGCCTCGCCGATGCCGGCCGTCACCGCGAACGCGCCGATGTAGTCGGCGAGCCCGGTCTCCCCGGGCGCCACGAAGTCGGCCAGCGCGGTGTTGGCGCGGTCGGTGCGGTTCTCGCGCGCCATCTGCTGGCGTAGAGTGTGCAGCGTCGCGACTTGGCTCCCGCGGCCGTCGTCGGCGAAGAGCGCGATGTCGTCGCCCAGGGTATTGGCCGGCCAGAAGCCGACGACGGCATTGGCCGTCAGCCACCGCTCTCGCACCAGACGCTTGAGTATCGCCTGCGCATCGTCAAACAGCTTGCGGGCCTCCGGCCCCACCACGTTGTCCTCGAAGATGCGCGGGTACTTGCCGTTGAGCTCCCATGTTTGAAAGAACGGCGTCCAGTCGATGTAGGGCACCAGCTCGGCGAGGTCGTAGCCGGCGAAGACGCGCATCCCGAGGAAGGTCGGCTTTGGCGGCGAGTAGCCCTCCCAGTCGATCTTGTAGGCGTTGTCGCGCGCGGCCTTGAGCGGCAGCCGCGCCTTCTTGGCCTCGCCTTTCAAATAATCCTCGCGGATCTTGATGTACTCCTTGCGCACGCCGTCGATGTAGCGCCCGCGCTCGCCGTCCGACATCAGCCTCGACATGACGCCCACGGCGCGGCTGGCGTCGGTGACGTAGATCGCCTGCCCCTTCTGGTAGTTGGGCGCCACCTTCACCGCCGTGTGCACGCGGCTGGTCGTGGCGCCGCCGATCAGGAGCGGCACATTGAACCCCTCGCGCTCCATCTCGGACGCCACGTGGCACATCTCGTCGAGCGATGGCGTGATCAGACCCGACAGGCCGATAATGTCGGCCTTCTCCTTCTTGGCGGTGTCGAGGATCTTCTGCACCGGCACCATGACGCCGAGATCGATCACCTGGTAGTTGTTGCACTGGAGCACGACGCCCACGATGTTCTTGCCGATGTCGTGCACGTCGCCTTTCACGGTGGCCATCACCACCTTGCCGGCGGCCGGCAGCAGGTCGAGGCCCGACGCCTTCTTCTCCTCCTCCAGGAACGGCTGCAGGTAGGCCACGGCCTGCTTCATCACGCGGGCCGATTTCACCACCTGGGGAAGGAACATCTTGCCCGAGCCGAACAGATCGCCCACCACGTTCATGCCGGCCATCAGCGGCCCCTCGATCACCTCGATGGGCTTGCCTGCCAGCTTGCGCGCGGCCTCAGTGTCGGCCTCGATGAACTCGTTGATGCCGTGCACCAGCGCGTGCTTCAGGCGCTCCTCCACGGGCATGTCGCGCCAGGCGAGGTCCTTCTCCTTGGACTTGTGGGCCGCCTCGCCTTTGAATTTGCCGGCCGCCTCCAGGAGCCGGTCGGTGGCCTCCGGGTGCCGGTTGAGGACCACGTCCTCGCACAGGGTTCTCAGCTCCGGCTCGATGTCGTCGTAGAGCGTGATCTGGCCGGCATTGACGATGGCCATGTCGAGGCCGGCGGCGATGGCGTGGTAGAGGAACACGGAGTGCATGGCCTGCCGCACCGCCTCGTTGCCGCGGAAGGCGAACGAGAGGTTCGAGACGCCGCCGGAGCAATGCACGTGCGGCAGCCGCTCCTTGATCTGCCGGACCGCCTCGATGAAGGCCAGGCCGTAGCCGTTGTGCTCCTCGATGCCGGTGGCGACGGCGAAGATGTTGGGGTCGAAGATGATGTCCTCGGGGGGGAAGCCCACCTTCTCCGTTAGGAGTTTGTACGCACGCTCGCTGATGGCGACCTTGCGCTCGATGGTATCGGCCTGGCCCTGCTCGTCGAACGCCATCACCACCACGGCGGCGCCGTAGCGCAGCACCTTCTTGGCGTGGTCGAGGAACGCCTCCTCACCCTCCTTCATGCTGATGGAGTTGACGATGGCCTTGCCCTGCACGCACTTCAGGCCCGCCTCGATCACCGACCACTTGGACGAATCGATCATGACGGGAACGCGCGCGATGTCGGGCTCGGAGGCGATCAGGTTCAGGAACGTCACCATCGCCTTCTCGGAGTCCAGCAGCCCCTCGTCCATGTTGACGTCGAGGATCTGCGCGCCGTTCTCCACCTGCCCACGCGCGACCGCCAGCGCGGCGGCATAGTCGCCGGCCTCGATCAGCTTGCGGAACTTGGCCGACCCGGTGACGTTGGTCCGCTCGCCGATGTTGATGAAATTGATAGCCGCTGAAGCGGGGGTGCTCATGACTCTTCCTTATTGCGATGGCACGAGCTGGACGCGCTGCTGCTTCAGCGGGCGTACCATCGCGATGGTCTCGAAATCTCTGTCGTTGTGGAGAAGGGTCAAACCGTGCTCGATGGCCAATTGAGCGATGCAGCAATCGATGGTCTTGCGGATTGTTCTGCCTGCCCGGCGCGCATCGAAGTAGATCCTGGCCGCACCGCTCCACGTGTCAGAAGTCGGATCGAGCAGGGACTTGGAAGCGAAATATGCTCTGATGACGTTCCATTCCGTCTCATCCCTCGCGCCGACCAACACCTCCAGCTCCGTGAAGCGCGCAAAAACGACATCCTCCGATCCGAGTATGGTCAGAAACCGTTCGGCATTGGCGCCGCTGGCGTCGCGCAACACGTCTACCAGCACCGTCGTATCAGTCAGCATCATGGCCGGAAAACCTGACCGCTCGGGGATCGTAGTCGTCGCGAAAGCGAACCTTGCCCACCAAGGCGAGAAGGTCCGCATGCTTGCGCCTAGCCTCGACAAAGCGTTTCAGGACGTGTTCAACCGCTTGCCGCTCCGTCTGCTCCCCAGTTGCCTCCTGCGCTTCGCGCACAAGGGTCTCATCGAGCTCGACTGTCTTTTCCATCTCGCATCGCTCCAGGAGCGCAACTTCTCGTACTACCAAGCCGCTCTTCCCGCTCGCATGGCTTTGTAGTCGTAGTCGTCTCTGAGACGGACTTCGCCTACCAGGTCGAACATGCTCTTGCGGGGACGGCGCTTTCGATGCTGGGCGACATAGGATTCCACGACGCGCTCAATCGCCTCCCGCTCGCTGGCAGCGCCGGTGATTTCCATCGCTTTGCGGATCAGGTCGTCCTTGATCTCGACTGCCTTGTCCATAGAAACTCTCCACACCAGCGGAAGATCGCAGATTTATCACCCCAACCCTACCCATGCACGAACGGCTCGAGCCCGGAGAGCCGCATCCGGGGCTCCAGCTTCGGGATCTGCCGCGGCGGGTGCTTCTCCACGTGAGCCTTGATCTCGGCGATGTGCTCGGGCGTGGAGCCGCAGCAGCCGCCGACGATGTTGAGGAGGCCGTCCTTCGCCCACGGGCCCAGCTGGCAGGCCATGTCGTGCGGGCCCTCGTCGTACTCGCCCATGGCGTTGGGGAGGCCGGCGTTGGGGTAGGCGATGGTGAGCGTCTCGGCCACCGCCGCGATCTCGGCCAGGTACGGCCGCATCAGCTCGGCGCCCAGAGCGCAGTTGAGGCCCACTGCGAACGGCTTCAGATGCCGGATCGAGAAATAGAACGCCTCCGGCGTCTGGCCCGACAGCGTGCGCCCCGAGCGGTCGGTGATGGTGCCAGAGACGATGAGCGGCAGCTCCACGCCCGTCTCGTCGAACGCCTGCAAGGCCGCGTACCCCGCCGCCTTGGCATTCAGCGTGTCGAACACCGTCTCGACCAGCAGCAGGTCGACACCGCCGTCGATCAGGCCTCGCGCCTGCTCGCCATAGGCCTCCACCAACTCGTCGAAGGTGACGCCGCGGTAGCCGGGGTTATTCACATCGGGCGAGATGGACGCCGTGCGGTTGGTCGGCCCCACCGCACCAGCGACGCAGCGCGGCCGGTTGGGCGTTGCCGCAGTCGCTGCATCGGCGGCCTCGCGCGCCAGCCGCGCGGCGGCGAGGTTGATCTCGTAGGCGAGCCCTTCCATGCCGTAGTCTGCGAGCGAGATGCGCTGGGCGTTGAACGAGTTGGTGGAGACGATGTCGGTGCCCGCCGCAAGGTAGGCCCTGTGGATCGCGGCAATCGCCTCCGGCTGGGTCAGCACCAGGAGGTCGTTGTTGCCCTTCACCGGCTTGTCGTGCGCAGCGAAGCGCACGCCGCGGTATCCCGCCTCGTCCAGCTTCAGCCGCTGAATCATGGTGCCCATGGCGCCGTCGAGGATCAGGATGCGCTGGGCCGCCGCCGCCTTCAGGGCGGAGATGCGTTGCTCACGGGTCATGCTTTGACGGCTTCCTTGTGCGCCACGGGCTCCGGCCTCAGTCCCAAGAGGTGGCAGATGGCGTAGACGAGGTCGGCGCGATTGAGGGTGTAGAAGTGGAACTGGCGGATGCCCTGGTCGACCAGGTCCATCACCTGCTCGGCGGCGACGGCGGCAGCCACCAAGTGCGTCGTCGCCTGATCGCGGTCGAGCCCATCGAAGCGGCGGGCCAGCCACGCCGGCATGGTCGCTCCGCAGCGCGCGGCGAACCCCGCCACCCGCTTGAAGTCGTGGATCGGCACGATGCCCGGCACGATCGGCGCCCAGATGCCGTGCGCCCGCGCCGCCTCCAGGAAGCGCAAGTAGTGGGCGTTGTCGAAGAAGAACTGGGTGATGACCCGGCTCGCGCCCGCATCAACTTTAGCCTTCAGGTTGTCGAGGTCGGCCTCCACCGTCGGGCTGTCGGGATGCTTCTCGGGATAGCCCGCCACCGAGACCTCGAAGTCGCCGATGCGATTGAGGCCCGCCACCAGCTCCGCGGCGTTGGCGTAGCCGCCCGGATGCGGCTCGTACCTCGCCCCCACGCCCGCCGGCGGATCGCCACGCAGCGCCACCACATGGCGCACACCGGCCGCCCGGTAGCCGCGCGCCACGCTGTCCACCTCATCGCGGGTGGCGCCGACACAGGTCAGGTGAGCCGCAGGCACCAGGTCGGTGCCGCGCGCCAGCCGTGCCACCGTGTTGTGCGTACGCTCCCGCGTCGAGCCGCCGGCGCCATAGGTCACGGACACGAACCGCGGCCGCAGCGGCTGAAGGCGCTGGATCGAGTCCCACAGCGTCTCCTCCATCTTCTCCGTGGCGGGCGGGAAGAACTCGAAGGAGACGTTGATGTCGCCGGCGCCGACCAGCCGGCTGCGACGCTCGTGGAGCTTCTCCATCACGCGGTTCTCTCCAGCTTGCGTTGGTCCCCCGTGACTGCCTCGGCAGCCCGCGGCCGGCGAGCAACCCACAGCGATACGGTGAGCTTTCCGTTCCTGCTGGCCAGACCCGGCGCCAACTCCCGGCTCTCCACCACCTCCGCCCCGCTCTCGGCGCACCACTGGGCGATCAGCGGACCGGAGAAGCCCAGGCGCTCGTGGGCAAAGTCGTCGCGCAGGAACTCCAGCTCGTGTGGGGCGAAATCTACGATCAGCAGCCGCCCGCCGGGCGCCAGCACGCGCACTGCCTCGCGCACGGCGCGCTGCGGATCGGCCAAGAAATGCAGGACCTGGTGCATCACCACCGCATCGGCACTCCGGTCGGCCAGCGGCAGGTCGTAGAGGTTGCCCTGCCGGACCTGCGCGTGCGCCAGCCCGGCGCTCTCCAGCTTCGCCCGCGCATAAGCCAGCATGGCCGGGTTGAGATCGAGCCCCAGCCCACGACGGAAGCGGCTGCCGAACAGCTCCAGCATGCGCCCCGTGCCTGTGCCCAGGTCGACGAGCAGGTCGAACGGCCCCGGCCCCAACGCGTCGGAGACGGCAGCCTCCACCTCGGCCTCGGCCACGTGCAGCGCCCTGATCTTGTCCCATTCCGCCGCGTGGGCGCGGAAATAGGACTGGGCCGCCGCCTGCCGCTCCTCCTGAACGCTCTGGGCGCGGCTCCGGTCCCGCACGATCACGGGATCTGCGAGGTCGATGAACCTCAGGATCAGGCCGGCAACCTCTCGGCCGGGGCCGGTCTCAGCCAGGCGGAAATAGACCCAGCTGCCCTCCGGCGAGCGCTCGACCAGGCCAGCCTCGGCAAGCAACTTCAGGTGCCGGCTGATGCGCGGCTGGCTCTGGTTGAGGATGCGGGTGAGATCTTTGACGTTGAGCTCGCCCCGCGCCAGCAGGGCCAGCAGTCGCAGCCGGGTAGGCTCTGCAACGGCCTTGAGCACGCCGACTGCGGCGTGCACGCCAAGCAACGCACGATCTGCTAACGCGTCCTCGTCCATGACCACACCATATAAAGATATCTTTATGCGTCAAGGAAAAGTTGGAAACCTCCCACAATCGTGATGGATGTTTCCCACCACCCCGCTCTCCAGCCGCCCTGTGACGCGCCAGGATTGCGCCCAGGAACAATGGCCAAGGCCCTTCCGTTGAACGCCGAGGCGGGAGACTGGCCACTGCCGCCGCCTGCCAGCCGCAGCAACAAAAGTGGGAGTGTGGTTCAATGGCGAAGTTGCAGACGCCCGGCATTCTTTGCGTTCTGGCGATGGTGGTCGCGCTGCCCCTCGCCGCGTCCGCTCAGCAGGAACCGACCGCGCCTGCCCCCAGCGCGGCCCCGGAGAAAATCGCCCCGCCGAAGACGGAGCCGGGTCCCGATGCGATGGCGCCATCGACAAAGCCTCCGGCGGTCAATCCGTCCGAGACGCCGGCCGCCCAGACCGCCAAGGACCTGGTGGGCCTCGACGTGTTCTCCTCCGACGGCACCCGGATCGGCGAGGTGCGCTCCGTCAACACCGGTCCCAGCGGCGATATCGTCGCGCTTCGCATCCGCACCGGCGGCTTCCTCGGCTTCGGTGGCCGCATTGTTGCCATACCGCAGGGCAAATTCATCCGCGCCGGTCAGAGCATCAGGCTCGACCTCGCTTCCGACGAGGTCACCGGGCTGCCGGAGGTGAAGGATTGAGATTGCGCATTTGCGCATCGTGCGAACCGTGGGAGCAGGCCCACCTGCCTCCAGCCGGTTGGCCTCCGGCCATGCCATTCGCCCGCCATACGCAACAGCGTAACCTCGTGATGCCAAGGTCTTTGACCTGTTGCGCCGTTCATGGTCAAAGTCCCGGGTCAAAGTCCCGGGTCAAAGTCCCTGGCGTGTTTTTTGCGTATCGGGCGGGGGCCGCCCATGCATCGGAAGCGGGGCGTCGGAAGCGGGCAACAGAGGGTAAGAGCACAGCATGTCCACGGTTATCGGTAGCCTGCGGCCGGCCATGTCGAGATGGCAGTTCCGGCTCCCGGCGACGGGTCTCTCGGCGTGCCTCTTCGCCATTGCCTGCGTGGCGTGGCTGACGGCGGCTCCGCCGCGTGCGGCAGCAGCCGACCCGGCGGTCAAGTTCATGGCCCAGGTCGGGCGCGAGCTGATGGCAGCGGCCCGCGCGCGCTCTCCGGGCATCCTGGCCAGCGTTATCCAGCGCTACAGCGATGTGTCCTACATCGGCCTCTACTCGCTCGGCTCCTACCGCAGCCAGCTGTCGGTGGCCGATCGCGTGACCTATTACGGCGGCATGGTGCGCTTCATGAGCCGCTACGCGGCAAGCGAGGCGCCGAAGTATCCCGTCGCCAGGGTCGAGTGGGCCGATCAGAGCGTCCGCGGCGCCAACGGCATCATGGTAGACTCCAAGGTGGTGCTGGAGGACGGCAGCGAATACGAGGTGCGCTGGCTGCTGTCGAAGGTCGGCGACAGCTACAAAGTGCGCGATGCCATGGTCGTGGGCTTCTGGATGACGCCGTTCCTCAAGAAGCTGTTCGAGGACTACATCGCCCAGAACGGCGGCAACCCCAGCGCCCTGGTCGCCGCTTTGAACCGCTGAGAACAGAGGTTTCAGGGATCAGCTTTCAGGTTTCAGGGACAACCTGAAAGCTAGTACCTGAAACCTGACACCTACACATCCGGGTTGCTGAAGGTATCGCAGGCTTTCACCTGCCCGGTCTCCAGGCCGCGCCGGAACCACCTCACACGCTGCGCCGAGGAGCCGTGCGTGAAGGCGTCGGACACCACGTAGCCCTGGGTCTTGCGCTGGATCATGTCGTCGCCGATGGCGGCGGCGGCGTTGAGCCCATCCTCGACATCACCCGGTTGCAGGCGCGACTTCACCTGCTCGTTGAGCGAGGCCCAGACCCCGGCGAGACAGTCGGCCTGCAGCTCCATGCGCACCTGCAGAGCGTTGGCCTCGGTCTGGCTGCTGGCCCGCATCTTGGCCTGCTGCACAGCCTCGGCGATGCCGAGCTGGTTCTGGACGTGGTGGCCGATCTCGTGGGCGATCACGTAGGCCTGGGCGAAGTCGCCGGAGGCGCCGAAGCGGCGCTTCATGACGTCGTAGAACGACAGGTCTACGTAGATCTTCTGGTCGAGCGGGCAATAGAACGGCCCCATGGCCGACTGGCCCGGCCCGCAGGCCGTGGAGGTGCCGCCGCTGAACAGCACCAGCGTCGGCTTGTGGTACTCCTTGCCGGAGCCCCGGAACACGCGGGTCCAGACGTCCTCGGTGTCGGCCAACACCTGGCGCACGAACTTGCCCATGGCATCGCTGGACTGGTCGACACCAGGCTTGCCGGGCAGCCCCGGCAGGTCGGGTGCGCCGGTGCGCGGCGCGCTGGGGCGCGGCATGTCGGGAATCTGCAGCCCGCCGCCGGTCAGCAGCGCCAGAGGGTTGATGCCGAACAGCAGGCAGCCGATGCCGATGAGGAGTATCCAGCCGAGCCCGAGGCCGCGTCCGCCGCCGCCCATCGGAACGAGGACGCCGCCTCCGCCGCGCGGGAAATAACCGCCGCGTCCGCGGCGATCCTCCACATTGTCGCTCTCGCGGTCAGTCGCACCGTAACGCATGGCACCATCCTTGGGACCTGGCCTAGGGACCTGGGTGAACCTGGAGGGCCGCGCGCACGGGGGCGCGATCAGCCCCCCGTGTTGGCTCAGTATCTAGCGCGCGAGCAGCCGGCGCGCACAGCCGGACGCCGAAGGAGAGGTTAACGTCTGGGGCCGGACCGGCCTGCCTTCACGACACCCCGACCAGCCGCCGCAGCTTCTTCACCTGGGCGTCCGCGTTCTCCTGGTAGTTGATGGTGCCGGCGAGACGGCCGTCGCGGTCCATCAGGTAGACCAGCGCAGTGTGATTGAAGGTGAACCCGTCCTTGGTCGGCACCTTCTCGTAGATGGCGCGGTAGGCCTTGGCCACGGCGGCGGTCTCCTCCGGCGTGCCGACGAGGCCCGTGATGCGCGCATCGAAGTTGGACAGATAGAGCTTGAGCTGCTCGGGTGTGTCCCGCTCCGGATCGACGCTGACGAAAAAGAACCGCATGCGGTCGGCGTCCGGCCCCAGCGCCTTGATGGCATTGGAGAGCTCCAGCATGGTGGTGGGGCACACGTCGGGACAGTGCGTGAACCCGAAGAACAGGAGGAACGGCGTCCCCTTCAGCTCGGCGCTCGAGAGCCGTTTGCCGTCGTGCGTGGTGAGCTCGAAAGGACCGCCGACCGAGGCCGCCAGCGGCAGCCGTCCCGGCCCGGCACCGATGTCGGGCCGCAGCAGGAAGGCCGCCCCGGCAGCGATGACGAAGACGGCCACCGATATCCACGCGGCGATGCGGATGGCCTTCATCGACACGTCCTCGCTAATGCTTGTGGCTGCTGGGCCCGCCCGCGCCTGCCATGCCGCGCACCGTATACTCGACCTCGACCTTCCCCGCCTTCTCGAACACCAGCGTGCCCTTGACCTTGTCGCCCGCCTTCGCCGGCTGCTTCAGGTCCGTCAGCATGACGTGATAGGAGCCGGGCTTCAGCTCCACGCTCTGGCCCGGCGGCAGCTCCAGTCCCTTGTCCAGCTC
>JBIOWI010000003.1:0-6942 GCA_044868325.1 Hyphomicrobiaceae bacterium
TAGGCAGTAGGCAGTAGGCAGTAGGCAGTAGGCAGTAGGCAGTAGGCAGTAGGCAGTAGGCAGTAGGCAGTAGGCAGTAGGCAGTAGGCAGTAGGCTATTGGGCGGTAGTCGGTCCCACGTGCTCGATCCGACGATTGCCTATTGCCTATTGCCCAGAGGGTCTGACACCGTCCTTCGGCCGGATGGCGTGCGTGTCGCCGCCGGCGGCCTCCTGCAGCTCGTGGCGGAACTCGTCGCGCTTCTCGTGGATGGAGGCGATCACCGGACCTGTGGGCAGGCCGAGGCCCACCAGCGCCGCCTCGGACAGCTGCAGGCTGGCCTCGATGGTCTCGGGCACCGCGTCGGTGACGCCGATGCTGTAGAGATGGCGCGCGTGGGTGGCGTCGCGGGCGCGGGAGACGATGACGATATCGGGCCGCAGCTCGCGGGCGACGCGCACGATCTCGTCGATCGCCGGCCGGTCGTGGATGGTCACGATCAGGGCCGACACCGTCATCAGGCCGCAGCTCTTGAGAAAGGCCGGGTTGGTGGCGTCGCCGTAGTAGACCTCGCGGCCGCGCCGGCGATGCTCCGTCACCACCCCGGGGTCGCGGTCGGTGGCGAGATAGGGATAGCGGTGCACGTCGAGCACGTCGCACACCACCTGCCCAACCCGGCCGTGCCCGACGACGATGGCGCGGGCCTGCCCCGTCGCGGGCGGCGCCACCAGCAGGCTTGCATCGATCAGCCTGCGCTCCTCGAAGCGGGGGGCGATGCGGCGGGCCGCCATGGCGAGCAGCGGGATGAGCGCCATGGTGATGGACGTGACCGCCAGCGTGAAGCTCGCTGCGCCGGGAGGGACGAGCTGGGCCGCAAGCGCCACGCCGATGACGACGAAGGCGAACTCGCCGCCCGGCCCCAGCAGCAGGCCGGTTTCGATCGCCGCCAGCCGCGGCAGGCGGAAGAGCCAGCCCAGGCCGACAATCACCGCGGCCTTGGCGCCGATCAGGCCGACCACGCAGGCGACGAGCCAGACCGGGGCATGCGCCAGCTCGCGCAAGTCGATGTTCATGCCGACGGTGAAGAAGAAGAGGCCGAGCAGGAGGCCCTTGAACGGCTCGATAGTGGTCTCGATCGCCTTGCGGAACTCGGACTCGGAGAGCAGCAATCCGGCGACGAAGGCGCCGAGCGCCATCGACATGCCGGCGAGGCCCGCGACCACCGCGCTGGCGACGATGACGAACAGGGTCGCCGCCACGAACAGCTCGCTCGGGCCGGTCGCCGCCACCAGACGCAGCAGCGGACTCAAGAGCAGTCGCCCGACGATGACGATGATGCTGAGCGCCAGGGTGGCGTTGACCACCGCGAGCGCGAGTCCGGTCAGCACCGAGCCGCCTACGCCATTGGCCAGGATGGAGACGAGCAGCAGGATGGGCGCCACGGCGAGGTCCTGCGCCAGCAGGATGGAGAAGCTCGTGCGGCCGGACGTCGTCGACAGGCGCCGCTGGTGGGAGAGGATATCCAGCACGATGGCCGTCGACGACAGCGCCAGGCACGATCCGATGATGACGGAGGCGGCGCCCGTGTTGCCGGCCAACAGGGCAACGCCCGCGATGATGGCGGTCGATAGGGCCACCTGCAGTCCGCCCAGGCCGAAGACGAGGCGGCGCATGGTGAGCAGGCGCTGGAACGAGAGCTCCAGGCCGATCAGGAACAGCAGGAACACGACGCCCAGCTCGGCGAAGGCCGACACGTTCTTGGCATCGACCACGGTCACCCAGTAGAGCCACGGGAGCTGGTCCTTGAACGTGCCGAGACCGAGCGGGCCGAGGAGCGCCCCGGCGCCGAGATAGCCGAGCACCGGGGAGAGCCCGAAACGGCGCACCAGCGGGACGACGATGCCTGCCGTGCCGAGCACGACGAGCGCGTCGCTGTAGGCGTCGATGTTGAATGTGGCGCTGGCCATATCTGTCTCTGAAAGAGAGCGAGCAATAAATCAGATGCTGGCGCGCAATGCCACGCCTGATTGCACTGCCTACTGAAATTCATGAGACAGGCGAATGGGGAGTGGCGAATGGCGAATAGGGGAAGCCTCCATTCGCCACTCGCCCGCCGTCAGTAGGACTTCGGCAACCCGAGCGCCTTCTCGGCGATGTGCGAGAGGATCAGCTCGCGCGACACCGGCGCGATGCGCGCAATCATGATCTCGCGCAGGTAGCGCTCGACGTGGAACTCCTTGGCGTAGCCCATGCCGCCGTGCGTCATCACCGCGGTTTCGCACGCCGAGAATCCGGCCTCGGCGGCGAGGTACTTCGCCGCATTGGCCTCCACGCCGCACGGCTTGCCGGCGTCGTACAGCGCGGCGGCCTTCAGCATCATCAGATTGGCGGCGTCCAGCTCGGCCCAGCATTTCGCCAGCGGGTGCTGGATCGCCTGGTTCTGGCCGATGGGCCGGCCGAACACGATGCGCTCCTTGGCGTAGCGAGCGGCGCGGGCTAGCGCCGCGCGGCCGGTGCCGATGGCCTCGGCGGCGATGAGGATGCGTTCCGGGTTCATGCCGTGGAGGATGTACTGGAAGCCCTTGCCCTCCTCGCCGATGCGGTCCTCCAGGGGCACCGGCAGGCCGTCGAAGAACAGCTGGTTGGAATCCACCGCCTTGCGCCCCATCTTGTCGATGACGCGGGCCTCCACATAGTTGCGGTCGAGCGCCGTGTAGAACAGCGACAGCCCCTCGGTGGGTTTCCGCACCTCCTCCAGCGGCGTGGTGCGGGCGAGCAGCAGCACGCGGTCGGCGATCTGGGCGGTGGAGATCCAGATCTTCTGGCCGTGGATCGCATAGCCGTTGCCTTGGCGCACCGCGCGGGTCTTGAGGCGGGTGGTGTCGAGGCCGGCGTCGGGCTCGGTGACGGCGAAGCAGGCCTTCTCCTCGCCCTTGATGAGCGGCGGCAGGAAGCGCGCCTTCTGCTCCTCGGTGCCGAACACCACCACGGGGTTGAGGCCGAAGATGTTCATGTGCAGCGCCGAGGCGCCGGAGAAGGCCGCACCGGACTCGGCGACGGCCTGCATCATGACGGCGGCTTCGGCGATGCCGAGGCCGGCGCCGCCGTAGGCCTCGGGCATGGCGATGCCGAGCCAGCCGCCGTCGGCGATGGCGCGATGGAAGGCGTGCGGGAACTCGCCGTCGCGGTCGCGCTCAAGCCAATAGTCATCGCCGAAGCCTGCGCAGATCTTGAGGATCGCCTCGCGGATCTCGTGCTGGGCGTCGGTGAGCGAGAAGTCCATGGCGGTGCTCCGTGCAGGTGTCAGCCCCGGATCAAGTCCGGGGCTCTGGGTCTGACACCACCATGAGGACCGGTGTTGAGCAATGGTGTCAGACCCAGAGGGTCTGACACCATCCCAGCGCTACAGGTCCATCCGCTTCGGAGGTCTGATGCAGTGCGTCGAGGCGCAGCCCCAGCCGTTGGGACAACAGCCCGAGATCTCGCCTGGACAGAAGTAGAAGCCCGGAATGCAGGAGCGGTCCTCAGCCTTGCGTGGCTTCTGCGGCTGCGGCCTGATGCAATGCGTCGACGCGCAGCCCCAGCCGTTCGGGCAGCAGCCTGGAACCTCTCCGTGGCAGTAGTAGAAGCCGGCCTGGCATGCCACTTTATATTGCGGTTGGGACAAGCCGTCGTTGCCTTGCATGGTCGCGCAATTCGCAACCAGCAGCGTGAACAGGATTAGACCAATCGCGGCCGCGAGCTTTCTCATGCCTTCCCCCATGCAGTCTGTTAGACAGCAGGCGCGAGAATGCCGCCACGGCTTTGCCGACAACGGCCATCCTGGATGAGCATAGCTCCGGCTTGTGACCGTTGTGAATATGGCGGCAGCGCGTCCACAGCTTGTTTCCGGACGCCGCGATCTCATGCCGCCCGCCGCGAGACCGACGGTCACGCGTCTGTGCCAGTCCCCACTGCGCCAGCCCTCGCCAGCTCGGCGATCTCGGCCGGCGAGAAGCCGATCTCGGCGAGCACGGCTTCGGTATCCGCGCCTGTTGGCCGTGGCGGGGCACCCATCTCCGGGACGGTGCGGGAGAAGCGCGGGGCCGGGGCGGGCTGCAGCACGCCGTCGCGCTCCACGAAGGTGCGGCGCGCGGCGTTGTGGGGGTGGCGGGCCACCTCGGCCAGCGAGAGCACCGGCGCCACGCAGGCGTCGCTGCCTTCGAAGATGCGCTCCCAGTCGTCGCGCGTCTTGCCGGCGATCGCCTCGGCGAAGCGGCGGCGCAGCTCCGGCCAGCCGGAGCGGTCGCGCTGCTTCGGCAGCTCGCTCGGATCGAGACCGAGGCGCTGGACGAACGCCGCGTAGAAGCGCTTCTCGATAGCGCCCACGGCGAGCCACTTGCCGTCCTTGGTGGCGTAGGCGTCGTACCAGGGCGCTCCGGTGTCGAGCACGTTGACGCCGCGCTCATCTTTCCAGGTGCCCTGCGAGAACATGCCGAACATCAGCGCCATCAGCGTGGCGGAGCCGTCGACCATGGCGGCGTCCACCACCTGGCCTTTGCCGGACCGCTGCGCCTCCAGCAGCGCGCACACCACGCCGAAGGCCAGGAACATGCCGCCGCCGCCGAAGTCGCCCACCAGATTGAGCGGCGGCAGCGGGGCCTCGCCCCTGCGGCCGATGGCGTGCAGCACGCCGGCGAGTGCGATGTAGTCGATGTCGTGCCCGGCCGCCTGCGCCAGCGGCCCGTCCTGGCCGAAGCCGGTCATGCGGCCGAACACCAGCTTGGGGTTGAGGCCGAGCAGCACGTCGGGGCCGAGCCCAAGGCGCTCCATCACGCCGGGGCGGAAACCCTCGATGAGCGCATCGGCCTTGGCTGCGAGGCGCTTCACCACCTCGCGCCCGGTCTCCGCCTTCACGTCCACGGCGATGGAGCGCCGGCCGCGGTGCAGCACGTCGAACTTGACATCGCGGCCCGGCAGGCCGAGGTCGGCGGCCTCGCGGCGGTCGACGCGGATCACCTCGGCGCCCATGTCGGCGAGCAGCATGGCCGCGAACGGCGCCGGGCCGATGCCGGCCATCTCGACAATGCGATATCCGGCGAGCGGGCCCATCCAGTCGTCTCCATCGTGCTCTTGCTGTCGCCGCACGATGGATCGTGGCCCGCCGGCGTGGCAAGCGCGTTTATGGCGATGTAGGTTGGGTTCGCCGCGACGCGGCGTAACCCAACATGGCAAATCGACAACGGTGGAGTTTGTCGTGTTGGGTTACGGCCCTTCGGGCCTAACCCAACCCACCGCTACGCGGCCCTGCCGCGCGCGGCCGCATCCACCTGGGTGGCCAGCTCGCGGTCGATGCCCAGCGCGCCGGCGAGGGCCGACAGGAAGGCGTGCTCCTGGCGGGTGTCCGGATCGACGGCGACGCGAGCGGCCGTGTAGACCTGCACTGCCTCCTCGGGCGACGATATCCCCGAAGCGAGCTCGTCCACCGTGGCCGGGTTGCCGATCTCGGCGGCCAGGAACCGCTGCGCCGTGTCGGCGATGCCGGCCTGCCGCAGGCCGCCGAGGATCCTCTGCTGCTCGTCGGCATCGATGCGCCCGTCGGCGGCTGCGGCGGCGATCATGGCGCGGATGCAGCGCCGAGCGGCGTCGTCGCTCATGGCGCCGGTCTCGAAGCCGGAGCCCTCGGGCGCCGGCATCAGGGCCTGCGGCTTGCCGGGTTGATCGCCGGAGAGAGGCGGCCGGCCGCCCTGGTAGTTCTGATAGGCCTTGTAGGCGAGGCCGCCGATCAGGGCGAGGCCGCCGAGCTTGGCAGCCGTGGCCGCCAGCGACCGGCCGGCGCCGGTGCCGAGGATGAGGGCGCCGAGCCCGCCCAGTGCCGCACCCGCGGCGAGCTGGTTGTTGGCGACCAGCTCTTTGAGCCTGGCGACGAGCTCCTCGGGCGTCTGGCCGGTCGCCTGTCCAAGGGCCTCGCGCGCCTTGCCGGAGAGGCCGGTCGCCTCGTCGATCCTGGCCGCGCCCTCGCGCGCGCCGGATGTGGCCTGGCCCAACACCTGCCTCAGGGTCTCGCCCAGTCCGCTGGCGGCACCCGACCCGCCACCGGCTGCCTCGCCTTCTCCCATGATGCGTTGCGCTGTCGGCTGGCTGCGACCGCCCTGGAGGATCTGGCGCAGGAAGTCCTGCAGCTCCTGGGCGACCTCCGGGTTGAGTGCCGGCCCCGACGACTGGCCGCCTTGCGGCGCCGTCTGCGGCTGGCTGCCTGCGGGGGGCTGCTGTGGTGCTTGCTGGGGCGTCTGCGACGGCGCGCCGCCGGCCAGGATGGTGCGCAGCAGCTCCTCCAGGCTCATCCCGCCTCCTGGAGACGGCTGCACCGGCTGTCCCGGGGCGTCTTGGGACGGTGGAGGGGAAGCCTGCGGATAGCCCCGCTCGGTCCAGCGGCCGCCCGGCGGCTGCTGTGGCGCGGCCTGGCGCCCAGTAGGCGGGGAGTCCTGGGTGCCGAGCTGATCGAGCATGTCCCGGAAGATGTTGGGGTTGGCCGGCTCGCCTCGCCCCGCTCCTCGCGGGCCGCCGCCGAGGAGAATGTCGAGAATGCTGCGTGCATCGAACATGGGGGTCCTCCGTGAGAAGGTATGTTTCTTCCCCCGGGCACAACGTAGGGCAGCGGGCGGCGCGCTGCAACGGGGTGAGATGGTGAGTGGTGAGGTGGTGAGATTTGGGTTCTCGCCTGCGACGGGAAAGAGGTCAAAATCGGCAGTCGGGCGTCGGCAGTCGGCATTCCGCTTTTCGATTGCGCCACCGCTGCCGGGGCTCGGCTACCGACCCGCCCCACGCTCCGGGCAGACACTCACCATCTCACCACTCACCACCTCACCTACGTGCCGTTAAGCACAATTCCACAAAGGGCGCGGCGGAGAAGAATTGCTACATCCGCCCTCGGCATAACCCGAGCTGGCGCTTCCTCGGCGAAGCGAGATGCGAGCGCGCGGC
>JBIOWI010000004.1:0-11969 GCA_044868325.1 Hyphomicrobiaceae bacterium
CAATCACACCTGGAAGATCGATCCGATCGTGCGCTCGGTGCTCGATACGGATTTCTACAAGCTGCTGATGGCGCAAACGATCTTCCGGCGCCACAAGGACGTGCGGGTCACCTTCGGCATCCTCAACCGCACGGCCTCGGTGAAGCTCGCCAGGCTGGTCGATGCCGGGGAGCTCAAGGAGCAGCTCGACCACATCCGTACGCTGTCGCTGTCGCGCGGGGAATCCACCTGGCTGCGCGGCAACTCGTTCTACGGTAAGCGGCCGATGTTCTCGCCCGACTTCATCCAGTGGCTGGAGGCCTTCCGTTTCCCCGCCTATCACCTGGAGCGCCGGGGCGAGCAGTACGAGCTGACCTTCGAGGGGCCGTGGATCGAGACCACCATGTGGGAGATCCCGGCGCTGGCGGTGCTGATGGAGCTGCACTCGCGCGCCGTGACCAAGGGAATGGGCAAATTCGAGTTGCAGGTGCTCTACGCCCGCGCCATGACGCGCGTGTGGGAGAAGATCGGCCGGCTCAAGCCGCTCCCCGATTTGAGCATCGCCGACTTCGGCACGCGCCGCCGCCACGGCTTCCTGTGGCAGGACTGGTGCGTGCAGGCCATGATGGAGGGGCTGGGGCAGGCGTTCCTCGGCACCTCCAACTGCCTGATCGCCATGCGGCGCGAGGTGGAGGCGATCGGCACCAACGCCCACGAGCTGCCCATGGTCTATTGCGCCATCGCCCGCAACGACCGCGAGCTGGCCGAGGCCCCCTACAAGGTGCTGGCCGACTGGCAGGAGGACTACGACGGCAACCTGCGGGTCATGCTGCCTGATACCTACGGCTCGCGCGGCTTCCTGGACCGGGCACCGGACTGGGTGGCGCACTGGACGGGCGTGCGGGTGGACTCAGGCGATCCTATCGGGGGCGGCGAGATTGCCATCGACTGGTGGAAGCGGCGCGGCCAGGATCCGCGCACCAAGC
The DNA here is from genome assembly GCA_044868325.1 of Hyphomicrobiaceae bacterium. Lineage (GTDB taxonomy): Bacteria > Pseudomonadota > Alphaproteobacteria > Rhizobiales > Hyphomicrobiaceae > AWTP1-13. Next base: position 966 of record JBIOWI010000004.1, read on the forward strand.
TCGCCATCTTCTCCGACGGCCTCGACGTGGAGGGGATCGAGCGCATCCACCGTCATTTCCACGGCCGCATGCGGCTCGGCTACGGCTGGGGCACGCTCTTGACCAACGACTTCCGCGACTTCGGCCCCAACGGCGGGCTCGACCCGTTCTCCATCGTCTGCAAGGTGGTCTCCGCCGACGGCCGCCCTGCCGTGAAACTCTCCGACAACCCCCTGAAGGCGACCGGCCCCGTCGCCGAGATCGAGCGCTACCGCCGCGTCTTCCAGGTCGGCGCCCAGGCGAGCCTGCCGGTGGCGGTGTGAAGGGACGTGGTCGCCTCGAAGTGGGGCTACGCTCGACTTGCCAGATCCGCGAGCTTCTGCCTCAGCCGGGCCTCGTCCGCCGTAAAGTCCCCCGCAATCCACCAGTTCTCCAGAGCCCGTAAGAGCGCGCCGACCCGTCGCCCGGTGGGGATGCCCAGCGCCAGCACGTCAGCGCCGGTGACGGGGAAGCGGGGCGGCTGCCACCGGTCGGGCAGCTCGAAACGGTGGCACCAGGCGTCGCGGTCGGGCGGATGGCCGGAGCGCGTCCAATCGAGCAGCACGCGCTCGCGGTAGGCCGCTTCGCCGTGGCGGTAAAGCCAGGCCCGCGCGTGGGCCATCGGGCTTGGCGGGCCGATGCCGGCGCTGCGCCCCGCGGCACGGGCGAGCTTGGCGGTCTCTTCGTTGGAGAGGCGCAGGCGGTCGCGCAGGCGCTCGGCATCCTCGGGAATCTCCGCCGCCAGGGCGGCGAGGCGGAGGACGGGGTCGGGTGCGAGGCCCAGCGCCGTCTCGATGGCGGCGAGACGGGGCAGCAGCGTCGGCCTCGGCGCGGCGCCCAGCACCGACGGCAGGAGGCCGTAGTCCTGCATCAGGGCGGCGACCTCCGGCCCGCGCGGTGCCGCCAGCAGGCGCAGCAGCTCCCCACGCACCCGCTCCGCCGACAGGATGGCGAGACCGGCGCGCTCGCGCACGCAGGCGGCGAGGCCCTCGGCGTCGGCCGGTCCTTCGGCGAACTCCGCCGTGAGGCGGAAGAAGCGCAGGATGCGCAGGTAGTCCTCGCGGATGCGTTTGTGCGCGTCGCCGATGAAGCGCACGCGGCGGGCCGCGAGGTCCGGGTAGCCGCCGAGCGGGTCGAGCAGGGTGCCGTCGGCACTGCAGTAGAGGGCGTTGAGGGTGAAGTCGCGCCGCCGCGCGTCCTCCGCCCAGTCGTCCGTGAAGGCCACGGTGGCGTGCCGGCCGTGCGTCTCCACGTCGTGGCGCAGAGTGGTGATCTCGTAGGGGCGCTCGCCCGCCACCACCGTGACGGTGCCGTGCGCCAGGCCGGTGGGGATGGCCTTGAGGCCCGCCGCCTCCGCCGCGCGTATCACCTCCTCGGGGGGGGCATCGGTGGCGATATCCACATCGGCGACCGGGCGGCCGACCAGGGCGTTGCGCACCGCGCCGCCGACGGCGCGGCCAACGTGCCCGCGTGCGGCCAGTGCGGCGAACACGGCCTGGGTCTCGGGGCGGTCGAGCCAGTCGGCGCCGGTCAGGCGATGTGGAAGGGAGGGAGGCACCTGCGACACGCGAGGCCCCGCTACTTGAAATGGCCGGGCTCGATCTGCCCGTCCTTGATGCGCGCCGGCGTGTAGGTCTGGTCGGGGCCGGCGTGGTCGGTGGTCGTGCCGTAGTAGACGAGGGTTCCGAACACCAGCGCGACGCCAGACAGCCCGAGCCACACCAGCGGCGCGTCGCCGACCACCGCCTTGGCCGGACGGCCGGGCCGCGTCAGCAGCGCGTAGGCGAGCCAGGCCAGGGTGGGGGTCAGGAACAGCAGGACGATGCCGAGGACGTTGCGGATCATGGCGCGAACAGCCTCTGGTGCATGTTCTTCAACATGCCGGCAGTGGCGCCCCAGATATACCGCCCCTCATAGGGCATCGCATAGAAAGAGCGCACCCGCCCGCGCCATTCGCGCGAGGCCTTGTGGTGATTGGCCGTGTCCATAAGGAACTGGAGCGGCACCTCGAACGCCTCCGTCACTTCACGCGGATCGAGGGACAGGGGGAAGCCTGGTGTCACGAGGGCCACGACGGGCACGATCTGGAACCCGGTCCCTGTCCGGTAGCTATCGAGATAGCCCAGCGGCTCGACATGGGTCGCGGGCAGGCCGATCTCCTCGCGGACCTCGCGCAACGCGCAATCTAGCGCGCTCGTGTCGCCGACTTCGACCTTGCCTCCCGGGAAGGAGATCTGGCCGGGATGGCTCGGCATGTCGTGCGAGCGCTGGGTAAGGAGCACGGTGAGCGCCGGCCGCAGCACGATCGGCACCAGCACCGCGGCCGCCCGCGGCGGCGCCATCGCGGCGAGGTCGCCCTTGAGCTCCGGGTTCAGGTCCCAGTCGCTCGGCCCCAGCGCCCGGCCCGAGCGCGGATCGAAGATCGCCTCCGACGGGGCGGCGTTGAGCCCGCGCTGCGCGAGCGCGCGAAAGCCTGCCTCGGTGAACGGGTCGGCTGGGTCGTTGAGCGCCATGTCCATGGACGGCGACCATATCACTGCCGGGCGGCGCATCGCTACCTGCGTTCAACTTGCGCTGACAGCCGATCACAACGGCTCGATCGGGCGCTCGTGTCCATCGATCGATGGACGCAACCGGCGCTGCGGTCCGCCATGGAGTGTCCGCCACGCGGCCGTTCCGCGTGCCGAACATGGAGCACAGACCAATGCGCACATTCGTTCTACTGCCGATCGCCGCCGCGGCCCTGGCCACGGCAGCCATCGGCGCATGGGGCCTCGCGCCAGCCGGCTCGCCGGGTGCGGTCTTCGCCCAGGAGCCTGCGGCCACGACCGTCAACCGCCATGCTGCATCCGAGACGATCGTGCCCGCCACGCCGCGTGCGGCGGCGACCCCATCCTGGCACTTCCGCGCCGAGACGTGCGGGGGCGACTACGTCTGCCGCGAGGATGGGGCGTGGGAGCCGGCCGCGGTGATGCCTGCCGGTGCCCGACCTCTGACCAGCGACGGGTTCTGAGCCTGCTGGCCATCGCGCCAGTCGCCGGCGCTCCTGCCCGCAATTCGCCAATAGACCAGACCGGCGATCGTACCGGCGAAACCGACGGCGAAACCGAGGATGCCGGTGGCAGGGGCCTGCGAGACGACCCAGCAGGCGCAAGGCAATGATCATGACGAACAGGCTGGCCCAGCATCCGACAACCACCGGCATGTAAGCCAGGGAGGCCGGTGGACCAATGCCGGCGGCCTGCTGCCAGCGCTCCGAACGCAAGCGCGAAGCCGGCAGCGAGGCTCGCCGCGAGATAGCCGCCCATGATCCGCGCTCGATCATGCCGGCTCTCCGCTCCTCGCCCGCGACTTGCGCCTGGCCGCCGCCGCGCTCTCCTTGCGGAACGGGCGCGAGCGGGGACACACCTCAGCCAGGAAGTGCACCAACGTGGACGTGAGCGCGTCCTCCTGCAGCCCGTAGTGCACGTTCTGGCCTCGCTTCTCGCGCCAGACGAGCCCGGCATTCTCCAGCACCGACAGGTGCTTGGAGATGGCCGGCTGGCTCATCATGTCGGCGAAGCGCTGGGCGATCTGGCCCGCCGTCATGTCGGTCCTCGACAGATAGGCCAGGATGCGCCGGCGCGGAGCCGACGACAGCGCTTCGAAGATCTTGTCAGCCGACATCTCTCTCCTGCGGGTGTCAGACCCTCTGGGTCTGACACCGTATGACAACCGGCATTGGAGCCACTGTGTCAGATCCAGAGGGTCTGAGCCATTGTAGCCCCTCCTCGGATGTTGTATCTCGCTTGATTATTTAACTCGTTAGTTATTAAGTCAAGTGGTATGACGATGCGCAGAGGAGGATGCCATGCAGGGCGTGGACGCGGTGGATCGCATCGACGAGGCGCTGCGGAACTCGGAAGGCACCTTCCGCTCCCCGCGCATGGCCGAGGCGGAGGACACCAGCGCCGTCGACGGCGAGGTCCGTTGGAAGCCCGCCAAGTCGCTCTGGATCTCGGCGATGACGCTCGCCGCACTATTCGGCGGGCCACTCGCGTTCGCCTGGGGCGCGTTGGCCCTGTTCGTCGCCACCACGGCGGTCACGGTCTGTCTCGGGCACTCGCTCGGCATGCACCGGCGCCTCATCCACCGCGCCTACGACTGCCCGCTGTGGCTGGAGCGGCTGTTCGTCTATCTCGGGACGCTGGTCGGCATGGCTGGCCCCTACGGCATGATCCGCCAGCACGACATCCGCGACTGGGCGCAGCGGAAGGCGTGCTGCCACCCGTACCTGGCGCACCGCTCGGGCCTGCTGCGCGACGGGGTCTGGCAACTGCACTGTGAATTGCAGCTCGCGCACCCGCCGCAACTCGTCATGGAGCGGCGTGTGGCCGAGGATCGCTTCTACCGGTTCCTGGAGCGCACCTGGATGGCACAGCAGGTGCCGTGGGCGGTGCTGTTCTATGCTGCGGGCGGCCTGCCGTGGCTGGTGTGGGGCGTCGCGGTGCGGGTGGCTGCGTCGGTGACCGGGCACTGGCTGGTGGGCTATTTCGCGCACAACCGCGGCGGCCGCTCGTGGCACGTCGATGGCGCCGGCGTGCAAGGCTACAACGTGCCCTGGTGCAGCCTCGTCACCATGGGCGAGGCCTTGCACAACAACCACCACGCCTTCCCGGCCTCGGCCCGCCTCGGCCTCCGCAAGGGCGAGCCGGACCCCGGCTGGTGGGTGCTGCGCGCGCTGATGGCCGCGGGGCTGGTGTGGAACGCCAAGACGCCCGATACGCTGCCACCCCGACCCAATCTGGTGGCGCTGAGGTGACGATCGATTCGTGCGATCCGGAGGATTGGGTCAGTCAGACCCGCAGGGTCTGACCCCATCCGCAACCCTTGACTTGTCAACTTTTCCATGCCGGTCCGGCATATCAGCGTTGACGTTCCGCAGGGCGCAATCTGCTGTCCCTGATCTTGGCGCCCCACGCGAATTCTGCGCATAGTCGGGCACAGAGAGCCGAGGAAACGCTGTATGCAAGTCCCCATCGCGGGCGCCATCGATTGCGACGTGCATCCGGCCATGCCGGCCGTGACGGCGCTGCTGCCCTATCTCAACGACTACTGGCGCGACCAGATCGCCAACCGGCACATCGACCAGCTGCCGTTCCAGCTGTCGAGCTATCCGCCCACGTCGCCGCTGTCGGCGCGGCCCGAGTGGAAGGCGGCGCCGGGCCAGGCGAAGCCAACGCCGCCTGAGCCGATCCGCGCCCACGTGCTCGATCCGCTGGGGCTCAGGTTTGCCATCTGCAACACGCTGCACGGCGGCGTGGCGCTGTTCAACAACGACATGGCTGCGGCCATCTGCTCGGCCGTCAACGACTGGGTGGCCAAAGAGCTGCTCGACGCCGAGCCGCGGCTGCGGGCCTCGATCCTGGTGCCCGCCCACGACGTGGAGCTGTCGCTGCGCGAGATCGAGCGCATGGCCCCCGACAAGCGCTTCGTGCAGGTGCTGTTCCTGGCCATGGGCGAGGCGCCGCTGGGCCGCCGCTCCAACTGGCCTCTTTTCGCGGCCTGCGAGAAGCACGGGCTGTCGGTGGGCATCCACGCCGGCAGCACCTATCGCCACGCGCCTACCTACGCCGGCTGGCCGTCGTACCGGGTGGAGGATTACGTGGCCCAGTCCGGCGCTTTCGAGACGCAGCTGCTAAGCCTGATCGCCGAGGGCGTGTTCCAGAAGCATACCGGGCTGAAGGTGGTGCTGATCGAGTCCGGCTTCACCTGGGTGCCGCACTTCCTGTGGCGCACCGGTAAAACCTGGCGCGGGACGCGGCCCGAGGTGCCGTGGATCGACCGGCCGCCAGCCGAGATCGTGCGCGACCACGTGCGCTTCACGCTGCAGCCGGTGGATGCGCCGAAAGGCCAGCCCGAGGTGTTGGCGCGCGCCATCGAGCACCTGGGCTCGGACGACCTCCTGCTGTTCTCGACCGATTACCCGCACTGGCAGTTCGATGGCGAGGACGTCTTGCCGGCGGGACTGGGCGAGGACACAATCCGGAAGATGCTGGTTGAAAACGCGCTCGACGCCTATCCGCGCCTCAAGCAGGCGGCGGAGGGCAGTGCGGCCCAGGGTGGTTCGGTGGGCGGTTCGGTGAGCGAGGAGACGGTGTCATGAACGTGCCGGTCCGGCAGCCAGTGGCGGCGCAGCGGCTCAAGGTGGTGGACTGCGACATCCACCCCGCCTACGCCACGCCCACGGCGCTGTTCGAGTTCCTGTCGCAGCGTTGGCGCGACCACTGGTCCACGTTCGGCACCTTCTTCCGGCCGGCGCTGATCGGGCAGCTGCCGTTCCCACGCATGATGGCGGGCGGCATGCGGATCGATTCGTTCCCGAAGGACGGCAGCCCGCCCGGGGCCAACCTCGAGCTGATGCAGCGCCAGCACCTCGACGCCAACGGCGTGGAGGTGGGCATGCTGATCGCGCTCTCCCGCGGCGGCATGGAGGAGCGCAACCTGGAGTTCGCGGCGGCGCTCTCCACGGCGTCCAACGACTGGCAGAAGCACAGGTGGTGCGAGCCGGAGCCGCGCCTGCGCGCCGCCATCGTCGTGCCGCAGGAGCACACCGAGCACGCCGTGGCCGAGATCGAGCGGCGCTCGTCCGATCCGGCGTTCGCGCAGATCCTGATGTCGCCGCGCTCGGCCGACCCGCTGGGCAACCGCCGCTACTGGCCGATCTACGAGGCCGCGCAGGCCCACAACAAGCCGGTCGCGCTGCATGTGGCCGGCTTCTCGGGCGGGCACTCGTCCACGCCGACGGGCTGGCCCACCTACTACATGCAGGAGCACTACGCCCAGACCACGGGCATGCAGAGCACGCTGGCGAGCTTCGTGTTCGAGGGCGTGTTCGAGCGGTTCCCGAACCTCAAGGTGGTGCTGATCGAAGGCGGCTTCGCCTGGGCGCCGGCGCTCGCCTGGCGCATGGACAAGGCCTGGGAGCGCATGCGCGCCGAGGTGCCGCACGTGAAGCGGCCGCCATCGGAGTACGTGCGCCAGCACGTGTGGTTCACCACCCAGCCCATCGACGAGCCAAACCAGCCGAAGCACCTCGTCGACATCATGGAGTGGGTGGGCTGGGACCGCATCATGTTCTCCACCGACTACCCGCACTGGGACTACGACGATCCCGCCCAGGTGTTCGCGAGGCTCAAGCTGACGGCCCAGCAGAAGGCCATGCTCTTGAGGGACAACGCCCGCGCGTTGTACGGCCTGGCATGAGCCGGCGCGTTCTGGCCAAGGCGAGCGAGGTTCAGCCCGGCGAGTGCAAGATCGTCGCGGCCATGGGCCGCGAGATCGGCATCTTTAACGTGGGTGGAGAATACTACGCGCTCTCCAACAGGTGCCCGCACATGGGTGCCGAGCTGTGCAAGGGCTGGATCGTCGGGCTGGTGGAGCCCGGCGAGCCCGGCGAGTACAAGCTGGTGCGCCAGGGCGAGTTCCTCCGCTGCCCCTGGCACGGCTGGGAGTTCGACATCAAGACCGGCCAGTCCTGGTGCGCCCCCAACTCGATGAAGGCGCGCCAGTTCAAGGTCGAGGTCGAGCCCGGCTCCAAGCTGGTGAAGGGCCCGTACGTGGCCGAGACCTTCCCGGTGGCGGTGGAGGAGGACTACCTCGTCGTCGATCTGTAGGGTGCAAAGCCGCGAAAAGCGGCATTGCACCGATGGATGCTCTCCCCAGCAGATGCCGAGGTCGGCTCGGCGCTATCGCGCTTTTTGCACGATTGCGCCCTACGAGGCAGATTTGCAGCACCTGCCCCCCCCCCGCGGTTCACGCATGGCAGCCAGCCGCAAGTCCCGGCCATGTTCCGGCCGCGATCCGCGACAGGTATGGTTGTTTTGGGTTGGGCTGGGGGCGATTATGGTGCGCGTGCTTCTCTTTTTGACGATCCTATTGGTATGCGGACTCGGCGGTGCGGCGCCTACTGCGGCTCAGCAGACAAGGCTCAGGGCGACGCTGCAGCTGCCCATCACCGACGCCCTGCTGGGCAAAAGCCTGGCGCGCTTCAAGGACGACGTGGAGAAGCGCTCCGAGGGCGCCATCGCCATCGAGGTCTTCGACAAGGGTAAGCTCTACATCGACGACCAGACCGTCGACGCCGTGGAATCGGGCGCCATCGAGATGGGGGTGGCCGGCCTCAACCAGTTCGCCAAGCGGATTCCGGCCATCGACATCATGGAGCAGCCTTTCCTCTTCAACTTCGAGGCTCTGGTGCGCGCCACCGCCAGCTCCGACAGCCCGATCCGCAAGCTGATCGACAAGACCATCCTGGACAGCGTGGGCGTGCGCGTCCTGTGGTGGCAGTCGGTGGGCAACCAGATCTTCATCTCCAAGGGGACGACGACCGGCGAGCCGGGCCAGATCAAGGACCGCAAGATCCGTGTTTTCAGCCCCACGCACGAGCAGTTCGTAAAGCAGTGCGGCGGCGTTCCGGTGATGGTATCGGCCAACAAGACGCCCGATGCCTTCCGGGCGGGCGAGATCGAGATGGCCACGGGGGCGAGCAGCCTGATCGCCAACCGCCAGCTGTGGACGGTGGCGGACACCATCACGCGCACGCTGCACGCCCCCATCGAGTTCTTCCTGATCGTCAACGAGAAGGTGTGGCAGTCGCTGCCCGATCCGCACAAGACCGTCATCCTGGAGGCGGCACGCCGCGAGGAGAGCAACGCCCGCGAGAACGTGGCCAAGGTCGAGGCGGGGCTCTTCACGACCTTCCAGGAGAAGGGCATGGCGGTGCACGACCTGACGCCCGACCAGGTGGCCGACTGGCGCGCCTGCAGCGCGGGCATCGTCGAGAGCTACATCTCCGACAACACCGACCTGGCGCGGCAGCTTATGGCGTCCTACGGCAAGCTGCGCATCGACCCGTGCTGCACCACCGGCCCCGGGGCGGTCGGGGGCTTCCACCGCCGTTGACGGCCGGACGTCAGGTTGTCCGTCTCAGGAGCGTTGGGGGACGCATTCTCGTCCCGACGATCACGGCCGCTCAAATCGGCGTGATGCTCCCATCGTTTCACAACCTTTAGTTGTTCAATCCGCACAAAGTACGTATGACTCAAAGCACTGACAGACACAGGTTGACCGACCGCTCCGCGTGTGCGCCCGGCGCCGGTGTGGAGGTCGCGCACTTTTGCGGCGGCCCAACTTTTTCTTTGTTGGGGGACAAGCATGAAGATCACGCGTCGGGCCGTATCGGCGGGCATGGCGGCGGCGGGCCTGATGCCCAGCCTGATCCCTGTGAGCGCAGCAGGAGCGCCGCGGCGCTTCCCCGGCGATCAGCCCGTCAAGTTGATCGTCGGCTTCCCGGCCGGCGGCTCGCAGGATAACGTGGGCCGCATCCTCGCCGAGCGGCTCTCCACCTACTGGGGCGGCGCGGCGGTGGTGGTAGAGAACGTGCCCGGCGCCGGCAGCAACATTGCCTTCGACCGGGTGGCCAAGGGGCCAGCCGACGGCACGCAGATCCTGATCGTGCCGCCGCCGCTCACCACCAACGAGTTCCTCTACGCCAAGATCTCCTACGACCCTGTGAAGGACTTCACGCCGCTCGCCTTGGTGGTGACGTTCCCCAACCTGCTCTGCGTGCGCAACAGCTTGCCCGTCAAGACCATGCCGGAGCTGATCGCCTACGCCAAGGCCAACCCGGGCAAGCTCAACTATGGCTCCACGGGCATCGGCACCTCGCCGCATCTCGCCAGCGAGATGCTGAAGCGCATGGCCGGCATCGACTTCGCCACCGTGCACCACCGCGGCAGCGCGCCCACCGTCAACAGCCTGCTCAGCGAGTCGGTGGACTTCGCGATGGACAACACCACCTCGATCGTCCCGCACGTGCGGGCCGGCGCCATCCGGGCGCTCGGCATCACCACGCTGAAGCGCTGGCCGCTGGGCCAGGAGTACGCGCCCATCGCCGATATCCTGGCGGGCTACGAGGCGCTGAGCTTCACCGGCGTCTCCGTGCGCGCCGGCACGCCCAAGGAGATCTGCGACGCAATCGAGACCGCGGTGCTGGCGGTGTGCAAGGAGCCGGGCTTCACAGAGCGCATGACGGGCATGCTGGCCGAGGTGGCGGGCACTGGCAGCGCCGCCTTCGGCACCTTCCTGGCCAACGAGCGCGCCAAGTGGGGCAAGCTCATCGCCGACCTCGGCATCCGCGTGGCGAACTAGCACGCCTTTTGGCGATCGCATCGCGGGAGTTCTAAGTGGCCGGCTTTTCCCGGCGACACGAGCACATGCATACCGCCAGAAGCTGCAGCGCCCATTCGCCGCTGAGCCGCTTGGCCCGTTCGATGCTGTTGCAGACATGCTTCACGGCGACTATAGCGACGAGAAGCAGGAGGAAGCGGCGGAGCACTTCAACGTCTCGCCATTCACTGTTCGCACCTTGCTCGTGAATCACCGACTGATCGAACGGGACGGGTTGAACGGGCAGATCGAAGGCGGTGCAGCGGTCTGAGCTTTGCATTGTTGCTCGCCGCCGGATGTGCGCCCCCAACGGCACGTAGCGCCCCCTCATACCGATCCGTGAGAGTCTTGGCCGCGAGGCGGGTGTCGGGCGTCGGGCGTAGGGCGTCGAAAGGCGCTAACCAGCGACACCCGACTGCCGACACCCGACACCCGGCGAGTCGCAACTTCCCCGGACCGGTATCACTCCTCCTGGAACGCCACCTCCCTCGTCTTGCGGAAGCGCGGGACGACGATGAGGAGGACCAGCCCGACGGCGGCGAGGACCAGCCCCAGCGAGATCGGCCGAGTGAAGAAGATCGTCGGGTCGCCCCCGGAGATGACCATGGAGCGGCGCAGGTTCTCCTCCATCAGGGGACCCAGCACGAAGCCCAGGATGAAGGGCGCGGCCTCGCAGCCGAGCTTCAGGAAGATGTAGCCGAGCAAGGCGAAGGCGGCGGTGAGCATCAGCACCATGGGCGTCTGCTGCACGCTGTAGGCGCCGACGCAGCACAAGAC
>JBIOWI010000005.1:0-27201 GCA_044868325.1 Hyphomicrobiaceae bacterium
GAGATGGTTGGCAAAATGCAGCAACACGAACGCGCCAAGAAGCGCTGCCGATATGCGATGGACGCGTCGAACGCCGGGATGATGGTGCATAGGCGTCAAGCCTCACTGAAAGGACCCGACAAACAAGACGAGGCGGCGCCGCAATCTGTGACATCCCTTTTCCCGGACACGGCCTGGGGTGGCTTCCTGGTTGCCGCCGCCCCGCACGTGATCGACGTCAGTTCAGGTGCAGGTTTCTGGGACGCCGTGGCGGTGACGGTGCCGCGCACGCCGTCAAGACGGCGTCCGAGAGGCGCCCTGGGTAGCATCAGGGACAAGGGTGTTCCCGTCCAGCTTTGAGGGCTTGTACGGATACGGTCCAGGCTCGGTTGCGCATAGCCTCCGGTCGCCGGTTATGGAGGAATATATGCGCAAGGTCCTGCTCCCGATCGTCGCGTTGGCCGCAGTGTCGGCGGCGGCTCTTTTCATGCATCGCGCCGAGGCTGCCTTATCGGCAGCGCCGAAAGACATGCAGACCTCCTTCGGCGCCACGAGCGACGTCGTGCCGGCGGCTTGCTGGCGGCGTCGCGTCTGCGGCCCCCGTGGCTGCTTCTGGCGAACGGTCTGCGGCCGTCGCTGGTAGCGGTGGTCGGGGTCAGACCCCTCGCGTCCCACGTCGCATCGTGAACGCAACGTCGATGCGAGGGGTCTGACCCCGTTCGAGGCGTCAATACCCGCGGCTGCGGTCGACCAGGTTCTCCAGCGCGGCCCCCTGCCTATGCGCGCGCATCTGGCGGAGCGCGTAGCGGGCGATGGCCGAGGGCGCGCTCTCCGCAGCGTTGTGCGGGGTGACGACGACGCGCGGGTGGCGCCACAGCGGGTTGGCCGAGGGCAGCGGCTCGGTCTCGAACACATCGAGAGACGCGGCATACAGCTCGCCTGCTTCGAGTGCCGCCACGATGTCGGCATCGACCTGCAGGCCGCCGCGGCCGGCGCTGATCAGCACCGGCCCCGGAAACAGCGCGCTGCGGCCCCTTCGCGAGAGCTTGGCGAACAGCCCGAGGTTCAGGACCCCGCGCGTTTCGCGCGTCAGCGGCAGCAGCACGGCGAGGATGTCGGTCTCTGCCAGGAACGCATCCATCTCGGCCGCCCCGCTGAAGCACGCAACGCCGTCCAGGGCCTTGGGGGTGCGGCTCCAGCCCCTCAGCCGGTAGCCGAATGGCTTGAGCGCATCGGCGGCGGCGCTGCCGAGCACACCCAGGCCCATCAGGCCCACGCGCACCTCGCGCGCCGCCGGCTCGGGCAGATAGTTCCAGATCGCGCGCGCCTGCAGATTGCGGAACTCGCTCATCCTGCGATGGTGATAGAGCACGTGAAGAACGATGTACTCGGCCATGCGGCCGGTGAGGTCGGAATCGACGAAGCGCACCAGCGGGACGCCGGGGAGTGTCGGATCCTGCATGAGCGCATCGACCCCGGCTCCCACGGAGACGATCAACCCAAGATTGGGCAGCGTCGCGAGCAGGCCCAGGGGCGGCTGCCACACCAGTGCGGTGTCGATGTCCTCCGAGCTGCCGATGTCCGGCGCGATGCGGAGATCGAGCGCCGGATCGAGCGCCCGGACCTCGGCCGCGAACTGCTCGGCGCGCGAGCTGCAGGCAATGAGAAACGCCATCGGTGCCCTCTTTTTCACCGCAGGTTCCGCTCTATCGCGCGTCCGCGCAAGGTTCTTTCCGCGGGCGGCGCGCAAGCGGGGTCAGACCCCTGGTCACATCCGTTGGAGCAAAGCTGATACGCCTCGGCCAGGGGTCTGACCCCGGTCCCAGCGTGACCGTCGCGCCGGTTGCTGCTACGTTCGCTCCGAATCGTGAGCATGAGAGGCGAATCACGCATGCGCGCAGGATCTATGGCCGCGCCGCCCGCGCCTCAATCGCCGCCCGACAGCGACTGGCCATCCGGCATCGCGCCGACGGAGGAGTTCCGCGCGGCGCACGACTACCTGCGCGAGGGCAAGGGGCACCTGTTCGTCACCGGCCGGGCCGGCACCGGCAAGTCCACGCTCCTCAAGTGCGTCAGGGACCTGCTCGACGCCAAGATGGCGGTGGTGGCGCCCACCGGCCTTGCCGCCGTGAATGTCGGCGGGCAGACGATCCACTCGTTCTTCGGCCTGCCGCCTCGCCTCATCCGCAAGGACGACATCCGCCGCAGCCGCAACGCCCGCATCATGCGCGGGCTGAAGCTCCTCGTCATCGACGAGGTGTCCATGGTGCGCTCGGACATCATGTGGGCCATCGACCAGTCGCTGCGCCTGAACCGCGGGCGGGCGCGCGAGCCCTTCGGCGGCGTGCGCCTCGCCATGTTCGGCGACCTGCACCAGCTCCCGCCCGTGATCGACGAGGGCGAGGTGGCGGCGCACCTGGAGACGGAGCACGGCGGCCCGTTCTTCTTCGACGTGGGCGCGCTGCGCGAGGGCCACGGCACGGCGCTGATCGAGCTCAGCCAGGTGTTCCGCCAGAAGGACGGGGCGCTGATCAACGTGCTGAACCGCGTGCGCGACGGCGATGCCGGGGAGGACGACCTCGCCGTGCTCAACGAGCGGGTGCATCCGATCCGCACGCTGTCGGAGGGCGAGCCCTACGTGATCCTGGTACCCACCAACGCTGCCGCCAGGCGCATCAATACGGCCTACCTGGAGGCGCTGACGGGGCGGGCCGAGACCTACCAGGCCGGCATGACGGGCGAGTTCAGCGAGGGTGCGCAGCCCACCGACGCCACCCTGGTGCTGAAGCCCGGCGCCAAGGTGATGATGCTGCGCAACGACACGGACCGGCGCTGGGTCAACGGCACCATCGCCCGCATCTCCAGGCTGGAGCCGGACAAGGTGTGGGTGGAGGTGGACGGTACGGAGCACGAGGTGGAGCGGGTCTCCTGGGAGAACCGACGCTACGCCTTCGACAAGGACCTGGAGACCATCGTCGAGACGGTGGCCGGCACGTTCAAGCAGTTCCCGCTGCGGCTCGCGTGGGCGCTCACCATCCACAAGAGCCAGGGCCTGACGCTCGACAAGGTCTACATCGACCTGGGGCGAGGCACCTTCGCCCACGGCCAGGCGTATGTGGCGCTCTCCCGCTGCCGCACCTTGGAGGGCCTTGCTCTGGCGCGCCCACTGCGCCCGTCGGACATCCTGTTCGACCCGGCCGTGATGGGCTATCGCCGCCTGTTCGAGCCGCTGGGTTGATTCTGCCAAGCGGAGGCTGAGCCGCCGGCGCGGCCCCCGGTGCAGCCGATGAGCCGGCTCCCGCCGGCACGAGCCTGGCTGTACGGCCATGTTCGATCGTGTAGGATGCCGGCCGATCCAGAGGGGCGGGCTAGGGGACGAAGAGCTCAGAGAAGGGACCAGCGACAATGAGCGGAACCGCCGCGGCGTTCGATCTCCCGGCCGGGACCTTGCTGAAAGGCAAGCGCGGCCTCGTGATGGGCGTCGCCAACAACCGGTCGATCGCCTGGGGCATCGCCAAGGCGGCGGCCGCGCAGGGCGCAACGCTGGCCTTCTCCTACCAGGGTGATGCGCTGAAGAAGCGGGTCGAGCCGCTGGCCGCCGAGGCGGGCTCGGACCTCGTGCTGCCGTGCGACGTGACCGATACGGCCTCCATGGACGCTGTGTTCGCCGAGCTGGCGCGCCGGTGGGACAAGCTCGACTTCCTGGTGCACGCCATCGCCTACTCGGACAAGGCCGAGCTGGACGGCCGCTATGTCGATACCACCGAGGCGAACTTCACCCGCACCATGCTGATCTCCTGCTACTCGTTCACCGCGCTTGCCCAGCGCGCCGAGAAGCTGATGGGGCCCGGCGGGTCGCTCCTCACCCTCACCTACTACGGCGCCGAGAAGGTGATGCCGCACTACAACGTCATGGGCGTGGCCAAGGCCGCCCTGGAGGCGAGCGTGCGCTATCTCGCGGCCGACCTCGGCAAGGGCGGCATCCGCGTCAACGCCATCTCCGCCGGCCCCATCAAGACGCTGGCCGCAGCGGGGGGCATCGCCGACTTCCGCTATATCCTGAAGTGGAACGAGTACAACTCGGCGCTCAGGCGGACGGTGACCATCGAGGAGGTCGGCGCGGCCGGGCTCTATCTCGTGTCCGACCTGGCGCGCGCCGTCACCGGCGAGGTGCACCACGTGGATGCCGGCTATCACGTGCAGGGCATGAAGAACGAGGACGCGCCGGACATCTCGGTGGTGAAGGACCAGCCGTAGGGTGGGTTAGGCCTGCAACAGCCCGTGCTGAAGCAGCACGGCGGCGGTATCGCGCACGGTGGCGAAGGGCAGCTCTGCCCGCTCGGCGATGTCGAGCAGGCTGTGGCGGCCGTCGGACAGGTTGAGCACCCATAGCATGGCCATGATGCCGGCCGCCGAGTCCTTGTCGCCGCCGATTGCCCCATAGAGGCCGCGCTTGCCGAGTTGCGGCTCTCCCTTGGGCGACGTGTTCCGGAATGTCAGGTTGTCCTCGAGCACCGCAATCAGTCCCGAGATCATCTCGTACGATGATTCCAGATGCTCGGGTGCGATGAAATCGAGATTGTCCGCCGAGGTGTGGTACTCGGGAAACGCGCCGAATCGGCTGCGCTGGAACAGACCGACGGGCAGATCGAACCCGGGAGAGCAGTATTGCCGCTCGTCATATCCGTAGGGCGAGAACTCCAGGATCGTGGCGTTGTGTCCCGAGTGCTTCAGGACGTGCGCCATCGCCCGGTCGATCTCGGCATCGCCCCTGCGGCTCCTCTTGTAGGTTGGCCCGCCCCCGTCGCCGACGCACGACAGGACGAGGCCATGCCTGATGCGCCCGATCCTGTCCTCGTTGCGCGACAGCCAGACGAGAGCGCCGATCGCCCCGGGAGCGAACAGGAAACGGTAGCTGTAGCGCGTGCGCGTGCCCGCCAGCCGCTTGGCCAAGTGCGTCAGCAAGGCGAGCCCGGAGCAGTTGTCGTTGGCGAGCGATGGGTGGCAGACGTGGGCGGACAGCAGCACCTCGTCCTCGCTCTCGCCCCGGTGCAGGTATTCCCCGTAGGTCAGGGAGCCGTCCTCCAGGGTGGAGTCGATCACGACCTCATAGGTATCCTCAGGTAGGGCCGCGAGCTGCCGATGCGGCAGGCAAAAGCCCCAGTTCTCCGTGTAGTAGGACGTGCGATAGGGGATGAGGTCGGGCTGCTGCGGCAGGGAATGGAGATGCGTCCTGAGCTCCGCCAGGGACATGCGGGCGCGCACCGGCGTGCTGTAGCTCATCACATGCAGGTTGGAGTTGGAGAAGTCGACGATCGTCCGCCCGCTGCTGTCCTTCACATGGGCGGCGCGTATGTTCCACTCGCGCGGCACCGTCCAGTCGAACGCCGGCGTTCCTGTCGGCACCTCGTGAACCTGGATGCCGATGTGCGCGCCGAGCAGCCGCAGGGTGGCGCGCACGCCATTGCCGGTGATGCTGCGGCAGATCGGGTAGAGCTCGGATGCCAGCGCATAGATCTCCCCGCCGATGCCCTCGCAGGACAGCGCTCGGCTTACGCTGCGGTCCAGGTCCATGCGCGCTCTGCCTCGCTTGGGCCGCGCCCCGCTTCAGCCGGCCGCGGGCACGCCGGGGCGGGGCGCGGCGGTGTCGCCGGCAACGCGCAGGTCCGGCCCCAGGATGCCTTCGCTCATCAGCTTGCGGATATGGGCGATCCGCTGGTAGCGCGGACCCTCGAACTCCTCCAGCGTCACCTGCGACTTCAGATAGGCCGCGTAGAGCTGCTCGGCGCCCTTGCGGGCGTCCCACTGGGGCTTGAACTCGGGCAGCAAGCGCGCGATCTTCTCGAAGCCGACCCGGTACGAGCGCTTGTCGGGCCCCGCATCAGGCGCGAACTCGAGCGCGCAGTTGGGAACCACCGCGGCCACGATCTCGGCCAGGTCGCGGATGCGGTAGTTGTGGGCGGTCTGGCCGACATTGAACGCCTGGTTGAATACGCGCTCCTCCGGCGCCTCGACGGCGGCGATGAAGGCGCGGCAGATGTCCTCGATGTACACGATCGGCCGCCAGGGGGAGCCGTCGGACTTCAGGTAGATGCGCCCCGTCGTCACGGCATGGGCGACGAGGTTGTTGAGCACGATGTCGAAGCGCAGCCGCGGCGACACGCCGTAGGCCGTGGCCGGCCGCAGGAAGACGGGGCAGAAGCCGTCGCCGGCCAGCGGGGCCACGTCGCGCTCGGTGCGGACCTTCGATTCGCCATAAGGCGTGACGGGGTTGAGCGGCGCGGTCTCGTCGATCAGGTCGTCTCCGGCACGGCCGTAGTTGCTGCACGAGGACGCGAAGACGAATCGCTTGACGCCGGCCTGCTTGGCCAGGGTGGCGATGCGGACGCTGGACTGGTGGTTGATGCCGTAGGTGGTCTCGGGATTGAGATCGCCCAGGGGATCGTTGGACAGGGCTGCGAGATGGAGGATCGCGTCGATGCCCTCGAAGTCCCCTGCCGTCGCGTCGCGCACGTCCTTGCGGATGTGCGGCACCGGGACGATCTCGCCCCCTGCCGAATAGGTGCAGCGGCTGAAAAGGTCGCTGTCATAGCCGACGACCGTATGGCCCGCCTTCAGCACCATGGGCGTCATGACTGTGCCGATGTAGCCCAAGTGGCCGGTGATCATAATACGCACGGTGAGCAATCCCCCTATGCCAAGCCGCTGCAGCAACCCAGGGCGCACGGGCCAAGGTGGCCATGCGCCGTCACCATAACGTCACGGATATCCCCCGCAACGGCGCAGAGTCTACTCCAGTCCGTCGCTCCCCCACAACGATGCCCGGCTGAATATCGTTATCGGCCGATCACTGGCTTCGCTGCTGACCTCGATAGCGAAACAGCACCGCGCCGCAGGGGTCCCCTCCCCCTTGTGGGGGAGGGATAGGGTGGGGGGAATTCCAGAACATCGAGGTTTGTGATTCCCCCCACCCCTAACCCCTCCCCACAAGGGGGATGGGAATCCGCGCAGCGCTTGCCTAGGGCTCACCAGCCGAACTTGCGGTCAGCCCGACCTACCTGCTGCCGCGCAGCAGCGGCACGAACCGCACCGGGATGACGGTGGTGCTGGTGGTGGTGCCGTCCGCTCCTTTGGCAATGACCATCAGGTCCTGGTGCAGCGCGCCGACCGGTATGACCAGCCGTGCGCCCGGCTTGAGCTGGGCCACCAGCGCCGCCGGCACATGGTCCGGTGCGGCCGTGACCATGATGCCGTCGTAGGGGGCGTGCTCCTCCCAGCCCTGGTAGCCGTCTCCGACGCGGGTGACGACGTTGGCGTATCCCAGCCGCGACAGCGTCGCGGCCGCCCGCGTGCCCAGCTCGGCGACGATCTCGACCGAGTAGACCTCGCGCGCGAGCCGCGCCAGCACTGCCGCCTGATAGCCGGAGCCGGTGCCGATCTCCAGCACGCGGTCGCCGGGCTTCACCTGCATGAGGTGCGTCATCAGCGCCACGATGTAGGGCTGCGATATGGTCTGGCCGAGGCCGATCGGCAGCGGGCTGTCGGCGTAGGCCAGGTGCGACACGCCCTCCGGCACGAACTCGTGGCGCGGTACCGCGCGCATGGCGTCGAGCACGCGGGCGTCAAGCCTTCCGCCGGCGACGCCGCTGTCGGGCAAGCGCGCGTAGGCCTCGATCGTCTCCACCATGCGCCGGCGCTCGTCCGCGCGGTCGTTCGCCACGACGGAAGAGACGGCCGAGGCGCACAGGACCAGGGCTGCGGCGAGGCCGCGTCGCATGCCACCTCTCCTCGTCGCACGTGAGCTTGGCATTATGCAGCAAAAAACACCAAATTAGTTCGTTAGAATGAAGCCAATCTTCGACAGCTCGCCAGAAAACTCGATCTCCGATGGTGCGCTGACTAGGCTATCGAGATAACTCTTTGCCAGAGCAGCCGCTGTCTCAAAAGGTCGTTCGCCGTAAGTGTTCAGGATTGCGGTGCTCAGAAGCAATCTGTTTGAAAATGAGACCAGGGACTGCTTGCTTGCATAGGCGTTGAGAAGCAACCCGAGAGCTCGCTCTCGTGACGTTCCAACCGATATTGCGGTATCCACTCGCACCTGATTTATGCCGAACGTCAGAGAGCCGCAGGAGGAAAAGATATTTCGACCCTGTGTCCCGCACACGACTGTCGTTTGGAGCCTTCGCTGCAGCCAGCAAACAGGGTCGGGGTTACCGACCACATCTTCGTGGTAGTCCTTGAGCGTTGTGTTTCGGGGACAGAGTCTCTCAGGCCAGCTTGGATCATGAAAGGCAACGGAGCAGTACTCGTCGCTAGTTCTTGTCAAGAAATCTTTCCAAATGATTGGCGATGCTCCGCAGGGCTCAGAGTTTTGAATGCATATTCTCTTGTATTCGGTCTCCGTAACAAATTGCACGCCGCAAAGCCGATCTCGACGCGACACGAAGAATGACTCTGCTGCAGGGTTGGACTTTCGCGGGGATGACTCGGCTCCCGCCAATTCAGGCCAAAGCACTGCAAGGAAGAAGAGGCAGAGCGCCCAGCGCATGCTTCATCACCCGAGGTCTTGTATCTGGACCTCTACAACTACCAAGACCCGACCCTAGCCCAGCTTGATTCCAAAGTGTTGGTGCAAATGTGTCAGGTTTCGTGAAGCCGATTCGGCAGTCGGCAGTCGGGGGTCGGCAATCGCAACAAGAGAGCAAGGATCGTCTACCCCGACTGCCGACCCCCGACGCCCGACAAGACAAGACTCTCGGTCTGAGGCAGACCTCGCTAGTCCTCAATCGGGAGGAGGTCGCAGTGCCTCAGATACCATGGTCTTGAGCAACTGTGTCCGATCCGCGCTCTGCCCGTGAGGCGCTTGAGGCGAAATCCTGCGTCGTGAGCGGCTCCTTGGCGGCGCGCAGGGGTCGTGAGCACGATCCTTGTCAATCCCCCAGCGCCTTCGCGGCCTCCAGCAGGGCCTTGGCGGTCAGCCCCTCGAAGGCGGCATCGAAGCGCGCGGTGGGGACGGCGACGCTCAGGCTGTACCGGTCGTCGGCCGCCACGCCCATGCCGACGATGCCGGCGGTGTGCTCCTCGCGCGAGATGGCGTAGCCCCGCGCCCTGGTCTCGGCGATGTCGCGGCGCAGGGCCTCCTCGTCGAGGAGCGTGGTCTGGGTGAAGCGGGTGCGGGTGCCGGCGGCGAAGTAGGCGTCGAGGTCTGCGGGCGACATCTTGGCCAGCAGCGCCTTGCCGCCGGCGAAGCAGTGCAGCGGCACGCGCATGCCCTTGTCCGGCGTGAAGCGGAGGAGCTGGCTCGACAGCTCCACGTCGATCGTCTCGATCTCGTTGCTGCGCCTGATGAACAGGCATGCGGTCTCGCCGGTGGTGCGGGCGACGAGCTTCAGCTGCGCGCGCCGGCGCTCGGCGGGCGACGGCGTGGCGCCCGCGGCAAGGCGCGAGAACGCCGAGCCCAGGGCGTAGGTGCGGTCGCCCAGATTGCACAGCCAGTCGCGCTCCACCAGCGTGGAGAGGAGATAGGACAGGCTGCTCTCGGGAATGCGGGTGGCGCGGGCGATCTCGCGCGCAGTGGCCGGCCCCTGGCGCGCGATCTGCTCCAGGATGTCGATGGTGCGCGAGGCTGATTTGACGGAGCTGGTCACCGTGGCGATCCGGATTTCATGGTCCTGAATTTCATATGATTGTAGCGCTTCCCATGTCAACGGCATGACCCTGCAGTGGGCCGGTTTCCACGCTCGACGCAGACCTCAGCGCGCGCCGGCGCCGGCCGCAAAATCGCGCACCCACTGCGCTGTCCTGGCGAGGCCGCCGAACGGGTAGAGGTGGAGGAACACCTCGCCGTGCCTGGCCGGGTCGATGCCGGCGGCCAGCTCGGAGACGAGGGCGTCCGGCCCGGCAGTGTTGAGCAGCTTGGTGATGGACACGCCGTACTTGGCCATGACGGAGGCCGACGCGCCGACGCCGCAGCGGGCGGCGAAGCGGAGCAGCGTCTTGACGGTCGCCGGCCCGGGAACGCCGATCCGCACCGGCGCCGCGATGCCGCCGTCGCGCAGCTTCTGCAGCCAGTCGAGCACCGGCTTGGCGTCGAAGCCGAACTGGGTGACGATGTCGTAGCTGTGGCCGAGGTCGGTGAGGGCGCGGTGCTTGTCGTGCAGCGCTTGCCAAAGCTTCTCCTGCGGGAAGTCCGGATGGCCCTCGGGATAGCCAGAGATGCCGACGTGGCGCACGCCGTGCTTGGCCAGGAGCCCACTCTTGATGACGGCCAGCGCATCGAAGTACGGTCCCGCCGGCTGGGGCAGGTCGCCGGCCACCACGAAGGCGCGGTCGATCCGGGCCTGCGCCGCCAGGTCGGCCAGGAAGGCGTCGAGCTCCTGCTCCGAGGCGATCCGCCGTGCCGAGATGTGCGGCCTCGGATGGAAGCCGTAGCTGCGCGCCTGCCTGGCCGCGGCTATGCGGGCCGGGGCCGTCTCACCCGCCAGGAACGTGATCGACACCGACGTGCCCTGCGGAATGAGGTCCTTGGCGTCGCGCAGGGCGTCGGCGTCCTTGGCCGTCATCTCGATGGAATAGGTGCCGATCAGTCTTGCCAGCCGCTGGGCGGAGGTCTCAGCGGAGATCTCAGCGGAGATCTGGCCGGAAGCGTCCGCGGGCTGGGACTCGATGCGGCGGTAGGCGAAGGACATGAGACTGCTCCAAAGGCTTTGTGCCTGTCGGCGGTAGCGTCCAGACATGCGCGAGCCCCCTCGCGCTCTCCCTGAGAGCACGGACAAGAAAAACTGCACGCGAGATCGAATGGCGGTCCGGCCGCGCCGGTCCGACGCCGCAGGGCGTCGGACCGCGGAGCCGGTCGGTGCGGGCTAGGTGCCGACGGCACGCCAGCCGCCTTCGGCATACTGCTTGCGGGCCACCTCCACGTAGGGCGCTGGGCTCACCGTGGCGTTGATCTCGATCTGGGTGTGCCGCTCCACGCCGGGTTTGGCGGTGCCGCCGCCCTCCTCGCCCCACACGAAGGTGACGCGTTTGCCGGGCTCGGCCCACTCGGCGTCGAGGATGGCAAGCGTCAGCATGCGCCGCTCGTTGGAGCTGTAGCCGATCCAGGTCGAGATGCCGACGGGCTTGCCGTTGCCTTTCACCAGGTCGTAGGGGTGCATGGAGTACACCGCGGACGGGAACTCGATGAACTTGGCGCGGTCGCCGTGCTCCAGTTGCGAGCCGATGGCCTTCAGCACATCTTCCGTGTCCAGCGCCAGCGTCACCTTCTTGTGGTGCGGGCCCTTGGCCATCTTCTCCAGCGCCGGGCGGCCGATGAAGTCGTGGTCGAGCTTGACCATGAAGCCGTAGCCGAGATCCCATGGCGTCAGGTAGTAGTCCTCGATGTTGTCGGAGGCGAAGCTGCCGCCGATGGAGGCCTTGGCCTCGTAGCTGTCCGCGCCCAGCCACTCGCGATAGGGTTTCAGCTCGGCGCCGGTGTAGATGGCCGGCAGCGGCGAGGGGATCCAGGCCGACTCCAGCGTGTTCGACGAGTAGGCGCGCCCGCCGCACAACCTCATGCCGTACTCCTCGCCGGCCCTGATCAGCGCCGAATGCACGGCCTCGTAGTCGGCGTAGGGGCCGAACAGCTCGTAGCCCGCCTGGCCCGCCATGCCGTGGCGCAGCGCCTTCACGGTCTTGCCGGCGATAGCGGTGCTCGTGATGTGGAAGAACTTGAGTTCCGGCGCCGGCTTGCCCGTCGCCTTCTCCATCACCTTGACGGCGTTGGGGCCCTGGATCTGGAAGCGGTAGTGCTTGCGGTTGAGCGGGTCGGGGCGCGCGGCGGAGCGCTCGTCGACCGTGGCCTTCACGTGGTAGCCGCCGGTCTCGGCGTGATAGCGTACCCAGTTCAGCACCGGGATGCGGCCCACCATGTTGAAGCTGTTCTCGGCCAGGTGAAACAGGATCACGTCGCCGATGACATAGCCGGCAGGCGTGCAGGGCACGAACTGCTTGGCGGTATCGACCTTGAAATTGTTGAAGGTGTTCACTCCCAGCCTGGTGAGGAGCTTCAGCGCGTCGCGGCCTTCCAGGGCCAGCTCGGCCATGTGGTAGGACTGGTTGTACAGCACGCAGGTCTTCTGCCAGGACTGCTGCTCGTCGCGCCAGTTGGTGTACTCGGCCGGCACCCCCGGATAGACGTTCGGGCCGGTCTGCATGTTGCGCAGGTGCCGGGCGATATTGCCGGCGCCCTGCAGCACCTCTTCGAGAGTCTTGGCCACGGTCTCCTCCCTCCGAGCGGTGTGACGGTACGGCGCCGGCTTTGGCGCTTGGGCGCGGCTTCTCGCCTGAAGCAGCACTCCGCCGTTGGTCCGGCACCGAGGATCTGTGCTTCACATTTACGAATTCCATATATATGAAGTAGTCTTCAACAACGAGTCAAGTGCCATCGGATACCCGAGGTCGGCCTGCGTCAATGCGCCGAGTCCCCGCTCTCTCCCGTGCCTGACGCCTGCTCCAATCCTCGCTTGTGCAACTGCGCCAGGCAGCGGAGCGTGCCCGGAGGGTCTGGCAGCCGTCCGAAACCCCTGTACGATGTGAGCAGATCGTCACAGATGTGATGGATGCTTCATGCCATTGCGGCGAACCTGGCTCCCCGCGGCTTGTCCCGGCGCATTTCGCGGGCGGGCGGTTGCGGCCGTCGCAGAGCTCCTTGGCGTGGTCTTGCTGTTCACGATCGTGACGGCGGTGGTCTTCCGGGCGTGGCTGCCGCACCTCGGCTCGGCGCTGATCGGGCCGCCGGAAGACAACATGCAGGACTTCTGGAATACTTGGTACGCGGCCGCCGGCCGGCAGCCGGGGCAGTTCTTCCACACAGACCTGCTGCGCTTTCCGGAAGGGACCTCCCTCCATCTCCATTCCTTCGCCTACCCCAAGGTCCTTGCCGTTGTCCTGCTGACCGGCATTGTCGGCACCGACCTCGGAACGCTGGTTCTCCTGCAGAACCTCTCTCTGCTGATCTCGTTCCCCCTGGCCGGCGCCGGCGCGTTCTATCTGGCCCGGCATCTCACGAACAGCCGGAGCGGTGCGCTGCTCGGCGGCTTCGTCTTCGCCTTCAACCCCTCGCACATCGCTCACGCGATGCACCATGCCGGCGTCGCCTCCGTCGAGTTCATTCCGCCTTTCGTCCTCTCCTATCTGCTGGCCACGGAGCGCAAGAGCCCCGCCTGCTTGGCACTGGCCATCCTCCTCTATGCGCTCGCCGCGTTGTCCTCGTGGTACTACCTCGTCTACCTGGCCTGCTTCGTCCTGTTCCACAGCCTCTACGCCGCCGTTCGCGACCGTCGCCTGCCGCAAGGCTGGCCGCTCTTCTGCGCCGTTGCGTGCCCCATCGCCGTAGTCGCGGTCCTGGCGCCGATCCTGGCTCCCATGGCGGGAGCTGCGTTTGCCGTCGGCGCGGCCGCAGGCGATGCGCCCGGCGGCTACGTCGCCGATCTCCTCGGCTTTGCGGCATTCCCCCGGTTCCATGCGCTGGCACCCTTGGCCGAGGGCCTCTACAGCCGGTTCACCGGCAACGCCTGGGAGGCGACCGTCTATCTCGGCCTCGCCAACGCGCTGTTGCTCGGCTGGGTGGTCCTCGGAGGGCGCGCAGGGTGCGCGCCGGTGTTGACCTACGCCCTCTGCGGCACTGCGGCCTTTTATATACTGGCCTGCGGGAGCCGGCTCCACGTCCTGGGCCACGCGACCATTCCACTGCCCGGGACGGCGCTCGCGTGGCTGCCCCTCGCCTCCGTCATGCAAGCGCCGTCGCGGGCCATCGCCCTCGCGTACCTGCTCCTCGCCGTCGCCATCGCGGAGGCCGCGCGGCTGCTCTGGGAGCGGCAGCATCACCCCGCCCGAGCCGCCGTGGTCGCGCTGACGGCGCTGATCGTGGCCGACTACGTGCCGGTGCGGTCCCTCGCAATGACCCCGGTTGCCTGTCCCGCTGGGCTCGATGTCATCCGCAACGATCCCGAGACCGGCTTCGGCGTCCTCGACCTGCCCCCCCATGGCTATGCCGAGCGCAACTTCTACATGCTTCAGCAGACCTGCCACGGCCGCCCCATCGTCCTCGGCAACACCTCGCGCCGCCTTGCCGGCACGCTGGGGGATCGTCTCGACACCTGGAACATCGAGGCGCAGCGCCAACAGCTCGTGGCCGCGAAGGTCAAATATATCGTTCTGCGTCCGCAGGTTGCTGGCGTGGCCGCTTCGGCGGCAGGAAGGCCCGACGGCTCGCTCCGGTTCGCGTGGCGTCCCGAGGACGCTCCGCGGTCTCGCTACGACGAGACCTATACCCTGATCCGCGACAGCCCCGATCTTGCGATATTTCGCGTCTACTGATCGCCCTCGCCGACCACAGCCGCCGCCTCGCACGCTTCCCAGCGCGCGGTGGGTGTGGCATAGGATGCCTGCGCCAAGCTGGAGCTGCAGCGCTTGCGACTCCGATGTTCGTGGGAGGCGAGCGGTGCGCTGCCGCTCCACGGTCCTGCGGCTCCCCGGCGACTCCGGCAATTGCCGGCAGGATCGGCTTCGGAGGCAGCCCGGCGCCAACGGTTCGGGGGTCGCGCGCCGAGATCCCAATGCCAATTGAGGTGCTCCGCATGTCCGCGCTTCGCGTCTGCCTGGCCGTCTCTCTCGCCTTGGTCCTCGCCGCCCCGGCTGCCGCCCAGCAGCGCGAAAGCATGCATCCGGACCTCGTGAAGCAGCTGCGTGAGGAGGAGACCCAGCGCGCCCTCATCGCCACGGGCAGTCTCGACGCCCTGGTGGGACGCGCGTCGCGGATCCAGCTTCGAGCGGCGCTCCTGCGGTTTCGCAAGGCGTACGGCTTCGCCGACAGCCGGGGTCCCTTGACGGAGCCCGAGAAGGCGAAGCTGCGGGATCTCTACAACAAGGTCACCGACTGGGCCGGCCTGAAGAAGCGCGACTGCTCGGAGCCCGCCTCCCAGGCCACGATGCGGTTCGCTTTGCCGGTCAGGCAGGTCGCGCCGGAGCCTCGGGGCAACCCCCGCGGCAGTTGCGACAGCAGGCTCTCGGTCTACGAGGCGGAGGACTCGCTGCTGTCCATCAGCCCGCAGATATACTCGCTCTACGACAATACGCCGATCTCGCTGTTCAGAAGCAGCATCATGCCCTACCCGATGGCCTACAGTCGGCTCCACATCACGTCGGATGAGTTCACGACCAAGGGCGTGGTGGACAACGACATCGGCGGGTATGTGTCCTACAACCTGGCCTACGCCGTCGGCGACCAGGTCAAGGCGCTGTTCATGAAATACGCCAGGCGCCACCCGAGGGACTTCGATGTCCCCGAGTTCCTGCGGCCCTTGGTCGAGGCCGCGGCCAAGCCGGGTGACGAGACCCAGCCCGACGCCAGGACCAAGGGCTGGCAGCTTCTCATGCAGGGCATCACGAACCTGATTGCGAGCGACTTCCCCTTCGACAACGGCTGGGCGAAGGTGTCGAGCAAGGAGTGCTGGCTCAGCCAGGACATGGGCGGCGATCAGCCCATCCGCATCCTGTTCGCCACCGACCGCCTCATGAAGGCCGGGGCACCGAAGCTCGGCGAGACCCGCAAGGGCGTCACGCCCGACGCCCTTTTCGCCAACGAGCAGGACCGCCGGCTGCGCATCGGATGCGCCTATGTCTCTCCGCCCGACGACGGCGGCGACCCGGTCAAGGAGGCGGCCAAGCCCATCGTCGACTACCACCTCTTCCACGAAGGCAAGGCAGGCGATTTCGGCGACCGCCTCTATCTGGCCGACGAGATCGCTCCGATGAGCGATCTGGCCGGCGCGACGACGGGCGGAGACGCGCTCGTCTTCATTCACGGCTACCGCGTAGCCTTCAAGGATGCCCTGTACACGGTCGCCAAGATCGTGAAGGACATCAAGTTCGAAGGCCGCGCCTACCTGTACAGCTGGCCGTCCCGCGAGTCCCTGCCGGGATACTTCGAGGACCTCGACAACTCGGAGCAGGCCGAGCCGTTCTTCCAGTCCTTCATGCGCATGCTGATGCGCGACGCCCATATCTACGAGATCGACCTGATCGCGCACAGCATGGGCTCTCAGTCCATGCTGCGTGCGGTGAGCGCGCTGCGGCCTATCTTCGACACGGAACGGGCCGACGAGGAGGTGAGGCAGTGGAGAGGCAGGAGCATCCGCTCCATCCGCATCGGCCAGATGATCTTCGCGGCCCCCGACGTTGCCAGGTCCGTCTTCGGTCAGAAGATCGACCGCCTCGCGCCCTATGCCGATCGCATCACCGTCTACGTGTCGTCGGGCGATCTGGCCCTGTCGGCGTCGAAGCTCATCCGCGGCGGTCCGCCGCGCATGGGCGAGCTGTCCGACAACGGCGAGCCGGCGCTGATCGACAACAGGAAGGTGCACATCGTCGACGCTACGCTGAAGCAGAGCTGGTATCAGCGCTTCTTCGGTGGCGGCTACGGCCACGACTACCTGAGCCAGGCCAAGCCCGTCCTCGAGGACATCAAGGACATCCTGACGGGCAAGAGCGCCAACGACAAGCAGTTCCCGCACGAGCGCAACCCGAAGCGCTTCGAGAAGCGCACCTACTCGGCCGCGCCGGACAAGTCCTACTGGAAGCTGGTCGAGCCGCAGTAGAGGCTGGGTGTCCCGCAAGGCCGATATGCCCTGGAACCTGACGTACACATTACCGCAGGAGAGCCAAGTCCTTCTCGCCGTAACGCCGCTGCACGTCGGTGATGTAGTCGCGCACGACTGGCACGGCGTCGCGCTTGCGCGCGAGTTGCATCTGGAAGACCAGCTGGCTGCCCGTCAAAAACATCATTTCCGCACTAAGCAGATAGAACTCCCACATGCGGCAGAACCGCTCGTCGTACATCGTGGCGATCTTAGCCCGGTTCGCCTCGAAGCGCCGGTACCAATGCTGGAGCGTCCTGGCGTAGTGCAGGCGTAGAAACTCAAGGTCCGTCACCCACAAGCTCGCTTGCTCGACCGCTGCAAAAACCTCCGACAACGCGGGGGAGTAGGCGCCGGGAAAGATGTACTTTCTGAGCCAGGGGCTGGCTGTTCCGGCCGGGCTCATGTGACCGATGGAATGCAAGAGCATGACGCCGTCATCGCTCAGAAGCGCGTTACTCTTGGCGAAGAACTCCGGATAGTGCTGTACGCCCACGTGCTCGAACATGCCGACGGAGACGATACGGTCGAAGCGGCCCGGAACCTCGCGGTAGTCACGCAAATGGAAGCGCACCCGCTCTGACAGGCCGAGCTGCTGCGCTCTCGCGTTGGAGAGGGCATGCTGCTCCTCCGACAAGGTGACACCAGTGACGTCGATAGCCTCGATGGAGGCGAGATAGAGGGCGAGCTGGCCCCAGCCGCTCCCGATGTCCAGAATTCTCAGGCCGGGCTTCAAATTGAGCTTAGCTGCGATCAGGCGCAGCTTGTTCCGCTGGGCCTCTTCCAGCGTTTCGTTGTCGCCGAGGAAGTAGGCGCAGGAATATTGAAGCCCCTCATCCAAGAAGAGTCTGTAGAAATCGTTGCCGAGATCGTAGTGATGGGCCACGTTGCGGCGCGCCTTGCCCACCGGGTTCGCCTGCTGGAAGCGCCTGAACGCGCGCGACACACGCCGCAGCGCCCGCTGCAGCGGATAGGATCCGAGGGAGAGCCGATTGACGGAAAAGAGGGCTAGAAAGTCGCGCAGGGCAGAGCCTTCTTCGAAGCAGAGGCCCCCGTCCATGTAGGCTTCGCCAGCATGCAGCTCCGGATTGAAGACCAGCTTGCGGTAGAGCGCCCTGTCGGTGATACGCATGGTGACCGTAGGCCCCGGGGCCCCCGCAAAGACATGGCGTCGCCCATCGGCATCGATCACGGTGAGCGTGCCCACACGGACGAACGCCTTGAGCATGTGCGTCAGGAGCAGCATTGCCGCCTTGTTCTTGGATGCACCCATCGCCTGAAGCCGCGTCTGAAGGCTCAAGGGGAAGCGTGAGCGATCCTAGTCGCGCCGGCGGCCGATGCCAGCCGCTCGCTGCGGTTGTCGACAACATTGGAGCCCGTGCGAGGCGGGCTGTACCGAGACGGCTATCAGATAGCCCCGCTCGGATAGGTGCCCCTCCCTAGAACAGCTTCGCCGAGCGTCGGCACTGGTCAAGCTCACCCTGCAATGGGCGCGGCCGTCCGGCAGGAAAGCGTCGGAAGCGGACGCGAGGCAAGGTAGCCGATACGTTGGCCATGGCCAGGAACTCTGCTTACAGCCGCCGCGCCGGGATGGACCAGGCGAGCGCGGTGCCGACTGCGGCAAAGCCCGCGACCGTCAGGAAGGCGGCCTGGAACGCGCCGCCGATCTCGGCCCTGAGCGCGGAGGAGCCCAGGACGGCGGGGTCGGAGAGCGTGCCGCGGCCCAGCAGCGCCGAGAACAGCTGCGCGGCCTGCGGGTCGCCGAGCGCCAGGGCACCGAACAGCACGGTGCCCACCAGCGCCGTGCCCGCTGCCGCGCCGATCGAGCGCGCGAGCTGGACCGAGGCCGCCGCCGAGCCCATCGTCTCGTGGCTCGCCGCGTTCTGCACGGTCACCTGCACCACGCTCATCACGGTGCCCATGAATACGCCGTTCACGAACAGCAGCACGCCGAGCGCCCCTATGCCAAGGCTGGTCGACGCCGCCGCAAGCAGCAGCAGCGTGGCGGTGGCGAAGATCAGGCCGATGGAGGGGAATATCGCCGTGAAGCCCGTCCGGCTCATGCTGCGGCCCGTCAGCATCGAGCCGGTGCCGATGCCGAACGTCAGGGGCAGGAGCAGGAGCCCGGTCTCCGCGGCCGACGCACCGTGCACGACGCGCATGTAGATGGGCAGGAACGTGATGAGCGACACCATGGTGGCGCCGTGGCAGGCGGCCAGCGCGTCGCTGCGCCAGATGGTCGGCTGACGCAGGAGCGAGATGGGGAACAACGGGTCGGGCGCCTTTCTCTCCCGGCGCAGCAGCGCCAGAAGCGCCATGGCGCCTAGCCCCATGAGCAGCGCGAAGGTCGCCAGCGCGCCGCGGCTCATGCGCTGGGCCTGCTCCAGCGCCAGCAGCACGGGCACGATGAAGACGACGAACAGGGCGAGCCCGATGCCGTCGAACCTTAAGGTCTGCCGGCGCGTCGCCCGGTAGGCGATGCGCGCCGTCAGGAGGCCGGCGATGGCCACCAGCGGCAGGTTGACCAGGAACACGCTGCGCCAGCCGAGGTGCTCGGTCAGATAGCCGCCCACCACCGGGCCGAACGCGCTCGAGGTCACCATCACCCCGGCCAGATAGCCCTGGTAGCGCGCCCGCTCGCGCGGGGGCACCGTCTCGCCGATCAGCGCCTGCGACAGCGTCATAAGCCCGCCGCCGCCGAGCCCCTGGAGCACGCGCGCCAGGGCCAGCATCTCGACGCTCGTGGAGGCGGCGCACAGGATGGAGCCGACGAGGAATACGCCAAGCGCCGCGAACATGACGCGCTTGCCGCCGTAGATGTCGCGCAGCTTGCCGTAGACCGGCGCCGCCACCGTGCCGGCGACGAGGTAGGCCACCACCACCCACGACACCCGCTCCACGCCGCCGAGGCTGGCCGCGATGGCGGGCAGCGCCGTGGAGACGATCGTCGAATCGACCACCGCCAGGAACATCGGCAGCATGACGGAGGGGAAGACGGTGAAGAACAGGCTGCCTGAGGGTGGATCCGGCTCGGTACGGTCTTGCATGAGTTAGACCCGCGTAGGGCGCCAACTCTAGCCGGCCGCCGGTGAGCCGTCTCCCCCTTCCCCGCGCATCGCACCTCTCCATTCATGTAGGGTGGGTTAGCGCGAAGCGCGTAACCCACCACGGGCAGTCTCCGACATCGCCGGTCACCCTTGCCATGGTGGGTTACGGCCCTTCGGGCCTAACCCACCCTACGATCTACGATCCGCTGTCATCCTAGCGCCGGCGGCGCGCGGCTTCGGCCACAGCCGCCTCTGCGCATGGAGCCAGAGGCGGACCAGCAGCAGCGCCGCGATCAGCGTGCCGTAGATCGCCGGCTCCGGCGTCCACCAGGACTTGACCAGCATGACGAAATGGATCGCCGCGGCGGCGGTGGCCACATAGACGAGCCGGTGTAGGCGCTGCCAGGCGCGGCTGCCGAGCCTGCGGATCATGGGCGTATTGGAGGTGACGGCGAGCGGCACCAGGAGGGTGAAGGCCAGCATGCCGACCGTGATGTAGGGCCGCTTGATGATGTCGGCCCAGATGGCGGCGAGGTCGAGGCCCTGGTCGAGCACCAGGTAGGTCGTCAGGTGCAGGCAGGCGTAGTAGAAGCCGAGCAGGCCGATGGCGCGGCGGTAGCGGATGAGGCTCGGGCCGCCCAGCCGGCGCAGCGGTGTGATGGCCAGCGCCGCGATCAGGAAGCGCAGGGCCCACAGCCCCAGCGTGCGCTCCAGGGTTTTCTGCGGGTCGGCGCCCAGCTGGTCGGTGAGGCCGAGATAGAAGGTCCACACCGCCGGCGCCATGCCGAGGATGTAGATCGCGCGCCGCACCGGATCGGCGCCGAGCAGGACGTGGGCGAGACCCGCCGATGCCTGCTGCGCCGCCATCTCAATAGTTTGCCTTGAGGTCCAGGCCGGCGTACAGGCTGGCGACGTGCTCGCCGTAGCCGTTGAACATCAGCGTGGGCCGGCGCTTGCCGAACAGGCCGCCCTCGCCGATGCGCCGCTCCGTCGCCTGGCTCCAGCGCGGATGATCGACTTGCGGGTTGACGTTGGAGTAGAAGCCGTACTCGCGTGCGTTCTGCGACTTCCAGGTGATAGGTGGCTCCTTCTCCACCAGGGAGATGCGCACGATCGACTTGATGCTCTTGAAGCCGTACTTCCAGGGCACGACCAGCCGGATAGGCGCGCCGTTCTGGTTGAGCAGCGTCTCGCCGTAGATGCCGACGGCGAGGATGGTGAGCGGGTGCATGGCCTCGTCGAGCCGCAAGCCTTCCACGTAGGGCCACGGCAGCGGCTGGAAGAACCCGCGCTGGGCCGGCATCTCGGACGGACGCACCAGGGTCTCGAAGGCGACATATTTGGCGCTGCCCTGCGGCTCCGCCCGCTTCAGCACCTCCGCGAGCGGGAAGCCGACCCACGGGATGACCATCGACCAGCCCTCGACGCAGCGCATGCGGTAGATGCGCTCCTCCAGCCTGGCCGGCTTCACGAGGTCGTCGAAGTCGTAGTCGCCGCCCTTGTTGACGAGACCGTCGATCTTGACCGCCCATGGCTTGGTGGTGAGGCTATGGGCGTGCCGGGCCGGGTCGCCCTTGTCGGTGCCGAACTCGTAGAAGTTGTTGTAGCTCGTGATGTTCGCGAGCGTGGTCTTGTCCTCGTCGGTGGTCGAGAGCGGGCTCGGCCCGGCCTTGAGGGGTGCGGCAAGGGCCTCGGTCGACAGCATGGCCGACAAGCCGGGGATGAGCCCCAGAGCGGCGGCGCCGGCGAGGAACTCGCGGCGGCGCAGATACACATCGCGCGGCGTGATCTCCGAGGGGGCAATGTCGGACGGGCGCCTGATCGGCATGGGGTTAACCTCCCTCGCTTGACTACCGCACAGGATACGCCCCGGCGCGGCAGCCTGTTACGGTTCTGACGCAGATGTGAAGGTGTCATATCAGACCGTTTCGTCATCGAGGGTCGGAGTCAGCCGGTGATAGGCTGAGACGAAACGCGCGACCGCGAGGCAAGCGCTGCGCGGATTCCCCTCCCCCTTGTGGGGAGGGGCTAGGGGTGGGGGACTCCCGACATCTGAGGTTGGGGATTCCCCCCCACCCTGTCCCTCCCCCACAAGGGGGGAGGGGACCCTGCGGCGCGCTCCCGTTTCGTCATCGAGGGTCGGCGAAGCCGGTGATCGACTGACACCCCTCATGCCGTCCGCACCACCTCGCCTGAGCGCTCCTGCGAGCTGACGCCCAGCGCACGGAGCTTGCGGTGCAGGGCGGAGCGCTCCATGCCGACGAACTCGGCGGTGCGCGAGATGTTGCCGCCGAAGCGGTTGATCTGGGCCAGGAGATACTCGCGCTCGAAGATCTCGCGCGCCTCGCGCAAGGGCAGCGACATCAGGTGCTCGGCGCCGCCGTTCACGGGCAGCGGCACGTTGGAGCCGATCTCCTCCGGCAGCAGGTTGGCGGTGATGATGGCCTCGGGGTCGCCGCCGGAGAGGATCAGCAGCCGCTCGATATTGTTCCTCAGCTCGCGCACGTTGCCCGGCCAGTCGTGCGCCTGCAGCACGGCGATGGCGTCCTCGCCGATCTTGCGCGGGGCGAGGCCCGACGACTGCGACACCTGCTTGACGAAATACTGGATGAGCTGGGGGATGTCGTCGCGGCGCTCGGCGAGGCCGGGAACGCGCAGCGGCACGACGTTGAGGCGATGATACAGATCCTCGCGGAAGCGGCCGTCGCCCATCTCGCGCTCCAGGTCGCGGCTGGTGGAGGAGATGATGCGCACGTCCACCGCCACCTTCGGGCCGCCGCCGACGCGCTGGAACTTCTGCTCCACCAGCACGCGCAGCACCTTTCCCTGCGTCTCAAGCGGCATGTCGGCCGCCTCGTCGATGTAGAGGGTGCCGGTGTGCGCCTCCTCCAGCGCGCCCACCTTGCGGGCGCCGCCGGAATGGTCCTCCACGCCGAACAGCTCCTCCTCCACGCGGTCGGGCGCCATGGCCGCCGCATTGAGGATCACGAACGGGCCGTCCTTGCGGTGCGACTTGTCGTGCAGCACGCGGGCGGCCAGCTCCTTGCCGGAGCCGGCGGCGCCGCGGATCAGCACGCGGCTGTTGGTGGGGGCCACGCGGTCGATCTGGGTGCGCAGCTGGTTGATGGCCGCGGAGTGGCCGATCATCTCGAAGCTCACCACGGAGCGGTCGCGCAGCGAGCGCACCTCGCGCTGCAGCTTGGAGTTCTCGAGCGCGCGCTGGGTGACGAGCATCAGGCGGTCGGCCTTGAACGGCTTCTCGATGTAGTCGTAGGCGCCGCGCTTGATGGCGGTCACGGCGGTCTCGATGTTGCCGTGACCGGAGATGATGACCACCGGCAGGTCCGGGTAGGCCTTCTTGGTGAGGTTCAGCACCTCAAGGCCGTCGAGCCGACTGCCCTGCAGCCAGATGTCGAGGATGACGAGCTGCGGGCGGCGCTCCTCGATGGCCTTCAGCGCCTCGTCGGAGTCGCGGGCCGTGCGGGTGCGATGGCCGTCGTCTTGCAGGAAGCCTGCTACCATCTCGCGGATATCCGCCTCGTCATCGACGATCAGGATGTCAGAGGCCATCGCTCGCTCCTTGGCACACTATGGCAATCACTGTGACGGTTAAGCGCCGCCGACCACGGCGGCGGGCGCGGGGGACTGCCGCGCCGCGTCGGCCGGGTGGGCCGGCAGGCTGATGCGGATGAGCGCCCCGTGCGTGCGCCCCGGTGCGGGCGGCGCGTCCTCGAGGGAAAGCATGCCGGCGTGCTGCTCCACGCTCTTCTGCACGATGGCGAGGCCCAGGCCGGTGCCCTTCGCGCCCTTGGTGGTGACGTAGGGCTCGGTGAGGCGGATGCGGTTCTGCTTGGGCAGGCCCGGGCCGTTGTCGATCACCTCGATGTCCACCCGGTTGCCGTTGCGGCGCACGTTGGTCTCGATGCGGCCGGCCCAGCCCGGCTCCTTGTTCTTCCTCTCAGCGTATTGCTGGATAGCCTCTTGGGCGTTCTTCACGAGGTTGATGACCGCCTGCGAGATCAGGCGCCGGTCGCAGGTGACGACGATGGGCTCCTTGCCCACCTTGGTATCGAAGGCGATGTCCTGGCTCGCCATCTGCCGGTCGATGACGGCGGCCTTCACCACCTCGCGGATGTCGTTGTCCTCCATCTGCGGCTTGGGCGATCGGGCGAAGGCGGAGAACTCGTCCACCATGCGCGTCACGTCGCCGACCTGGCGGATGATGGTCTCGGTGCAGCGGTCGAAGGTCTCGCGGTCCTCGGTGATGGCTGCGGCGTACTTGCGGCGCAGGCGCTCGGCGGACAGCTGGATGGGGGTGAGCGGGTTCTTGATCTCGTGGGCGATGCGCCGCGCCACGTCGGCCCAGGCGGACGTGCGCTGCGCCGAGACCAGCTCCGTGATGTCGTCGAAGGTGACGACCGAGCCGTGATCCTCCTCGCTCGGCGCCTGCTGGGTGACGCGCACGGAGAAGCTGCGCTCCTCGCCGTCGATGAGGAGCGCGATCTGCTGCTGGCGGCGGCTGCGTGCGCCGGGATCGCCGGCCTGCTGCGCCAGGGCTGCGAACTCCGGCACCGCGTCGGTAAGCGGGCGGCCGATCATGGCAGCGCCGTCGCGGCCAAGGAGCTTCCCGGCGGAGCGGCTTACCAGGGTGACGCGGCCGTCGCGGTCGAGGCCGATCACGCCCGCCGAGACGCCCGACAGCACCGCCTCCATGAAGCGGCGGCGCTCGGAGAGCTGGCGGTTGGCGGTGACGAGGTCGGTGCGCTGGCTCTCCAACTCCTTGGTCATGGCATTGAAGTTGGCCGACAGGCGGCGCAGGTCGCCCTCGCCGCGACGGATCGGCAGCTCCACCTTGAGGTTGCCGCGCGCCACCTCCTGGGCCGCACCGATCAGGCGCCGGATGGGCGCCACGAACAGGCCGGCGAACCACAGGCCGATCCAGATGGCCGCGAACAGCGCGGTCAGCGAGATCATGAAGTACATGAGGGCGTGCGCCAGCACCTGGCCGCCCCGCGCCCCCTTGAGCTGGCTGTAGGCTTCCATCGACTCCTTCAGCTGGCGCAGGTTGCGCACCACCGTGGGGTCGACGCCGCGGGCGACGTAGAGATAGGAATCCTGATAGTTCTTGAGCTTGATGAGGGCGGCGACGCGGCCGCGCTGGGCGTCGCGCTCCAGGTAGGCCGGCAGCTCCTGGTAGGGGATGTTGGCGTCGTCCAGGCCCTCCGTCTTGGTGGGCATGAGGAGCGGAACGTGCCCCTGGTCGGCCGCGCGGATCAGGCCCTGGGGCGGCCGGACGTAGGGGATGCGCTGGTCCTCCAGCACGGCGAGCTTCACGGTGCCGGCCCGGTCGATGAGATAGGCCGCCGGGATGTCGCGCAGGGCAGCCTGGCCTATCATCAGCTCGCGAAACTTCTCGGCATTGCTGCCCACCTCCGCGGCGGCCTCGTCCAGGTCGCGGGCCATGTTGATGGCCTCGGTGCGGATGAGCGGGCCATGCTCCAGCAGGTAGACCTTGCCGATGTCGGTCGCGTCCCGGACGATGGAGATGGTCTTCTCGTTGAACCAGCTGTCGAGGGAGCGCGAGAAGGTGCTGGTCGCGGCGATGGCCAGCAGCAGCGCCGGCAGGGCGGAGATCAGGCTGAACAGTGCCACGATGCGCACATGCAGCCGGGCGCCGGCCACCTTGTTGCGCCACGCGCGCCACAACCCGGCGCCCTGGAAGGCGATCACCCCCACCATGGCGATCACCAGCACCAGGTTGATGAACAGGGCGTAGAGCACCACCTCGTCGCTGGGCGCGATGGGGGCAAGGTTGCTCAGGATCAGGTAGGTGGCGAGCGCCGAGACCATCGACAGGCTCACCACCACAAGGCCGATGCGGAAGGCGCGGTCGCTGGTGCCGGGGAGGGCGGGCGCATCCTCGGATAGAGGCTCCAGCGGGTCGCCCGCGGCCGGCGCCAGGCTCCCCAGGCGGTCCCAGCCTCGGCGGGCCGCTGCGGCGCCCTGGCGTCCGAGCGCCTCCAGCCGTGTTGCAGCAGCTCTGGCCGCAACCTTCACGCGAGAGACGACATCGTCTGGTGTCACGGATCGGTGCCCCAACCAACCTGCAGCAAAGCGATCACACAGACCGCCTCAGTGTGGCATTTTCGCGACAAGGTGTGGCTTTAGCCAGTCGGCTCGCGCGCGTCAAGCTCAGAACAGGGGCGAGCGTACAATTGGCGCTGCGGAAGGGATGCGTCAAGGTCAGAACGGCGGGCGGTGTCAGACCCTCCGGGTCTGACACCATTGCGCTGCCCTATCGGGAGGGCACTGGCCGAGCCACGTCGGTATTGCTGATCGATCACCATGTACGGACCGGTCCCTGTGGCAAAAGATCTCCCGCGGCTCTGGCAGGGAGCGATGGTATCAGACCCGGAGGGTGAAACGAAAGTAACGGGTCGGCGGCGGGCCTAAGATCCTGACCTCAACCGACTTTCGTCATCAAGGGTCGGCGCAGCCGGTGTTCGGCTGACACCGGCCTACACGGCTGGCGTGCGGAACACCTGAATATCCAGGTCGCGGATCTTCTTTCTCAGCGTGTTGCGGTTGAGCCCGAGGAGGGCGGCGGCGCGGATCTGGTTGCCGCGGGTGGCGGCCAGCGCGGCCATCAGCAGGGGGCGCTCCACGTGCTGCAGGATGCGGTCGTAGAGGCCCGCGGGCGGCAGGTCGCGGCCGTAGCTGGCGAAGTGGCCGGCGAGGTAGCGCTCCACCATCTCCGACAGCTCGCGCGGGCTCTTGCCGGTCTCCGGGGCCGGCGGGGGCGGGGCGGCCTCGGCCAGCTCGCCCTCGACGATCTCTGCCGTCAGCACGTCCTCCGGGTGCAGGGCAGCGACGCGGCGGACCATGTTCTCCAGCTCGCGCACGTTGCCCGGCCAGTGGTAGCGCTTCATGCGCTCCACCGCGGCCTGCTCGATCGTCTTCTGGCCCAGGCCCACCTTGGCGGTCTGGCGCAGGAAGTGGCGCACGAGGTCGCCCACGTCCTCCAGGCGCTCGCGCAGCGGCGGCAGACGCAGCGGCACCACGTTGAGGCGGTAGTAGAGGTCTTCGCGGAACAGGCCCTGCTGGATCTGGCTTTTGAGCTCGCGATGGGTGGCGGCGATGATGCGCACGTCGGTGCGGATCGGCGTGCGGCCACCGACGGTCGTATACTCGCCCTCCTGCAGCACACGCAGGAGACGCGTCTGCGCTTCCATCGGCATATCGCCGATCTCGTCAAGGAACAGCGTGCCGCCCTCCGCCTGCTCGAAACGGCCGGTGGAGCGGTTTTGCGCACCGGTGAAAGCGCCCTTCTCGTGGCCGAACAGCTCCGATTCGATCAGGTCGCGCGGGATCGCCGCCATGTTGATGGCCACGAACGGCCCGCCGCGGCGGCGGCCATAATCGTGCAGCGCGCGCGCCACCAATTCCTTACCGGTGCCCGACTCGCCTGAAATCATCACCGTCAGGTCGGTTTGCATCAT
>JBIOWI010000006.1:0-4014 GCA_044868325.1 Hyphomicrobiaceae bacterium
CACCTTCGCTACATGCCCTTTCGGCGGCGGCTGAGGGTCTGTGACGGGCTCTCTCCGAAGCACCGGCGGTAAGCGATCGAGAAGCGGCCCATGTGCATGAACCCCGTGCTCGTGGCGATCTCGGTGACGGTCGCTTCCGGACCGGCCTGCAGCAGGTCCTCGCGAGCTTGCCGCAAGCGGGCATTGCGCAGGTAGCGCATGGGCGAGACGCCCTTGAACGCCTTGAAGTGCATGAACAGCGTGCGGCCCGCAACGCCCGTAGCCTTCACCAGGTCGGCGACTGCGATCGGCTGTTGGAGGTGGGCCTCGATGTAGTCCACGGCCCGCTTCACGTCGCGGGGGGCGATCGACTTCTGCAGGCGCTGCAGGGCCTCGCTGTAGCTGTGCGGGTGCGACAGCAGCAACGTCGTCACGATGAATTGCTCGAAGGCGCTCACGGCGATGGGGTTGAGCAGGATCGGGTCGGCCTCATCGAGACTGGTGACAGCCACGAGGACATGCTGCGCAAGAAGGCGGCCATGGCCCACGGTCAGGTCCATGGTCGGCACGAAGCGGAGCGGCGCCGTCGGCGGTTCGCCAAGCAGCGCTGCAAGCTGTCGGCTCAGTGCTGTCTGGCTCAGGGCGAGCTGGAGGCGGGTGCTGTCCGAGCTCGATACGAAGCGGCATCGTTCAGGCCCCGGCGAAGCGATGATGGCGCGGGCGGCGTTGCCGTCGACGCTTTCGCTGCCGATGCTGGCCGCCAGGTGCCCGCGCATCGGCAGCTGCACCAGGTAGTCGTCGCGGGCGATGCCGGGGGAGAGGGTGACCGGCAGGCTGCCGTAGTCGATATAGCCGATGTAGAGGCTCGGCATGTAGACGCTGTTGATGCGCGTCCGCAGCAGACTGGCGTGACGCGGTGGAAGGTCGAAGCAGTATCCCTTCCCTTCCAGGAAGGTGCGCGTCTGCTCCGCGTCGCGACTGTGGAGCACGCGGTATCGGTCCAGGAGCGGTGACGGATTCATCGGCGAGCATGCCTCCCTCCAGTCGAGCATATCACCGGCTGCAACGAGCGAATGTGCCGCCCTGCGCCATCCGAGCATTCTTGCAGTTTTCGGATAGTGGCGCTTGCGCGCAGGAGCTGGGCCGCAAGATTCCTGCCTCATGTGGATAGCCTCGCGCGCGAACCGGATTTCGGCCGGCGCCGGCTCCTCCTACTCTCGCGCGTCTCAAGCAAGGAGAGGGGCAATGCTGAAATACGTGATCGAGCGGGATCTTCCAGGCGCTGGGAAACTTTCGGCCAGCGAGCTGCAGGCAATCGCGCGCAAGTCGAACGAGGTCCTGCGCGGCATGGGGTCCGCGATCCAATGGGTGCAGAGCTACGTTACGGACGACAAGATCTACTGCGTCTATCTCGCGGAGAACGAGGCCGACATCCGCAGCCACGCCAAGGCGGGCGGCTTTCCCTGCAACCGCATATCTCCAGTCAAGACGATCATCGATCCGACCAGCGCGGACTGATGCAGGGCTAGCCCGGGGGAGGACGAGCGCATGCGGAGCACTACAACATCCCGCGGCGGAGCTGTTAGCGGCCACACTTGGGGAACCCATCGGCCACTTACGCAATGGTTGCGCTCGATCGTCCAGGCCCTTCGGGACGCCCGCGAGGCCGAATGGATGTACCGCGATCTCTCCAGGCTTTGCGACCGCGCATTGCAGCAGCGGGGCATCGGCCGCGAGCATGTGCTGAGCCGCGTCTTCGACCGCTTGACGGGGAGTGGGCGCGACTGACGGACGCCGGTCCGGCAGGGAGGTCGGTGCAATGGTGTCAGACCCAGAGGGTCTGACACCATCTACGCCGTCTACGGCCTGAACTGCCGTTCCAGCCCCGTCCAGCAGTCGGCGTAGTCCTCCTGCAGCGTCTCCAGCTCGGCGGCGAAGCGGGTGAGGTGCTGGGGGAAGCGGGTCTCGAACATGAAGGCCAGGGTGTTGGCGAGCTTCACCGGCTTCAGCTCGGCCTTGGTGGCGTGGTCGTAGGCCGTCTTGTCTGGCCCGTGCGGCAGCATGCAGTTGTGGAGCGAGATGCCGCCCGGCACGAAGCCTTCGGGCCGCGCATCGTAGACGCCGTAGACGAGCCCCATGAACTCCGACATGACGTTCATGTGGTACCAGGGCGGGCGGAAGGTGTGCTCGGCCACCGCCCAGCGTTCCGGGAAGATCACGAAGTCCACGTTGGCGGTGCCGTCCGTCTCGGACGGTGCGGTGAGCACCGTGAAGATCGACGGGTCGGGGTGGTCGAAGGCGATGGCGCCCACCGGCGCGAAGTGGCGCAGGTCGTACTTGTAGGGCGCGTAGTTGCCGTGCCAGGCCACCACGTCGAGCGGCGAGTGGCCGAGCTCGCAGACATGGAAGGTGCCGCACCACTTCACGGTGAGCCGCGCCGGCGCCTCGCGGTCCTCGAAGGCGGCCACCGGCGTCTTGAAGTCGCGCGCGTTGGCAAGGCAGTTGGCGCCGATCGGGCCACGGTCGGGGAGCGTGAATTTCGCGCCGTAGTTCTCGCACACGTACCCGCGCACCGGCCCCTCGATCAGCTCCACCTTGAATTTCACCCCGCGCGGGATGACGCAGATCTCGCCCGGCTCCACCTCGATGCGGCCGAACTCGGTGAAGAAGCGCAAGCGCCCCTGCTGCGGCACGATCAGCATCTCGCCGTCGGCATTGTAGGCGTAGTCGCTCTCCATCGACTGCGTGACGAGATAGACGTGCGCGGCCATGCCCACCTGGGTGTTGACATCGCCGCAAGTCGTAAAGGTGCGCATGCCGGTGAGGAACGTGAGCGGCTCCTCGGGGATCGGCACCGGCCCCCAGCGCAGCTGCCCGATCGGGCGGTCGTGCTCGCCGGTGGCCGGCGCCGTCCTCCAATAGGGCAGCGCGGCCTTCTCGAACCGTTGCGCATGCCGCACCGACGGGCGGATGCGATAGAGCCAGGAGCGCTCGTTGGCCCCGCGCGGGGCCGTGAACGGCGAGCCGGACAGCTGCTCGGCGTAAAGGCCGTAGGCGGTCCTCTGCGGCGAATTCTGGCCCACGGGCAGCGCGCCGGGCAGCGCCTCGGTCTCGAAGTCGTTGCCGAAGCCCGGCATGTAGCCTGCGGGGGTCGCCTGGGTCCACTGCATGGCGCCGGTGTGGCGCTCGGTCTTGCCGCCGTCTGCCATGGGAGTCCTCCGTGTGTCCTCGGCATGATAGCCGTTCGGCGCGCCCGGGTGCAAAGCGCGACGGGGCGGAAATGGACAATCGGCGCGACGGCGGCGAGGATGTGCCGGCTCATCGCCGCGAGGGACCGCCATGCTCAAGCTCTACAGCTACTTCCGCTCTTCGGCCGCCTATCGCTGCCGCATTGCGCTCAACCTCAAGGGATTGGCGCACGAGACGGCGTTCGTGCACCTCACAAGGGACGGCGGGCAGCAGAATGCGCCGGCTTACCGCGCCCTCAACCCGCAGGCGCTGGTGCCGACGCTCGAGCACGACGGCCGCGTCGTCACGCAGTCCCTGGCGATCATCGAGTATCTCGACGAGATCCATGCCGAGCCGCGCCTGCTGCCGGGCGATGCCGGGCAGCGTGCCAGCATCCGCGCGTTCGCGCTGGCCATCGCCTGCGACATCCATCCGATCAACAACCTGCGTGTGCTCAACTATCTGAAAGGCCCGCTGCAGCAGAGCCAGGCCGCCACGGATTCCTGGTATCGGCACTGGGTGGAGATGGGGCTCGCGGCCTGCGAGGCGTTGCTGCCGGCCGGCCAGAGCCGGTTCTCTTTCGGTGATGAGCCGACGCTTGCCGACGTCTGCCTGGTGCCGCAGCTCTACAATGCACGCCGCTTCAACTGCGACCTGGCGGCCATGCCGCGGCTCCGCGCCATCGAGGCGGTCGCCTGCGCATTGCCCGCTTTCGCCAACGCCGCACCCGAGGCTCAGCCCGATGCGGCGTGAGCTCCGCACCGGGGCTAGTGTCAGACCCTCTGGGTCTGACACGAAACTTGGACC
>JBIOWI010000007.1:0-14474 GCA_044868325.1 Hyphomicrobiaceae bacterium
AAGGAGGTGCTGGCCTCGGCCCAGCCCGCCAAGGAGCAGCTGCAGCGTCAGCTGGAGCGCGTGCTGGCGAGCGAGCCGGCCGAGACCCTGGCTTGCGAGACCGGCGACCCCGGCGAGGCGCCGCGGCGCAGATACCGGCTGGCCGGCCTCAAGCGCCTTGCGCGGGGACGCCCCGCATGAGAGGCGACGCGGCCGGCGCGCCGCAGCCGCCCGACAGCGTACCCGCCTCGCCGCGCGTCGGCCTGGCGCTGGGTGGCGGCTCGGCACGCGGGCTCGCGCACATCGTCGTGCTGGAGGCGCTGGACGAGCTGGGGCTCAGGCCGGCCGTCATCGCGGGCACATCCATGGGCGCCATCTGCGGTGCGCTCTATGCGACGGGCCTCACGGGGGAGGAGATCCGCGCCGGATTCATCGGCGAGCTCACGAGCCGCGCCGCCTTCCTGCGCCGGATTGCCGGGAAGCTGGCGGTGGGCTTCCCCTCCCTGTGGAACGTGCGCAGCCCCAGCGTGGTCGACAACGTCACGCTGTTCGAGATGGTCCTGCCGGACATCCTGCACTGCGATTTCGCGGCACTCAAGCTGCCGTTCGTGGCCGTCGCCGCCGATTTCTACGCCATCGAGCAGGTGATCCTGGACAGCGGGCCGCTGATCCCGGCGCTGGCGGCCAGCTGCGCGCTGCCCGCCTGGGCGCGGCCGGTCGTACTCGACGGCCGGGTGCTGATCGACGGCGGCTATGTCAATCCGGTGCCCTTCGATGTGGCGATGGACAAGGCCGATGTGACCATCGCCGTCGACGTGACGGGGGACACGCTGCGCGACGGCGCCAGGCTCCTCAGGGTGCCGCCCCCGCTGGAGGCGATGACGGGCGCCGCGCAGCTGCTGTTCCACTCCGTCACGCGGGAGAAGCTGAAGTCGGTCCGGCCGGACATCATGATTCGGCCGGCGGTCGGCGGCTTCGGCGCGTTCGACTTCTTCCGGATCGACGACATCCTGGCCGCCGCCGCGCCCGCCAAGGAGGAGCTGAAGCGCAAGCTCGCCCAATGCCTTGAGGCCCATGGCTGACGGGCCTTGGCGGCTATCCACAACCGATCGGCACGCCACACTATCGCTCCCCGCGACCATTACGCATTGTGCGGGCAATGCAACCCGAGTCCTGTATCAGATGACAGTGTGCTGAGTGGAGAGAAGGGGAGCCTTCCCGGTGGCACGTTCCGATCCCGACAATTTCCGCATCGACCTCGACCTCGACCACGCGCGGCGCGAGGGCGATCGGGTGCGCGACCTGCTCACGGCGCTGAGGCGCCGGCACGACCTCTCCCGGTACGAGTACACCACCATCGTCCGCATCGTGCCGGGCGGCGATACCTTCGCGCAGCCGGTGCTGACGCTGGGCAACCGCTTCGCCGCCACCGAGGACGAGCTGCTCTCCACCTACCTGCACGAGCAAATGCACTGGTACCTGTGGTACCTCGGCACGCCCGAGCGCGACATGGTGGCGCCGTTCATCGACGAGCTGGTGCGGCGCTACCCCGACGCCCCCACCGCACCGCCCGACGGAGCGCTCGGCTACGACGCCACCTA
The DNA here is from genome assembly GCA_044868325.1 of Hyphomicrobiaceae bacterium. Lineage (GTDB taxonomy): Bacteria > Pseudomonadota > Alphaproteobacteria > Rhizobiales > Hyphomicrobiaceae > AWTP1-13. Next base: position 1,581 of record JBIOWI010000007.1, read on the forward strand.
TCTGCACCTGGTGGTGAACTGGCTGGAGATCGCCGCCACCTCGGAGTTCATCGGCCGCGAGCGGGCCGTGGCCGTGGCCAGGGCGCAGCGCAGCTACCGCTGGATCTACCGCACCGTGCTGAGGGACTGGGACACGCTGGGCGAGCTTTACGAACGCCACGACATCGTGCCCATCCAGCATGCGGACGTGGTGCGAAAGGCGGCGTCGAAGGCGGAGAAGCCGGCGCTCAACGGCGCTGCGCGAAAAACGCCTGCAGCAGCCGCGCCGACCGCACTTCCTCGATCCCGCCGTAGAGCCCAGGCGCGTGGTGGCACGAGGGCTGGCTGAAGATGCGCGGCCCGTTCTCGACGCCGCCGCCCTTGGGATCGCTGGCGCCGAAATAGAGCCGGCGGACGCGGGCGAACGAGATGGCGGCGGCACACATCGGGCAGGGCTCCAGCGTGACGTAGAGGTCGGCCTCGGGCAGCCGCTCCGAGCCCGTTGCGACACAGGCCGCCCGGATCGCCAGCATCTCGGCATGCGCGGTCGGGTCGTTGAGCTCGCGCGTGCGGTTGCCAGCCCTGGCGAGGATCTGGCCCCCCGCCACCACCACGGCCCCCACCGGCACCTCGCCCCGCGCCGCCGCCGCCTCGGCTTCGGCGAGGGCGGCGAGCATGTGGCGGTGGCGGGCGGGGGGCGTCATCGATGGCTCCTTGGCGGGGCGATGTAGGGTGCGATAAGGCGATAGCCGCATCGCACCGATGTTCGCGTGCAGTTTGCCGCTCGCGCGGATCGGTGCAATACGGGCTAACGCCCTATTGCACCCTACGCAGCCGAAGTTAAAGCGCCCAACCGGAATGCGCACACCACGAAGGAGACATGCCCTTGCGCTTCCACGTCGAGCTGGCAATTCGTAGACCGCTCGCCGAAGTGTTCGCCTTCGTCAGCGACTTCACGCACTTGCCGCTGTGGAACTATTACATTGTCGAGACCGTGCAGGAAACGCCGGGCACGCCGCGTGTCGGCATGCGCTACACCCAGCGCCGCAAGACGGATACGCAGCGTTTTGAGATCGTCGAGTGGGAAGACAACCGCCAGGTCGCCATCCAGTTGCTGCCACCCACGCGCCCGGCACGGATTCGCTTTACCTTTCGGGGCGACGGGGCGGAGACGCTGTTGCGAGATGAATGGTCGCTGCGAACTGCGGTACCCGTGCCCGGATTCCTTGCCAGCCTCATCACGCGCCCGATCCAAGGCGCCGTTGCCGAGAACCTCGGAAAACTGAAAGAGCTTCTGGAGAATGGCCGGGCCAGGTTGCAGGACGGCAGGGTTGCCGAATACCCCGGCGTCAGAAAATAGGCCTTGGCCTCGATTGCACGATACGGCCGCCGATAGGCAAACCGGAGCGAGCACGGCAACCGCGGTGGCTGCGCGGACCCATGCGCATCGCAAAGCATCGTAGGGTGCGATAAGGCGACAGCCGCATCGCACCGGTGCTCGCCATGCAGTTTGCTGCGCGCGTGGATCGGTGCAATACGGGCTGACGCCCTATTGCACCCTACGCTTTTTCGCGGCACTGGACACGGCTATGGGAAGACCCGAACGAAGACAGCACAGGCCGACAGCCGGCCTGCCGAATGAGCCCGTACGCATCGCCAAGGCGCTGGCGCGGGCGGGACTGTGCTCGCGGCGAGAGGCGGAGCGGTGGATCGCGCAGGGCCGGGTGAGCGTCAACGGCGAGATGCTGGCAAGCCCGGCGCGCGACGTGACCCATCGCGACCGCATCGAGGTGGACGGCCAGGAGCTGCCCACCCCTGAGCCGCCGCGGCTGTGGCGGTATCACAAGCCCAAGGGCCTCGTCACCACGCACAGGGACCCGGAGGGCCGCAAGACCGTGTTCGAGACCCTGCCGGAGCATCTGCCGCGGGTCGTCTCGGTGGGCCGGCTCGACGTGAGCACCGAGGGGCTGCTGCTGCTCACCAACGACGGCGCGCTGGCGCGGCACCTGGAGCTGCCCGCCACCGGCTGGCTGCGGCGCTACCGCGTGCGGGCGCACGGCACCGTCACGCAGGAGGCGCTCGACAGGCTCAAGAACGGCATCGAGATCGGCGGGGTGCGGTACGGCCCCATCGAGGCCGCGCTCAACAAGGTCCAGGGCAGCAACGTCTGGCTCAACATCGGCCTGCGCGAGGGCAAGAACCGCGAGGTGCGCACCATCCTGGAGCATCTAGGCCTCACCGTGAACCGCCTGATCCGCATCTCGTTCGGGCCGTTCCAGCTGCTCGACCTGGAGCCGGGCGGCGTCGAGGCGGTGCGGCGGCGCGTGCTGATCGACCAGCTCGGCCGGCAGGTGGCCGGGACTCTCGGGCTCATCGAGGACGACGAGGCCAAAGCTGGCGCAGCGAGGCGCAAGCGGGATGGCGGACCGGCACGCGAGCGCAAGGACTGAGCCCATGCGCATCGTCGCCGGCCGGTTCCGAGGCCGCCCGCTCGCCGCGCCGGAGGGCACCCACACGCGCCCGACCTCGGACCGGGTGCGCGAGGCGATCTTCAACATCCTGGAGCACGGCATTGCCGGCTTCTCGTTCGCCGGCATCCGCGTGCTGGACCTGTTCGCCGGCACCGGCGCGCTCGGGCTGGAGGCGCTCTCGCGCGGGGCAAGCTTCTGCCTGCTCGTGGAGGAGGATGCCGCCGCGCGCGGCCTGATCCGCCGCAACATCGAGACGCTCGGCCTCACGGGCGTCACCAAGGTGTTCCGCCGCGACGCCACCAACCTGGGCCCGGCGGGCAACCGGGGCGGCTTCCAGCTCGTCTTTCTCGATCCGCCCTACGAGCAGGGCCTCGGGGAGCGGGCGCTGACCTCCGCTGCCGCAGGCGGCTGGCTTGCCGGCGGTGCGATTGCCGTCGTCGAGGAGAGCCGGCGCGCCACCGTTGCCCTGCCGCCAGGCTTCTCGGCCGTGGAGCAGCGCACCTGGGGCGATACCCAGGCGGTGTTTGCGCGCTTCACCGGGCAGGTGAGGACGGCGGCTTAGGGCCAGCGGGTGAAGAGCCGCCGCTTGCCCGACTTGGGCTGGCTGCTCGTGCAGTCCCTGGGCGGGGTGCCTCGGGAGCGACGGACGCGCGCTTGCGGTTGGCACGGATGCAATTGTTCAGACAGCGCAGGAGCTGTCCTTGGCATTGCTGCCGGTTGCTGGTCGTCCGGTAGCAGGCGCCATAGCTCTCCCAGCAGCGCGTCCGACACGTCTCCTCAGCCCTCGCGGGCAGGGACCCAAGGCCCCCAACCAGCACAACAGCCACGCCGGCCAAAGTCGGCAGGATTCCGCATCGCATCGAAGCGCTCGCACCCTCCCCGGCACCGCGGCGCCCGCGAGCGAGCAAGCCGCCGCCGCTGCAGCGCCGCCAGCCGCAGCGGCGCAGGAACCGCTTTCCATACATGAGATCGGGAACGCTGGCGACTGCCGTTTCAGTGTCAGACCCTGCGGGGCTGACACTGGTGAGATGGTGAGTAGTGAGGTGGTGAGTGGCGGTCGGCGCTCGTGACGGCGCTATTTTTCTCCTTCGAATTGAGGGCTTTCTCCTTCCAAATAGGGGCGGCCCTAGTCAGCGAGCGGGAAACCTCATCTCACCATCTCACCCCGCTCGACAGCGTCTCCAGGAATGCCACCAGGTCCGCCCGCTCCTGCGGCGAGAGCCGCAGCGGGCGGACCAGGCGCTGGCCGGGGGTGCCGTGCAGGCGGTCCTCGTCGACCTCGGAGTAGTGGCGCGCCACGTCGGCGAGCGTGGCCAGGCTGCCGTTGTGCATGTAGGGCGCGGTACGGGCGACGTTGCGCAGGGAGGGCACGCGGAACTCGCCCCAGTTGCGGTGCAGAGGCTCGACGTGGCGGGTGGCGAGACCGGGGGCCGCGTGCGGATCGTCGTTGTACCGGCCGAGCAGGGTGAAGGGGCTCGCCTTGAGCGCGGCGATGCCGCCGAAGCGGCCGGTGTCTACGCGGCCTTTCTCGGCGAAGTGGGGCACGCCCACGTCGTCGAACTCGCCGTTGGTGAAGTTGGGGCCGAAGTGGCACACGTTGCAGCGGCCCGTGCCGACGAAGATCTTGAGGCCGCGCTGGGCGGCGGGCGGATAGCGGGTCAGCGCGGTGGCGTCGCCGCGTTCCAGGGCGTCGCGGAACTCGTCGAAGGGCGTGCGGGGCGTGACGATGGTCTCCTGGAAGGCTGCCAGGGCCTTGGCGACGTTGACCAGCACCGGCTCCGGCGCCTCGCTCGCCGGACTGGCGCCGAACACCTCGACGTAGGCCGCTGCAAGGCCGGCATCCGTGGCCACCCGGTGGCGCACCTGCTCCGGGCCGAGGCCTAGCTCCTTGGGGTCGAGGATCGGGCGGATGCTCTGCGCCCACAGGCTGTCGCCGGCGCCGTCCCAGCCGAACCAGCGGTTGAGGCGCAGGTTGGCCAGTGCGATGGCATTGCGGTCCACCACCGCGGCGCCGACGCTGCGCGGGTGGCCGTCGGCGAAAGCCTGGGCGAGGTCGTGGCAGGTGGCGCAGGAGCGCTGCCTGTCGCTGGAGAGGCGCCTGTCGAAGAACAGGCGGCGGCCCAGGGCGATGGCCTCGGGCCTGCCGGACACGCGGTTGCTGGGGTCCGGCAGCGCCGCCTGCGGCCAGGGCCCGTGCGCGAGGATGGCCGCGCGCTCCTCCGCGCTGAAGCTTACCGGCTCGTTGGCCTGCGACACGGCGGCCGGGACGGCGAGGGCGGCTGCCAGAGCGAGGAAAAGGCGCGCCGGGCTCCGGGCAGGGACGGGGCCTTGCGCAGGAAGCCGCCCAGGGGCGGCGACGGGGCCGCGAGGCCGTGTCCACGCCTCTGTTGGCGCTTGGCGTAGGCGGTCGCGGGCGCAACAGAGGTGTGAATTTGCGCCGATTACCACTGCCTCACCGCTAGTGTGTAACATTATTCTAATTATAATCTAGCTAAACTGGGAGACAGGGGCGCGGACCGGGTCCGCCCCCTGAGATCGGGGTCAGACCCCTGGCCAAGGCAGTTTCGCATTGCACTGCGGTAGATGCCAGGGGTCTGACCCCGATCTCCCCCGGTAGAGGCCGGGGTCTCCGATCTCCCCGGTCGCAGCGATTTTTTCCCAGCTGGAGAGGCGCCATGAAGGGCAACAAGGACGTCATCGACATTCTCAACGAGGCGCTGAAGCACGAGCTGGGCGCCATCAACCAGTACTGGCTGCACTACCGCCTGCTGGACAACTGGGGCTACACCCGCCTCGCCAAGAAGGAGCGCAAGGAATCCATCGAGGAGATGGAGCACGCCGATAAGCTGGTGGACCGCATCATCTTTCTCGAGGGCCATCCCAACCTGCAGGAGGTCGCACCGCTGCTGATCGGCCAGCACATCAAGGAGGTGCTGGAATGCGACCTCAAGGCGGAATACTCCGCGCGCGACCTCTACGTGCGGGGCCGCGACCTGTGCCGGAGCAAGGAGGACCTGGTCTCCATGCACCTGTTCGAGGAGCTCCTGCGGGACGAGGAGGGCCACATCGACTTCCTGGAGACCCAGCTCGACCTGCTCGACAAGATCGGCGTGCAGAACTACGGCCAGCTCCAGGCCGACCCGGCCAACGAGGTGGAGGGCAAGGCGGAGTAGTTGCCCTATAACGGTCGGGTGAAAGTATGCGCGGTGGTCGTTAGAGCCACCGACGCCTGCGAATTGAGCGGTGGCACAACTCGATCCGTCCAGCAACAAACATTATAGAGCGTTTGCACGGTTGCGCAGTCCGCCGGTCGGGGTCTACTCTCGGGCGGCCGCTCCGCCCGAGATAGCCGCGTGGAGACATGCGATGACCGTGACCTACCAGCCCATCCTCGTGCTCCTGTCGATCAACGTGGCGATCCTCGGATCGCTGACGGCCTTGGCGCTGGCGTCGGCGACCGCCGTCCAGGCCGCCAGTCCCGGACAGAGACGCTTCTCGCTCGCCAACGCCGGGCTGATCATGGGAGCCACCATCTGGTCGATGCATTTCATCGCCATGATGGCGATCGATCTGCCGGTGCTCGTGAACTACGACCTGGCACAGACGACCGGCTCAATCGGCATCGCCGTCGTTGCCACCGGCGGCGGCCTGTTCCTGGCCGGCACCCGCAAACTCGGAAGACTGAGCATACCGCTGGGAGGCGTGCTGATGGGGCTCGGCATCTCCGGCATGCACTACCTCGGCATGGGAGCCATTCGCGGCTGCGGGCTTGCCTACGACCCGCAGCTGGTGGCTGCCTCGGTGGCGATCGCCATCGCAGCATCGACGGCGGCGCTGTGGTTCGCCTTCCGCAGGCGCAACCTGCTCATGACCCTCGCCGGCGGCGTCGTGCAGGGGCTCGCCATCGCCGCGATGCACTACACCGCCATGGCCGCAACGTACTTCGTGCCGCTGGAAGCCGAGGTTGCGCTCAGCACTCCGCTTTTCAGCCAAGACCTGATGGCCTACATCATTGCCTGCGGCATGATCGCGATCTCGATCGGCAATCTCGCCATGTCCGGCCTGATCTCGCGCGACACGATGACCCGGGAGCAAATCCGCCTGGTCCAGGAAAGCTTCAACAAGATCGATCCCATCGCCCCCCGGGTGGTCGACCTGCTCTATCGCAGGCTGTTCGAGCTCGCGCCTCACCTGCGTGCGCTGTTCCCGGCCGATCTCACCCAGCAGAATGACAAGCTGGTAACCATGCTCGCCTTGGCCATCCTCAATCTGCACCGGGTCCAGGAGATCGTGCCCGCAGTCCAGGAGCTCGGTCGGCGCCATGTCACCTACGGCGTAACCGAGGCCGACTACAAGCCGGTTGGAGAGGCGCTCCTGTGGGCGCTGGGGCAGGCGCTCCGCGAGGAGTTTACGCCAGAGGTCAAATCCGCCTGGTCGGCGGCCTACAAGCTCCTTTCCAGCACCATGATTGCGGCTGCCGACGAGCGCACGACCGTGGTGGACGGAAACCCGCTGACCCGTCTGATGCGGGGGATGCCATGGCGCGCCGCGCGATCGGGATCGTGACGACGCTTGGGGCGAACGCCGCCGGGTATGGCGCGCAGGGAGGACGATCGCCGCGTCGCAATGCGGATGCTCGCCAAGGCACACCATACACCTGTTCGAGGAGCTCCTGCGGGACGAAGAGGGCCACATCGATTTCCTGGAGACCCAGCTCGACCTGCTCAACAAGATCGGCGCGCAGAACTACCGACAGCTCCAGGCCGACCCGGCCAACGAGGTGGAGGGCAAGGCGGAGTGGTAGCGCCGTGGGGTCGGCGGCGCAGGCGATGTGCAGACTCGATGTCTGCCAGCACCCAATCGCGTTTTAAGGAAGACGCGTCGCCCGTTCACGCTTCTGTGATCAACCCAAGGAAAGCCTGATCTTAGCCGTCGTATCCCTTGCGACGGTTAGAGGGGCGGCGCGGGTGGAAGAGCCAGTCGATCCGGGGCAGATCGAGAGGGCCGCAGGGGGATGCCCTGCCGCGCTCGCTGCCCTGATCGAGGGCCATTATGAGTCCGTCTACCGGATGGCATGGCGGCTGATCGGCACGCGCGAGGAAGCCCAGGATGTGGCGCAGGACGTTTGCGTCAAGCTCGCGTGCGCCGTGCGGTCCTTCCGAGGCGACGCCGAGCTTTCCACGTGGCTCTATCGCGTCACCTACAACACTGCCATCGACCACATGCGGGCCCGGGAGCGACTGCGGAGGGGCGAGAGGGCTGATGTCGTTGTGCTGTTCCAGGGGCGGGCCGCCGAGTCGGCGGAGAGCACCATGGCCGGCAGCGAGCTCTGGAACGAGGTGCGGCGGCTGCCGCCGCAGCAGCGTGACGCGGTGATCCTGGTTTATGCGGAGGACCTCACCCACGCCGAGGCCGCGGCGATCATGGGCTGCACGGAGAAGACCGTGTCCTGGCACCTGCACGAGGCGCGGAAACGATTGCGGGCGCGGCTCGATGCCGTGGGGTGAGACATGACCGAGGATGACCTGAAACGGCTGAAGGAGTTGCCCGTTCCTGCACCGCGCGAAGGCGCGAAGGAGGCAGCGATCGCTGCAGCGCTTGTCGCGTTCAAACGGTCCGTGTCCCCCGATGTCGGCGCACCCCAAGGGAGCGCCGTGCTGCCGCGTCTCAGAGACACATCTCCAATCTCTGAGGGAAGCAGCAAGATGCGTTTCCGCCGTCCCGCGGCCATCGCCGCGTCCATTGTCGCGCTTGCCGTTGCCGTGCCGTTGTTCATGACGCATCTGGTGCGAACGCCGACAGCACCTGACGGGGTGGCGCCCCGCGATAAGCTGGCCGCGTTGCCTGACCCGATCCCGGCTTATCCTCCGGCACCGCCGCCGCCTACCGATATGGAGCGCACGGGTGGCGCAGCATCGACGCGCCCCGCGCCTAGCGTCGGGACGGCGCCCGAGGAGAAGTCGACGGCCTGTCCATCCGAGACCCTGTGCATGAGGCTCACCGGGCAGATCGAGCAGATCAAGCAGAAGGCGGCCGAAGTCCTTGCAAAGCGAAAAGCGCCGACTGCGGCGGAGAATGCACCGGCCGCAAGGGGGGTGCCGAGGCCGCCAGCGACCTCCGGCGACCGTATCGCGACTTCAAGCCCCCTCCCCGGAGAAAAGGGCGAGGCATGCCAAGCCGGAAGAACATGCACGCCGCTGCCCGACGAGGACGCCAGGAGCCTGATCTTCGACGACAAGCTGCTGTTCGACATCGACAAGTTCGCGGGCTACGACCGCTTCGTCACATTCCGGCCCTCATACTATGCCGACCGGGGCGTGCTGTGGGGCGGCGAGTTCCGTCAGCGTCTTGAGACCGGCCGCTACAGCATCGACATTGCCGCCCTCGACGACGAGCTGAACCCCAACGCAGTCGTGGACTCCCCGCTGGGCAACTGGCGCGGCTCACTGCAGGCCAAGGGCCAATTCAACCTGGACTCGTGGTGGAAGTACGGCTGGGACATCACCCTGGAGAACGGCAACGGCCGGGCGCCCTATGATATCAGCGCCGACCAGCGCATCCCGGATGTCCCCCCTTTCAAGTTCCAGGAGAACGAGTGCTTCGTCCTAACCGCGAGCTATATCGAGACCTTCGTAGAGAACGCGGCGCTCGATCTCAGGTCGGACCGCACCTTGATGCTGCGTTACGAGCTTAAGAGCCTCTGCCAGTACGGCTACGGCACCGACGCCCTCAACAACTTCTTCTATGGCATCCACAGAGAGAACGCGCCCACCTCGGGCGCCCATGTCGCGGCTTCGGGCGCTATCCCCGCCAAGAAGCCCGACGGTCTCTTCGGGCCGGCTCCGAAGATCGGTCGGGCCCAGCCGGTCTACTTGCAGACCGACCGTCTCGTCTACGACGACAAGAACAGCCGCGTGATAGCGGAGGGTAACGTCGAGATCTACTACAACAATTTCATTCTGACCGCCGACAAAGTCATCTATGACAAGGGTTCCAACGCGCTGACCGCGGAAGGCAACGCCCAGCTCAAGGACCCGAACGGCTCCGTCACACGCGCTGACCGCTTCGAGGCTGCAGACGACTTCCGCGATGCTTTTGTCCAGTCGCTCAGCGTCGTGACCCAGGACAACGCCCGCATTGCTGCCTTGAGTGCCATCCGCAAGGAAGGCAACGTCCCACCCACGGTCGCGCAGGAGGCGCGAAGGATCGCAGCGCTTCCACAGGCAAAGGCCCCTTCGCTTGTCACAACCCCAGCCGCCGATTTTCACCGCAGGGGCAGCCCTGCCCCGCATGTGGGAGCGCAAGACTTCGCCCCGGCGGCCGCGGCACCAGCACCGACGCAGGCCTTCATTTCCATTGAGCCCGCCACGTCGTCGAGCTCTCCGGGTACCGCCCGCCCCGCACCCGCGGAGAGGGTTCAGGCATGTCCGCCCGGAAGGACATGCGTCTTGCTTCAACCCAAGCAGGTCAAAGAAAAGGCTGGGCAGGTCCAGGAAAAGGCATCCGCGAAGGTCGCAGTGCTTGAGGCTGGCGAGCGTTCTCGCTTGTCCTTGGAAGCACCCCAGCCAGCCCAGGACGGGCGCGACCGCTTCGCGGTGGTGGCTGTGAACCCGGTTAAGAGCGTGGCGAGCGAGCCGGTTTCGACGTTCTCGATCGATGTCGACAGCGCATCCTATTCTTTCGTGCGTCGCGCCCTCAACTCGGCGCAGCTGCCGCCGAGGGAGGCCGTGCGGGTCGAGGAGATGATCAACTACTTCCCCTACGACTATCCGCTGCCCGAGGACCGCAGCGCACCCTTCCGGCCGACGGTCTCGGTGCTGCCCTCGCCCTGGAACCCGACCAACAAGCTCGTCCACATTGCCATCAAGGGATACGACGTACCGAAGGCCGAGCGTCCGCGCGCCAACCTGGTGCTGCTCATCGACACGTCCGGCTCCATGGCGCCCGAGGACCGGCTGCCGCTGCTCAAGAACGCCTTCCGCATGCTCATCGACACTCTGCGCCCGGACGACACCGTCGGCGTCGTCACCTACGCAGGGCAAACGCACGCGGCGCTGGAGCCCACGAAGGTGGCGGACAAGCGCAAGATCCTGGAGGCGATCGAGCGTCTCAACGCCGGCGGCTCGACGGCAGGCGGCGCCGGCATACAGGAAGCCTATCGGATGGCGGAGGGCGCCTTCGACAAGACCGCAGTCAACCGCGTCATCCTCGCCACCGACGGCGACTTCAACGTCGGCATCACCGATGTCGGCCAACTGAAATCGTTCATCGAGAGAAAGCGCGAGACGGGCATCTACCTGTCGGTGCTGGGTGTGGGCCGCGGCAACTACAACGACGCGCTGATGCAGGCCCTTGCCCAGAATGGCAACGGCGTCGCCGCCTACATCGACACGCTGAACGAGGCGCGCAAGGTGCTGGTCGACGAGTCGTCCTCGACGCTGTTTCCGATCGCAAAGGACGTGAAGATCCAGATCGAGTTCAATCCTGCCACGGTGGCCGAGTACCGGCTGATTGGCTACGAGACGAGGCTGCTGCGGCGCGAGGACTTCAACAACGACAAGGTCGACGCCGGCGACATCGGGTCGGGCCACACGGTGACCGCGATCTATGAGGTGACGCCGGTCGGCAGCCCGAGGTTTGTCGAAGATCTGCGCTACAAGCTGCCGACCGCGGCCACTCCTAGCGACGGCAAGGGTGAGTACGGCTTCCTGAGGGTCAACTATAAGCTGCCGGCCGAAACGGTGAGCCGCCGCATCGAACTGCCGATCACGCCAGCGCTTGAAAAGGCGGCCATGGAGCAAGCCTCCACGGAGGTCCGCTTCTCGATTGCGGTCGCCGCGTTCGGGCAGCTGCTCAGGGGTGACCCCTATCTCAAGGGCTTCGGCTACGACGAGGTGATTGCGCTCGCTGCTTCGGCCAGGGGCGAGGACCTCTTCGGCTACCGCGCCGAGTTTCTCAACCTGGTCCGCCTGGCCAAGACCGCGCACCCCTGACGTTCGAGTAGGAAGCCGGAATCTTACGAGATGCAGCGCCAGAGCATGTCCGGTTCACTGGCACAACCCTGCCGTGGGCACGGACCAGGCAGGCCTCCATGGACGGGGACGAGATCCTGGCCGGTGTGGGAAGGAGCCTGCACCCCTCCGCAACTACGCCTCCCCAAGCCTCGCGATTAGCGCCCGCAGCTCCTCCATCTCCTCCGGCGTAACGTCGGAGAGCGGAGGGCGGACCTTGCCGGCGCTGCGGCCGACGATGGTCGCGCCGGCCTTGACGACGCTGACGGCGTAGCCGGGCCGGCGGCTGCGCAGGCGCGCGTAGGGGACGAGGAAGTCGCGCTCGAAGCGGGCGAGGGTGGCGTCGTCGCCGGCGTAGACGGCGCGGTGCACGTCGGTGGCGGTGCGCGGCACGAAGTTGAAGATGGCCGAGGAGTAGCTGGCGAAGCCCTGGGCGGCGAGGGCGCGGGCGTAGGTCTCCGCCGTCGGCATGCCGTTGAGGAGGACGAGGCGGTCGCCCAGCGCCGCGCGCAGCGCCACGATGTCGCCGGCGTCGCCGATGCCGTCCTTGAAGCCGATCAGGTTTGGGCAGGCCTCGGCCAGGCGCGCCAGCGCGTCGGCCTGCAGCCGTCAGTTGGCGCGGTTGTAGACCACCACGCCCAGCGCGGTGGCCCGGCATACGGCCTCGATGTGGGCGGCGAGCCCCGCCTGCGTGCCCTGCAATGGAAGGCTCGCGCCGGCCGCGCTCACGCTTTATAGTGCCCGCCTCGTCGAAGGGGAACCGTGCCAAGGAGCCGGGGGGAGACGCCATGATGCGCCGTGGGCTTGGTTTCTGTGCGACCCCTCTCGTCCTCTGCAGCGCCGCCGCGCTGGCGGTCTTGGCGCCGCAAGCGAACGCGCAGGAGTTCCCCAGCCGCACCATCCGGCTGCTGGTCGGCTTCCCCGCCGGGGGCCCGAGCGACGTGCCGGCCCGCCTCATCGCCGAGAGGATGCAGAAGGCGCTCGGTCAATCGGTGGTGGTGGAGAATAAGACCGGAGCCGCCGGCATGATCGCGCTCAACGAGATGCTGGCCCAGCCGCGCGACGGGCACACGCTGCTCCTGTGCTCCTACCTCGATGCGTCCAACACGCTGCTCTACAAGAGCGTGGCCTACAAGCTGGAGGACCTGGCGCCGATCAGCATGGTGGCCAAGGGCTACTACGCCTTCACGGTGCCGACCTCGCTGCCGGTGAAGGACATGACCGAGCTCATCGCCTACGCCAAGGAGCGGCCGGGCAAGCTCAACTACGGCAAGGTGGGCGCCGGCTCGGTGACGGAGCTGCTCGCCAAGCAGCTGGAGAAGGCGGCGGGCATCTCCATGGTGGGCGTGCCGTTCAAGGGCACGGGGCCGGCGCTGCAGGAGGTGGTGGCGGGACGCCTGGAGCTGACCGTGAGCCCACTGGCGCTCGCGCTG
>JBIOWI010000008.1:0-18946 GCA_044868325.1 Hyphomicrobiaceae bacterium
CCCCCCCGGGACTGCCGGTCCGATGAGCCAAGCGTCGTGACAGGAGGTGTCCGCAGCTAGCGGGCGACGCCGTCGCCCGAGGCTGCATGCACCACCGTGCTGATCCAGGAGCCCACCATCACCGGCCCCGTGCTCGCCGGCCCTGTACTTGCTGGCTCGACTGCGCGCCGGACCGTCCCGGCCCAGGGCTGAGCCGACAGCGCATCGTTCGATGCCACGGCAACTGCGGGCGCCGGGCCGCACGTCGCGGGCGCCTGCACCAGCCCGGCGCCGTAGGTCGGATCGCGGCCCGGGCCGCCGAGGTTTTTGATGTGGCCCTCGATCTGCGCCAGCGCGTGCCGCTTGGCGGCCAGCGGATCGCCGCCCGGTGCCGGCTCCGCCCCACTGAGCGCCACCGCGACCACGGCCGTGACATACGGTACGGCGAACGAGGTGCCGGTCTGCGGCCCCTCGCGCCGACCGGGCATGGCGGTCCAGACATCCACACCCGGGGCGGCGATGTCGATGTGCGCGCCGCGGTTGGCATAGCGATAGGCGGCCAAGTTGCGGTCAACTGCCGTCACCGCGATCACCTCCTGGTAGGCGGCGGGATAGCTGGGCGGTGCCGCCGGCCCCTCGTTGCCGGCCGCCGCGACGACCACGATGCCCGCCTTGGTCAGCTCCCGCACGGCATGGTGGAGGAGATCGTCGTCCGGACCGGCGAAGCTCAGGTTGACGACGGACACGCCGCTCCTTTTCAGCCAGTGCAGGGCTTGCAGCATCTGGACGGTATCCGACATGGGCTGTCCGTCGGCGTCGGCGAAGAAGGCGTTGGCGAACACGTAGGAGGCGTCGGGAATGAGCCCGGGCGTGCCGGTGGTTGGGTTGCCCGCCAGCAGCGACAGCACGCCCGTGCCATGCTGGTCGGAGGCGCTGGCACTGCCCTCGGGCAGGAACTCCCTGTAGTGGTAGCGCACTCCGGCGAAGGCCGGATGGGCCTGGTCGAAGCCGGTGTCGACGATGCCCACCCTCACGTCGCGGGCGCAGGCCGCCAGCCGGGGCTGCCAGTTGATGAGGGCGCTGCCGAAGCAGCGCTCCGCCGGGCAGCCCTTTCCGCTCTGCACCGCAGCCGCGCCGCCGGAGCCGTTGCGGCCCGAGCCGGGGCGGTAGTGGGCGTAGACCCGGTTGAGCGTGAAGCCGGCCTCCGGGATAAGGTCGAACAGCTGGTCGCGGCCGGAGATGGCGTTCAGGCTCTCCGGCAGCCGCAGGCGGGTGAGGGTGAGCCCGAAGTCGGGCAGCTCGATGCGCTCGACCACCTGGTAGCTCCCGTCCCGGACTCTGCCGATGTCCTCGGCGGGGAGATTGATGGCCAGCACCTCGCCGGACTTGAAGGTGCCGACCGGCGGCAGCAGCTCGCCTATCGGCGGGCGGCCGCCGAGGCGGCGGAACGCCATCTTGGGCCCGCCCGCAGTGGCGGGGGACGCCTCGCGCGGCTTGGTGGCGGGCGGAGCTGCCGCCGGCTTGGCCGGCTGAGAGGCCTGTCTGGAACCGTTGGAGAGCTTCTCCACGAGGCGGTGGAAGGGCATGTGCAGCCGCGCGGCTGTTTGCCCATGGCCTGGAAAGGCGGCGCGATGCCGGGGAATCAAGCCGTCCACGTTAGCTCGGACGTCAGGTGTGGGCCGGATCGTCACGTTCCAGCCGCCGTGCACCACACTTGTGTCCGCCGGCAGCGCCCGCGCAATCCGATGCGGAGCGTCGCCATCCCGCCTGCCGGCTCTACCGCTGCGGGATTCCGCCCGGATCGGCTTCGCCACCGCGAAGGAGCCGGACAACGGCTTGCGCGCGTCCGCGGAAAAGGATGGACGAGCGTGCGGGACGGTCGCAGGGGCGAAGGCTGGCGTCTGAGGCAGCGGCGCGAACGCCTGGACGCGGCCGGATGGAACGAACGCCGGCAACTGCACGGGTGCGGGCGGGTGGCGGAGGTCGGAACCGAATTGCGTCCCGCGCGTGGAGGCCCGACGCGCGTCGGCGGGCGCGATCACGAGATCGCCGATGAGGCTGCCGAGGCTGCGTCCCGATACTTCCAGTTGCGTGAGACCGACGACCAGGGCCAGCAGCGCAAAGCTCAGGAAGCCCTTGGAACGCAACGCTCCATACAGGAAGCCGCGCTTCCGCGCGTCCATACGCATGACAACCTTCCGAACCCGCCCCATACCGCACGATCGGCTCGCTCAACGCTCGCCATAGACATCATACGTGATCGGGAGAAGGAACAGGGGTGCATGCACCATGCTGTGGATAACAGGTGTCAGACCCTCTGGGTCTGACACCATGTCTCAAACAGCGATTGCACAACGGTGTCAGACCCAGAGGGTCTGACACCTCACTTGAACTCGACCTTCAGAATCTCGAAGCTGCGCGCGCTCTTGGGGGTCGTCACCTCGGCGTTCTCACCCTTGGACTTGCCAATCAGCGCGCGGGCGATGGGCAAGTTGATGGAAATCTTGCCGGCCTTGAGGTCGGCCTCGTCCTCGCCGACGATCTTGTACTTCACCTTCTCGCCGGAATCATCGTCCTCCAGCGTCACGGTGGCGCCGAACTTCACGGTCGTCCCGGACAGCTTGGACGGGTCGATGATCTCGGCACGGGCGATCTTGTCCTCGAGCTCGGCCACCCGCGCCTCGTTGAGGCCCTGGGCCTCCTTGGCGGCGTGGTACTCCGCGTTCTCTGACAGGTCGCCGTGGTCGCGGGCCTCGGCGATCTGCTGGATAATGCGCGGACGCTCCTCCACCTTAAGACGGTGCAGCTCTGCCTCGAGCTTACGATAACCCTCCATGGTCATCGGCACCTTTTCCATGATCGTCACTCGTATGTGCTCCGGACCCAAACGGTGTGCAGATCCCATCAGTGTCACCCAAAATGCCGGCTTTGACCAGTCCTTCGGACTGGCACTGCCGCAGCGGCCTTCAGGAAGGCCGCTTTATGTAGGACTGCAGGGGGGCGACATTCAGGGTGCCCGCGGCGAGCGCCTTGATGGCGTGGGTCGCCGCCAGGGCACCGGCCAATGTGGTATAGTATGGAATGTGATGCAAGAGGGCGGTGCGCCGGATATCCTTGGAATCGGCAAGAGCCTTAGCGCCCTCGGTGGTGTTGAACACAAGGCTGATCTCGCCGTTCTTCATCAGATCGACGATATGGGGCCGCCCCTCCAAGACCTTGTTGACCTGCTCGCAGGGAATGCCGTGCGCGTCCAGCGCCCGTTTGGTGCCGCGCGTCGCCACGATGCGGAAGCCGGCTGCGGCCAGCTCGCGGATGGGCGCCACGATGCCGGCCTTGTCTGCGTCCCGTACCGAGACGAATACCGTCCCGTTCAGGGGCAGCTGGTTGCCTGCCCCGATCTGGCTCTTGGCGAAGGCCAGCGCGTAGTCGCGGTCGATACCCATCACCTCGCCGGTGGAGCGCATCTCGGGACCCAGCACCGTATCGACGCCGGGGAAGCGGGCGAAGGGGAATACGGCCTCCTTCACGGCGACATGATCGAGCTTGACCGGCTGCAGGCCGAATGAGGCGAGCGGCTCGCCGTTCATGATGCGGGCGGCGATGCCGGCGATGGGGCGCCCGATCACCTTGGCCACGAACGGCACGGTGCGCGAGGCGCGCGGGTTCACCTCCAGCACGTAGACCTGGCCGTTCTTCACCGCGTACTGCACGTTCATCAGGCCGACCACATTGAGGGCCAGCGCCAGCTCGCGGGTCTCGCGCTCGATCTGGGCGATCGTCTCGTCGGGAAGCGAATGCGTGGGCAGCGAGCAGGCGCTGTCGCCCGAATGGATGCCAGCCTCCTCGATGTGCTCCATGATCCCGGCGATGAAGGTGCTCTTGCCGTCGCTGAGGCAGTCCACGTCCACCTCGACGGCGTCGCTCAGATAGCGGTCGATCAGCAGCGGGCGGTCCTCGGAGACCACAAGCTCCGACGGTCGGTTGAGGATGGCCGCCAGCTTGGCGAGATACCGGTCGAGATCGCCGGGCTCGGCCAGGATCTCCATGCCGCGTCCGCCCAGCACGTAGGAGGGGCGGATCAGCAGCGGGTAGCCCAGCTCGCGCGCGGTGGCGCGCGCCTCGGCGAAGGAGCGGGCGACGCCGCTGTCGGGCTGCTCGATGCCGAGCCGGCCGATCAGCGCCTTGAAGCGGTTGCGGTCCTCCGCGAGGTCGATGGCCTCTGGAGAGGTGCCCATGATCGGCACGCCGGCGGCTTCCAGGGGCTTGGCGAGCTTGAGGGGCGTCTGCCCTCCGAACTGGACGATCACGCCCCTGAGCCGCCCCTTCGACTGCTCCACGGCGATGATCTCCAGCACGTCCTCCGCGGTCAGCGGCTCGAAGTAGAGGCGGTCGGAGGTGTCGTAGTCGGTCGAGACCGTCTCCGGGTTGCAGTTGATCATGATCGTCTCGACGCCCGCGTCGCTGAGCGCGAAGCAGGCGTGGCAGCAGCAGTAGTCGAACTCGATGCCCTGGCCGATGCGGTTCGGCCCGCCGCCCAGGATGACGGCCTTGTCGCGGTTCGACGGGGCGGCCTCGCAGGCGGGCGGGCCGTCGAGGCCGGTCTCGTAGGTCGAGTACATGTAGGCCGTGGGCGAGGCGAACTCCGCCGCGCACGTGTCGATGCGCTTGTAGACCGGGCGCACGCCGAGCGCATGACGCCGCTCGCGCACCTCTCCTTCGGAGAGGCCGGCGAGCTTGCCCAGGCGGGCATCCGAGAAGCCCATCGCCTTGAGCCCGCGCAGCTGCGAGGGCATCTCCGGCAGGCCGTGGGCGCGCACGCGAGCCTCCGTGTCGACGATCTCCTGCAGGCGTTCGAGGAACCAGCGATCGATGCGGCAGGAGGCGTAGATCTCCTCGTGATCCACGCCCAGCCGCATGGCTTGGGCCACCTTGAGCAGCCGGTCCGGCGTCGGCACGCCGAGGGCGGCGCGCACGATGTTCTTGTCGTCGCCGGCGCCGAGCCCGTCGAAGGCAACATCGTCGAGACCGGTAAGGCCCGTCTCAAGGCTGCGCAGCGCCTTCTGCAGGCTCTCGGCGAACGTGCGTCCGATGGCCATGACCTCGCCCACCGATGTCATGGAGGTGGTGAGCATCGGCTCGGCGCCCGGGAACTTCTCGAAGGCGAAACGCGGGATCTTGGTGACGACGTAGTCGATGGTCGGCTCGAACGAGGCCGGCATGGCGCCGCCCGTGATGTCGTTCTGGACCTCGTCCAGCGTGAAGCCGACGGCCAGCTTGGCGGCAACCTTGGCGATGGGGAAGCCGGTGGCCTTGGAGGCGAGCGCCGACGAGCGCGACACCCTCGGGTTCATCTCGATGACGACGAGGCGGCCATCCTCCGGGTTGATGGCGAACTGCACGTTGGAGCCGCCAGTCTCCACCCCGATCTCGCGCAGCACCGCGATCGAGGCGTTGCGCATGATCTGGTATTCCTTGTCGGTGAGCGTCAGCGCCGGCGCCACCGTGATGCTGTCGCCCGTGTGCACGCCCATCGGGTCCACGTTCTCGATGGAGCAGACGATGATGCAGTTGTCCGCCTTGTCGCGGACCACCTCCATCTCGAACTCCTTCCAGCCGAGCACGCTTTCCTCGATCAGCACCTGGCGCGCGAACGAGGCGTCGAGGCCGCCCTCGACGATGTCGATGAACTCCTGGCGGTTGTAGGCGACGCCGCCGCCGGTGCCGCCCAGCGTGAAGGACGGGCGGATGATGGCCGGCAGGCCGACATACTCCAGGGCCGCCATGGCCTCCTCGCGGTTGTGGGCGAGGCGGGACTTGGGGGTGGCGAGGCCGATGCGGGTCATGGCCTCGCGGAACAGCTCGCGGTCCTCGGCCTTGGCGATGGCCTGGGCGTTGGCGCCGATCATCTCCACGCCGCACCGGCGCAGCACGCCCTGCTTGTCGAGGGCCAGCGCCGTGTTGAGCGCGGTCTGCCCGCCCATGGTGGGCAGCAGCGCGTCCGGGCGCTCCTTCTCGATGATCCTGGCGACGATCTCGGGCGTGATCGGCTCCACGTAGGTGGCGTCGGCCAGCTCCGGGTCCGTCATGATGGTGGCCGGGTTGGAGTTGACCAGGACGATGCGGTAGCCCTCGTCCTTCAGCGCCTTGCAGGCCTGGGTGCCGGAATAGTCGAACTCGCAGGCCTGGCCGATGACGATCGGGCCGGCCCCGACGATGAGGATGGACTGGATATCGGTGCGCTTGGGCATGAGGCCGCTTGATATTGCAACGCAACGCGAAAGGCCAGGAGCAGGTTTCAGGTTTCAGGGATCAGGTTTCAGGGCGCGCGAGGTATTGGTCTCCCTGAAACCTAGTACCTGAAACCTGAAACCTATTTCTTGCGGAAGCTCTCACACGGGTCTGGGCGCTCTGCCCTGGGGGTGAAAACGATGAAATCGGCAGCCGGCCGGCCGTCGGGATCGCGCGGCAGGTAGTCTGCCGGCTTCGCCTTGCCGTCCTCCACCTCCAGGATGAGAACGGTCGTCACGGGTGTCTCCGGAGCGCGCCGGCGGGTGTGCCAGGGGACGCCGCGGTCGGTCCTGACGTGGCCATTGCCGGCGATCAGGATGGCGGAGCCGTGGCGCCCGGCCGCCCCGAGCAGCACGTCGGCCATGTGGGCGTCGCGGTAGCGCTGGGCCACGGCCATGCCGCCCAGCGCCTGCGGCGGCAGGGCGCCGCAGTGGCTCTCCTCCAGCTCCCGGCGCAGGGCGTCCGCGTGGGGGGCGGGTAGCGGCTGCTCCAGCCCCAGCCGTGCCCGCTCCTCCGGTGCGATCTGCAACAATCCGCTGCGCGCGACCGAGCGCACGCGCACCCGGGGCAGGTCGCCGGCGTAGATGGGCAGCTGCGCGGCCACGATCGCCTCGAACAAGGGACGGTAGATCTCGGCCGGCGGCCAACCGGTCTCCTGCCACTTGAGGAAGCTGAACAGGCTCTCCGGAGTCCGGCCGCCGGCATCGAGCTTTTCAAATCGGTCAACGGCCTCCTGCCGGTCTGTGTCGATCTGCTCGAACGCTACCGCGGGGCGCCACTGCGGCCGGGCCTTGATGGCATCCGCAATGAGCCAGGCCCGCACCTGGTGGTGCGCCGGGTTATCGTGCACCTCGCCCAGCAGGACGATGCCGTCAGGCAGCGGCGGGCGCGGGCCGTCGCCCGCGTCGGAGAGCTTGCCCTGTGCCACATCGTAGACCTGCCCGGCCAGCGCGTGCCGCTTCTGTGCCGTCTCGGCCCAGGCGCGCCACTGGGGCTCGCTCGCCGCCGCGGCGGCCGCGCCGAGGAGAGAGAGGCAGACGGCGAGTGCGCGCGTTGCGGCGGAGACGGGGGTGGATCGCATGGGGCCGGTTGCTCGGGGGCTGCGGGGCACAGGCAACCTGATCTTCCCTCTGCCTTTGTCAAGCGGATGGCGCGTCGGGATCGCCGAGCCGCCGCCCGGTTGACGGCCCCGGCGGCCGACCGAACAATGGCCCGCATGGGCACACAGGTCTTCGACTGCATTGTCATCGGCGCGGGTGGGATGGGCTCGGCGGCCATCTACGAGCTGGCCAGGCGCGGGCAGCGCGTGCTGGGGCTGGAGCAGTTTGCGGTGCCGCACGAGCTGGGCTCCTCGGCGGGCGCCACCCGTATCTTCCGCTTCGCCTATTTCGAGCACCCGAGCTACGTGCCCCTCATGCGCCTATCGTTCGCGCGCTGGCAGGCCCTGGAGCGCGACTCTGGCGAGAGACTCGTCACCGTGACAGGCGGCCTCGACATCGGCCTGCCGGAGGGCCGGGTGGTGCGCGGGGCCAAGGCGGCGTGCCGGGAGCATGGGCTCACGCACGAGGTGCTGCGCGCGTCCGAGGTTGCCCGGCGCCATCCGGCCTGGCGCTTGCCGCCGGAGTTCGAGGCGGTGTACCAGCCCGAGGCCGGCTTCCTGCCCGCCGATCGGGCGATCCTGGCACACGTCACGCTGGCTCGCCGGCTGGGCGCCGAGGTGCGCGAGAACGAGCCGGTGCGCGGCTGGAGGGCTGTGGGCGACCGCGTCGAGGTTGAGACCGAGAGGGGGCGTTACGAGGCCGGAGCGCTGGTCGTGGCGGCCGGCGCGTGGACCGGCCGGCTGCTCAGGAAATACGGCTTCCAGAGCCTCGCCGTGCCCGAGCGCCAGGTCGTCGGCTGGTTCGAGACGGGGCACGGACAGTTCTCTCCCGAGGCCTTCCCTGTCTTCATCCTCGATTGCCCCGAGAAGGGCGCCTACTACGGCTTTCCGGAGCGCGCGGCCGGCGAAGGCTTCAAGATCGGCCGCTTCCACCACCGAGGGGAAAATGTGGAGCCCGACGCCATCGACCGGCGCATCCTGCCCGAGGACGAGGCGGTGCTGAGATGGATCGGCCGCTATCTCGCCCAGCCGATGGGCGCGCCGGTGGGCTTCAAGACCTGCATGTTCGTGAACTCCCCGGACGAGCACTTCATCGTCGATCTGCTGCCCGGCCATCGCAACGTGGCGGTTGCAGCGGGCTTCTCGGGCCACGGCTACAAGTTCTGCTCCGGCATCGGCGAGATCCTGGCAGACCTCGCCATGCACGGCGCGACGCCCCACGATACGCGCCTGTTCAGCCTCGCCCGGCTGGCACAGGGTCGCGCCCTGCGGGTAACCTCATAGGCAGCCGCCAGTGGCGGCCGGGCCCGTTGCGGGCCATGAGTGGCGGGCGCAGGGCGCCTCGCCGTGATAGGCTGAGCTCCGCGACGTAGCAGGTGGCAGATGTCCGATATCGACCCGCAGCAGGGCGCCGGCAGGCGCGGCCCGGTCGAGGGCTGGATCGAGCGCTGGGTGGGCATGGTCAAGGGGCCGCCCGGCATCGTGGCCGGTGCGATGGCCGTTCTCGCCCTGGTCGGGACGGCTGTCACCGTTGCCGACGCGACCTGGGCGCGGACCTACTGGCTCAGCCTGGTGCCGGTCTACGGTGTGCTGTGCGTGTTCGCGGCCTGGCATCGCACGGGCCAGCTCACGGGGACGGTGATCCGCCAGATCCTGCATTGGCTGAGCGTCGCCGCCGCGATCGCCCTCGATTTCTCCCTGCTGCGGCGGGGCGAGCAGCCGGCGGCCGGCGCCGGGCTCAGCTCGCTCCTCATCCTGGCGCTCGGCTGCCTCTTGGCCGGCATCCATCTCGAGTGGCTGTTCGCTCTCGTGGGGCTCCTGCTGATTGCCATCTTCGCCGTGGTCAGCGTCGCCCACCAGTACGCGACCGTAGCGTTCCTCGTCGCCGCGGCGGCAGCGCTGATCTTCGCAGCTTACTCGGCGATCAGGCGGTGATGCTCGCCGTCGTAGCACCCATCGCGTAGCCTCATCGCATCCCGCGAAGAGGCCAGTTGTGCTAGCCTCGATGCCAACGCACAAGGCAACGCGAACGAGAGCGGAGACGCACCGATGCTGGACCGTCCGAGCAAGCTGCAGGAGTATCAGACCTACATCGACGGCAAGTGGTGCGGCGCGGCCTCCGGCAAGCGGTTCGAGAGCTACGATCCCTACACCGGCGAGCCGTGGGCGCTGATCCCCGAATGCGACGCCGCCGACGCGGATCGGGCGGTGGAGGCCGCCCACCGCGCCTTCGAAGGCGGCCCCTGGCCCGCCATGACGCAGACCGCGCGCGGCAAGGTGCTGCGCCGGATCGCCGGGCTGATCGAGAAGCACGGCGAGCACCTCGCAAGGATCGAGGTGCGCGACAACGGCAAGCTGATCTCGGAGATGGCGGCGCAGCTCAAATACCTGCCCGAGTGGTTCTACTACTACGGCGGGCTGGCCGATAAAATCCAGGGCGCGGTGGTGCCGGTCGATCGCCCCGACCATTTCAACTACACCCTGAAGGAGCCGGTGGGCGTATGCGCGTTCATCACGCCCTGGAACTCGCCGCTGATGCTGGTGGGCTGGAAGCTGGCCCCGGCGCTGGCCGCCGGCTGCACCGTGGTGATCAAGCCGTCCGAGTTCACTTCAGCCTCGCTCCTCGAGTTCATGAAGCTGGTGATCGCGGAGGCGGACGTGCCGCCCGGCGTGGTCAACGTCGTCACCGGTTATGGCGCGGTGGTGGGCGAGCCGCTCATCACGCACCCCAAGGTGGCCAAGGTGGCTTTCACCGGCGGCTCGGCGACGGGCGCGCGCGTCAACGAGCTGGCGGCCAAGAGCTTCAAGAAGGTGTCGCTGGAGCTGGGCGGCAAATCGCCCAACATCGTCTTCGACGACTGCATCCTGGACGATGCGGTGAGCGGCGCCATCTCCGGCATCTTCGCCGCCACCGGCCAGACCTGCATCGCCGGCTCGCGCCTGCTCCTGCAAGAGACGATCCATGACGAGTTCGTGGAGAAGCTGGTGGCCATGGCCAAGCAGGCCAGGCTGGGCGACCCGGGTCTGCCCGAGACCCAGGTAGGGCCTGTGACGACGCCTCCCCAGTACCAGAAGGTCCTCTCCTACATCGACATCGCCAAGGGCGAGGGCGCCCGGTGCGTGCTGGGCGGCGGGCCGGCCACCAAGGAGGAGGGCGGCGGCAAGTATTTCGTCAAGCCCACCGTCTTCACCGGCGTCCACAACAGGATGCGCATCGCCCAGGAGGAGGTGTTCGGCCCCGTCCTGTCGGTCATCAAGTTCAAGGACGAGGACGAGGCCGTGGCGATCGCCAACGACATCGCCTTCGGCCTCGGCGCAGGTATCTGGACCCAGTCCGTCAAGCGCGCGCACGGAGTGGCGCGGCGGATCCGGGCCGGCACGGTGTGGGTGAACACCTACCGCGCCGTGAGCTTCCTCATGCCGTTCGGCGGCTACAAGGCGTCGGGGCTCGGCCGCGAGAACGGCATCGAGGCCATCGAGGGCTACCTGCAGACCAAGAGCGTGTGGATCAACAACGGCCCCGGCGGCGGCAACCCCTTCGTGATGAAGACGGCGTCGTAGCCAGCTGCCTTGCCTCGCACGGTGCCGCGCGGCATAGTCCCCGCCGACCTTTGCTGTTGCTTGGACGTGCGGAACAGAGGGGAGGGCGCATGCGGCCGTTGCGGTGCGGGCTGGGAATGGTCGTGGCGATGGCTGTTCTGCTCGTCCATGGAGAGGCGAGCTGGGCGCAGCAGGGACGCTTCAAGGGCACGCTCCGGGTCGAGCCCCTGGCGGACGGTGTCAACGTCAAGCTGATAGGGCCGTTCGGGTATGTCGACGCCAAGGGTCGGGCGTGGGACGTGCCGGCCGGGGTCGTGACGGACGGCGCCTCGATCCCGCGGGCGTTCTGGGTGACGCATCCGCCCTTCACGGGCAAGTACCGGCAGGCTGCCGTCATCCACGACCACTACTGCAGCATCAAGTCCCGCAGCTGGCAGGACACGCACAACGTCTTCTACGAGGCCATGCTGACGGCCGGCGAGAATCTGCGCACCGCCAAGGTGATGTGGGCCGCGGTCTACCACTTCGGTCCGCGCTGGGGAGCCGGAAAGAAGCGCGGCGTCGCTGCCAACCGGATCCAAGACCAGCAACAGTTCCTGAATGCCATCGAGGCCTGGGTGGAACGGGACGATCCGAGCCGTGAGGAGATGATCAGGGCCATCGAGGCGGGACGCATACCGGAATGAGCGGGCACCGCCGTTGTTCCGATCGCTCCTGACTGTTCCTGACCGTTCCTGACACATGGGGCAGCCTGTTGCCGTTCGGTCACGAGCCGGCGACTGCGCGCAATCATGGCAGGGCCGCCCAATTCTTCTGCGGGCGTCCTGATAGCATCGGCGGCGGGCGGTCGTCACCCGAAACGTTTGGCGCGAGCAGCCGCAGATGGACGAGAAGCAGTTGCGCAGGGCCATCGAGCAGCTGCTCGACAGCCAGACGGACGACCAGCGCCTGCGCGACAACCTGGAAGGGCTGTGCCGCGACCCGCTGTTTCCCGGCCTCACCTGGTTCTGGGGCCCGCGCCTCTACGCGCGCAACAAGGTTGTGTTCCGGCCCATCGTCCTCAACCATTTCTCCAACTGGATCGCCGTCGGCAACCGCTGGAAGCGGGTGGCGTGGAGTGACCACGCGGCCGATCTGGAAGCCTGGATCGAGGCAGCGCGCGCGGCGCGGGACGTGCGGCTGGTGCGCCGCCTGCTGCGCTGGAAGTTCATGCCTGCCAAGGGCTGGGGCGTCGACAACGAGCGCTGGAGCGCCGCGCTGGTGGAGGCCTATCGCGTCGCCCCGACGCCGGCCGCGCGCGCCATCGTGCTGGACGAGTTCGACGACTGGTTCCAGCTCGACGAGGCCGCGGCCATGCGGCTCTACGACGTGGACCGTGGCGCGGGCGCGTTCATCCTGCGGCACCTGCCGTCGTTCTACACGTGGGGCAACGAGAAGCGGGCCATGTGGGACAAGATGGGCCGGCTGGCCCGCTCCCACGGAGACGAGAAGCTCTACCTCGCCCTCTACCGCCGTCTCATGCCCGTGGACCGCTGGGAGACGGAGGTGCTGGCGCTGGCGGAGGCGGTGGTGGAGCAGGCCGAGCTCAACCGCCTGCTGGAGAGCCGGCATCTGCAGGGCTACGACATCAAGCGGGGCGGCACTGTCCTGAAGCTCCTGGAGCGGCGCGGGCGGGACGTGATGCCCTATGTGCGCGCCAAGCTGGAGGAGACCGTCGGCGGCTGGGGCAGGGACGACGACGCCAAGCGCTTCGTGGAGCTGGCCGAGCGCAAGGGCTGGTGGGACCTGTGGGCGGCCACGGTGCGAACCTCCTCCATGCCGAAGCTCTTCAACGCGTGCGTCGGCAAGCTGATGCGCGAGGAGGGGCTCGGCGACGCCACGCGCCGCGAGCGCCTGACGGCTCTGGCCGGTGTCTCGCGCGAGTGGAGCTGGCCGGGCGTGGGGCTCGCCCGCGTCCACAGCCTGGACGACAACCTCGCCTGTCTCGTGTATGCGCGATATCCCGATCTCATCCGCGGCCCGCTGCTGCCCAACGTGACGCCGACGTGGTGGCAGGGCGCACCGGGCCTCATCAAGGCCGCGCAGGCCGCCCACGACGACGACCTCGTCGATATCCTGGCGAGCCGCTACGCCACGCGCATCTCCTGGCGGCGGCGGTGGAACCCCAAGGAGAAGCCGGACGCGGTGGAGATCACGGCCTCGGAGGTGGCGGCCTACTACCAGGCGATCCGCGACCGCGACGCAAACGAGTTCGCCCGCCGCGCCGCCAACGTGCTCACGCGCATCCCCGCGTACACCACGTTCAACCAGAACGAGCTGTTGCGCACCAACGACCTGGCGCGGCTCCTGTTCGTGCGCTCCCTCGATCGGTACCTGGCGGTGCCGCAGGCCGTGCAGGACCTAGTGGAGGGCTCCAACATCCACGTCATGATGCTGGCCTATCGCGTGCTGGCGCTACCCGACCCGCGCGCGCGGGCGCTGGCGGCGGAGAACGTGGAGATCCTGCTTGGCACGCTGCTACGGCCGCTGCACCGCAAGACACGCATGGCGGCGTTCGAGGCTCTCGCCAACGCCGCGCGGCACGACGAGGCGGTGGCCCGCCGCATCCACGCGCGCGCCCACGAGGCGCTGAAGTTGCCCGACAAGAAGTATCCGAAGCCCGAGCTGATCGGGCTCATCGCCCGCATCCTCGCCGCCCATCCCGCACTGGCCGGCGCGGCGGAGCGGCCGGTGGTCTATCGTCAGCAGAGGGCGGCTGCATGATCGTGCTGGTGGACTATGCCTCGCCCTCGGTGTTCGAATCGACGCGCGATGCGGCCATGGTGGGCCTTTCCACCAACGCCCGCCGGCGCGTGCGCTTCCACGGGCTCGTGCGGCAGCACGGCTTCATCCTGCGCATCGCGCTGAGGGCGCTCGGCGAGGCGATCTGGTCGAACGACAGCTGGATCGCCCAGTCGGACCTGCTCGACCCCGTCATCACCGTCCATCCCGACCGCATCTTCCTCGAGGCGTTCAGCCAGGACCAGTCCGCCTACGTGGCGCTGATCGTCGATCCGGCTGTGTTCGAGACCATGGGCGAGGTAGTGACGGGAACCACCAACGTCGACTTCACGGCCTGGCTGTGGGGCGCGCTGGGGGAGATGCGCTCCAGCCGCTCCACCACCTTCCGCATCGGCGCCGAGGGCCTGGAGGTGCGCACCTCGGGCGCCGGCGGGCGTTTCGAGCGGAAGGTGGAGCTGCCCGATACCTGGGTGCGCGGCTTCCTGCAGGTGCAGGCGGCGATGGGCATGCCCGGCACGCGCCTCGCCGTGAAGCCGATCGACCTGCTCTCGGCGGCGCGCTTCCTGCGCTATACGAAGGCCAAAGTGTCGCCGCGCGCCATCCG
Organism: Hyphomicrobiaceae bacterium; assembly: GCA_044868325.1. Classification (GTDB taxonomy): domain Bacteria; phylum Pseudomonadota; class Alphaproteobacteria; order Rhizobiales; family Hyphomicrobiaceae; genus AWTP1-13. The sequence goes on from JBIOWI010000008.1 coordinate 14,292, forward strand.
CTACGAGTTCCCGCCGGGCGAGGATGCCAGGCTGGTGCTGGAACCCTGGGAGCACGTGGTCCCGCTTGAAGGTGCCGCGCACAACTACACCGAGCTCAAGACCACCCGTGTATGGGGCCGGCGGCGCCTCAGGCTGATCGAGGGGCTGCTGCCGTTTGCCGAGGGCGTCGACATCTACCTGAAGGGCCGGGCGCTGCCGAGCTTCTATGCCGTGAAGCTGCCCGGCATGACGTTCCTGCTGGGGCTCACCGGCTGGTCGGGCAGCGGCTTTACCGGCACTGGCGGCTTCGATCTGCTGGCCGACGCCGCCGCCGGCAACGACGACAAGCTGGAGCCGGCGATCGGCCTGTTGCGCCAGCGCTACCACGTCTCCATCGACGAGCTGGCCGCCGCGCTTGGCATCGACCGGGTGGCGGCATCGCGGGTGCTGGTGCGGCTGTGCCGCCAGGGCCGCGTCATGTTCGACGTGGAGGCGCGGCGCTACCGCCATCGCGAGCTGTTCGAGACGCCCGCCGACGAGGCCGCCTACTTCCCGCCGGACCGGCGCCAGGAGCTGGCGGCCGCGCTCATGTCGGAGGGCAAGGTGCGAGTCGCGAGCTGCGTCGCGGAGGAGACGAAGAAAGTCCGCTCGTTCATCGACCCGAGCACCGGCGAGCGAAAGCAGAGGATCGCGCGCGAGATCACTTACCGGGACTGGCGCATCATCGGTGCCGCCGGCGATCGCTATCCGGTTGAGATCGTCGTCAACGACACCGGTCGCATCATCTTTGGCCGCTGCACCTGCCCGCACTTCGAGGAGCATCTGATGAACCAGGGGCCGTGCGAGCACATGCTCGCCCTGTTCAAGGCCAGCGACGAGATGCGGGCCGACCGTCCGACCAGTGCTCCGGTCGATGGCCCCGTGGTCACACTGAGAAAGGAACCGTCGCGTTGGGAGGTTGACCGCGGCGGTGCGGGGGCGTCAGAATGAATCGGTCTTTGTGCAGTCCCGGGCTCGGCAGGGCCTTCCAGCTTCCTATGCCACGGTGCTTCGCCGTGGCGGCTTCCTGCTCCCATCACATCGCCACGGCTCCCATCGTACGCAACGACGGGAACCACGGGTCCAAAGCCTTGTTGGTGGTCGGCTGGCCGGACCGGGACTGCGCAATCTCCCTGCAGCTGAGCGAGGGCCGGCCCCGATGCAGCTGCTGATCCAGATCGCCTCTGTCGCAGCTGTCCTCCTGCTCTTTTTCGGCGCCCGTGCGCTGGTGCGGTGGGCGCGGAAGGGGCTGGCGGCCCGGCGCTGGGCGAAGGCGCCGCAGCGCGACGTCTCGACGGTGGCTGGCGCCGGCCAGGCCGACTTCAAGCGCGAGGTCGTCACGACGAGCGGCCCGCTGAAGGCCGGCCATCGCCGACTGGCGCTGCGCGACAAGCGCCTGCTCCCCAAGCCGCCGCTGGACCCCAAGGAACGCCGCTGGCCGCCGCCGCCGAAGCCCAAATACCTCACCGAGAGCGAGGCCGACCGCCTGTTCAGCGCCTCGCTGCGCACCAGCAACCGCAACGTCATGGATCTCGCCACCGACGAGGCCCAGCTCAAGCGCTACGGCCTGCCGGTGTGGAGGACGGAGCAAGAGGTGGCTGCCGCGTTGTCGCTGTCCCTTGGGCAGCTGCGGCATCTAAGCCAGCACCGCCACCGCGAGACGGCCCCGCACTACGTGGCGTTCGCCATTCCGAAGCGCTCCGGCGGCGAGCGCATCATCTTCGCGCCGAAACGGCGGCTGAAGGCGGTGCTGCGCACGCTCGACCGGCTGCTGGTCTCGAAGCTGCCGCGCAGCGAGCATGCGCACGGCTTCGTCAGGGGCCGGTCCGTCGCCAGCAACGCGGCGCCTCACGTGGGCAAGGCGGTGGTGCTGCACTTCGACATCAAGGATTGCTTCCCGACCATCCATTTCGGCCGCGTGCGCGGCCTCCTGATGGCGCTGGGCTACAGCTATCCGGTAGCGGCGATCCTGGCCGTCCTCATGACGGAGGCGCCGCGCCAGCCGGTGGCCGCCGAGGGCAAGCTCTACCACGTGCCCACCGGCCCGCGCGTGTGCGTGCAGGGCGCGCCAACGAGCCCCGGCCTGTGCAATGCCATCCTGCTCCGCCTCGACCGCCGCCTCGCCGGCCTCGCCGGGAAGCACGGCTTCGCCTACACGCGCTATGCCGACGACCTCACGTTCTCCAGCAACGACAAGGCCAAGGTGGCCAAGCTGATGAAGCTGGTGCCGGAGATCGTCGCCGCCGAGGGATTCTCCGTGAACGCGGACAAGACCCGCATCCTGCGCGCCGGCCGGCGCCAGGCCGTGACCGGAGTGGTCGTGAACGAGGCCATGGGCCTCTCCCGCCAGGAGCGCCGCAGGCTGCGCGCGGCCCTGCACCGGCAGCGGACGGCCGCCGGCCCTGCCGACATGGCCGAGCAACTCCGCCTCAACGGCAAGCTCGCCTATCTCTACATGCTCAACCGCGCCCAGGCCTTCGCGCTCGGCTGGCGGCAGTCGGCGAGGAGTGGCTGAGGGCGTCGACCGCCGCGGTTGCCGCCGTCTGAGGCATTTCAACGCGCGCGGCGGTGCCGGATCGTGGCTCTGCTGCGGCGCGCCTATATACTGGCGGGCCGCCTTGCTTCGGCGGCTTCCGCCAGCGCAACACCGGAAAATGAGAGATGCCAGTTGAGATCGGCGATGTGCATCCGCAGCGGGGCTGGATGCGCGCGATGCTGAAGGGCTTCCGGCTGCGCTGCCCGGCGTGCGGGACGGGGCGGCTGTTCGGGCGCTACCTCAAGGTGAACGATGCCTGCCCCGGCTGCGGCGAGGTCCTGCACCATCACCGCGCCGACGACGCGCCGCCCTACTTCACCATCCTGATCGTCGGCCACGTCGTGGTGGGTGCCATCCTGCCCGTCGAGCGGGCCTTCATGCCGCCCTTGTGGCTGCACGCTGTGCTCTGGCTGCCCCTGACGCTGGCGATGTCGCTGTGGCTGCTGCCGCGGATCAAGGGCGCCATCGTCGGACTGCAGTGGGCGCTCCGCATGCACGGCTTTGGGGAGGCGGAACGCGCCGCCGTACGGTCGCCATCGTCTGCTGGCGGCTAAATTCACTCGACTTATACTCGCCTATTAGCTACGTGTTCGAACAGATCGTACGCATCGGGGAACGCGCGGCAGTACCTTGCAAGAGGTTGACATAATACGCCACGCGTATCATATGTTCCATGATCCGAAGTTTCGCCGATCGAGCGACTGAGGATTTCTTCAAGCACGGGGTATGTCCCGCGCAATGGAGGTCGTTCGCCAAGGTAGCGAGACGCAAGCTGGATATGCTCGATGCTGCGGTCAGGCTTGAAAATCTGCGTTCGCCGCCCGGGAACCGACTCGAGCCCCTGAGGCATGATCGGCAAGGGCAATGGAGCATCCGCATTAACGACCAATGGCGTGTCTGTTTCGGGTGGACTGACAAGGGACCGGTCGATGTCGAGATCGTCGACTATCACTAAGGACAAGCCTACGCGCATTCGCACTCACCCAGGGGAGGTGCTGCGCGAGGAATACCTCAAGCCGCTCGGGCTCAGTGCACGTGCCCTTGCCGTCGCCATCGGCATCCCCACCAATCGCCTGACCGAGATCGTGCGCGAGCGTCGGAGCATCACGGCCGACACCGCCATTCGTCTCGGCAAGTATTTCGACACCGACGCCCGGTTCTGGCTCAACCTGCAGATGGCTTACGATCTCTCCAAGGCCGAGGCAGCGAACGACTATTCCGCAATCCCTTCAAGAGCCGCCTGAGCCAACGTCCGACACGACGGCGCCGTCCTCCAGGACGATGCGGCGGTCCATGCGGCGGGCGAGATCCAGGTCGTGAGTGACGGCGATCACGGTCTTGCCGTCCCGGTCCACCAGCTCGCGCAGGATCTGGAAGACCTGCTCGCTCGACTTGGAATCCAGCGAGCCGGTCGGCTCGTCGGCCAGGATGACGGGCGGGTCGTTGGCGAGCGCGCGGGCCACCGCCACGCGCTGGCGCTGCCCGCCGGAGAGCTGGTCGGGGCGCTTGCGGGCGTGTTCCTCCAGGCCCAGGGAGGCGAGGAGGAAGTGCGCGCGCTCGTGCCGCTCGGCCTCGGGCAGCGTGCCCAGCGCCTTCATCGGCAGGGCCACGTTGTCGAGGGCGGTGAACTCCGGCAGCAGGAAATGGAACTGGAACACGAAGCCCAGCGTGGAGAGCCGGACCGCGGCGCGTTCCGCCTCCTCCATGTGCGCGGTGGCGCGGCCATTGATGCGCACCTCGCCGTCGGTCGGCAGGTCGAGCAGGCCCAGGAGGTAGAGCAAGGACGACTTGCCGGAGCCCGACGGCCCGGTGATGGCGACGAACTGCTTGCGCCCCACCGCCAGGCTTACGTCGCGTACCAGCGTCACCGGGACGATGCCGGAGAGCACACGCGTGACGCCGCTGGCCGCGATCAGGGGCTCGGTGGCCAGCAGCGAACCCGGCGCAGCGCGTGAACCAGTGTTCCCGTCGATCACATCGCCCCCCTGGTGAGGACAGAGAGACAATGCCGGACGAGCAAGTGCCTATGTCTTGTCACAGGCGCGACGGGATTCCCCTCCCCCTTGTGGGGAGGGGCTCGGGGTGGGGGAAACCACGATC
>JBIOWI010000009.1:0-6114 GCA_044868325.1 Hyphomicrobiaceae bacterium
CCGATGCCCACGTATTGCGGCAGTCGGGCGTCGGCAGTCGAAACCGACCAATCCCGATTGCCGACTGCCGAAACCTGATTGGAGCCCGCGATGCCGGCCAGCCCGCTGATCGAGATCGTCTACTGCCGGCTGTGCGGCTGGGGCCTGCGCGCGGGCTGGATGGCGCAGGAGCTGCTGGCGACGTTTGCCGAGGAGGTAGGGTCGGTGGCGCTCACACCCGACGCCACCGGCGGCGTCTTCGAGGTGCGGGTGGACGGCGACCTCGTCTGGTCGCGCAAGGAGCGGGGCCGCTTTCCCGACATCAAGGAGCTCAAGCAGCTCGTGCGCGACCGCATCGCCCCCGGCCGGCCGCTCGGGCATTCAGACGCCCGGTGAGCCGCGCGTGTCTCGGAGCGCCTCGCGCAGCCTCGGTGTGGCACGGATACCGGAAGGCATGCTTCTATGCCCGGCCAGGGCGCTGAGGATGGGCCGCATCGCGCGGCAGGGTAGCAGCAATGGCGAGCGAGCCGGCCACGGACGCCACCGCGGCAGCGGCCAACCCAGCCTCGTAGCCGGATGCCCATGATGCGACGCCGGCAGCCAAGGCAACGCCGGCGAGCTGCGCGACCCGGCTCACCGCGTTGTTGATGCCGGAGGCCAGGCCCTCATCGGCCTCCTCTACGCTGGACAGAACCGCCGCGGTGAGCGGCGCTGCAATGGCCGCGAATGCCAGACCCAGCAGGGTCATTGGGCCAATCACGCCCAGCAGCAAGGACGCTTCGCGTCCAAGCGCCATCCAGGCATAGGCGATCGTCGCGCCCGCCGATCCGCAGATGAGCGGAATGCGGCCACCGATCGCGTCCGACAGAGCACCGAAAAACCTCGACAGGAAGCCCACGGCAAGAGTGAAGGGCAGGAACGCGAGCCCGGCATCGGTCGCGGACAGTCCGCGTCGGTCGACCAGCTCGAAGGGGAGCAGGAAGAACATGATCGACACCGCCCCGTAGATCAGCAGGGTTGCGAGGTTCAGGCCGAAAAACGGCCGGTTCTCGGCGAGGCGGGGCGGGGTCATCGCATCGGCAGTCACGCGCTCCCACCAGACGTAGGCGACGATGCCGAGCAGCCCAAGTCCAGCGACAACGGCGACCTCCGTCCCGGCGGTGGCGGCGGTCGCGGCGATCCCAGCCTCACCGGAGCCCGGCTGGCTGAGCGCCCAGGCGAGCGCACCCAAGGCGACGGCGATGATGGCGGCGCCGACCACGTCGAAACGGCGCGCCACGCGCCGGTCCTCGGGCGCATAGGCTGCGAGCAGCGCCGCGGTCGCGAGCGCCACCGGCGGGTTGATCCAGAAGATGGATTGCCAGCCGAGCGTCTCGGTGAGCCAGCCGCCCAGGACGGGGCCGCCGGCCGTCGTCAGTGCCGATGCCGCCGCCCATACCCCAATGGCCCGGTTGCGTTCCGTCCTGGGATAGGTGGCGCCAATCAGCGCCAGGCTTGCGGGGGCGACGATTGCGGCGCCGACGCCTTGGATCACGCGCGCAGCAATGAGCCAGCCAACGGAGGGAGCAAGCGCGCAGGCTGCCGATGCAGCGCCAAACAGCAGACAGCCGAGCGCCAGCATGCGCGCCTTCCCATAGGCATCTGCCAGCGCGCCGCCGATCAGCGTCAAAGCGGCAAGTGCCAGCACATATCCGTTCAGCACCCACTGAACGGAGGCGAGGTCTGCTGCCAGACTAGCCCGCAGGTTGGGCAGCGCGACGGTCAGCGCCGACCCGTCGATGAAGGCCATGGAGGACGCCAGCACGCATGCGGCCAGCACCATGCGTCGGCGCGCCGGGGGGACTTCGCGCCCCAGCTCACGCGGGCACGGCTCTGCCGCAATGACGCCCCGGCTGCACGGCTCTATAAACGGCTGTGCCATCCAATCACCCCACTCTCGTGGCTTGGCGTACCTGTGTCGTGTCGGCGGCCGCACCTGCAGTGTCCCACGGTGCACGCAAAGAATCCGCAGGGCAACGCTCGCCCGGGAGCCCTGCCGGGCCTTTTCTTGGGTAAAGTGTGGCGGCAGGAAAACTGGGAGGAACCACCATGATCGCAGTCATAGGCGCCACCGGCAACACCGGGCGGTCCGTCGTGAAGGAGCTGAAGGCGCTCGGCGAGGACCCGCTGTGCGTCGTGCGCAATGCCGACAAGGCGCGCGAAGTGCTGGGGGCGGATGCGCGCACGGCCGTGGCCGAGATCACCGACCGCGCCGCCATGGAGAAGGCCCTGCAGGGCGTGCAGCGGGTGCTCGTCGTCACCGGCCACAACCCGCAGGCGGGCGAGCAGCAGATCGGCATCCTGGAGGCGGCCAAGGCGGCGGGCGTGCAATTCTTTGCCAAGGTGTCCGGCGGCCGGGCGGTGGTCGGCCCGGATGTGGAATCCGTGGTAGGCCGCGGCCACCACGCCGTGGAGGAGGCCATGAAGCGGAGCGGGCTCGCCTGGGTGATCCTGCGGCCCGGCCTCTTCATGCAGAACACGCTGGCGCAGGCCCAGTCCATCAAGACCGAGGGCAAGATGGTGCTGGCCTATCCGAAAGACCTGCCCATTGCCTTCATCGACGTGCGCGACACCGGCGCTGTCGGCGCCCGCATCCTGCGCGACCCCGGGCGTCACGCCGGCAAGACCTACGAGTTCACGGGCGTCACGACCAACCTGGGGGAGTTCGCCCAGGTTTTCTCCGAGGTGCTGGGCAGGCCGGTGACCTACATCGGTGCGTCGCTGGAGCAGGCCGAGCAGGGCATGCGGGCGCGAGGGCTGCCGGACTGGCTGGTGGCGCACATGGTGGCCATGGCGCGGGCCGGCGCCAACGGCGCCTTCTCCAACGAGAGCACGCAGCCGATCCGGGAGATCGTCGGCCGCGCGCCGCTGACCACCCGGGATTTCGTGGAGGCCTACAAAGCCGCCTTCAGCTGAGGCGATTCACCCTGGGCCGACGGCTGCCGCAGCGGCATAGGCCGCTGCGCATTTTTTTTGCTTCTTGGCACCTGCAACGTGACCGTGGCGCAATCATGCCGCTTTCGCGACTCATCTATGCTGAGCAACCGCCCACGACACTTTCCCCAGCGCGCACCGCCCCGAGCGACGGTGCAAGCTCCGGGAGCGGGGGGAACTGTGTCGCCGCCGCGATGTTGATCGATGGGCGCGAAGCCCAGCAACCCGCAAGCCAAGGAGGACAGAAAATGCCCGCCAGGACGACAGCAACAGCAAAGGTGCAGCCGACCAGCCCGTATCTCACGGTGAAGGGCGCGGCCGCCGCCATCGACCTCTACAAGAAGGCGTTCGGCGCCAAGGAGAAGGGGCGCATGCCGGCCCAGGACGGCAAACGCCTCATGCACGCCGACCTCACCATCAACGGCGGCACCATCATGCTCTCCGACGAGTTCCCGGAGCACGGCGGCCCGTCGGCACCCAGCAACGGCAGCCCGCCGCCGGTGGCGATCACGATCCAGTACAAGAAGCCCGCCGACGTGGATGCCACGTTTGAGCGCGCCGTCGAGGCCGGCTGCAAGAGCGTGCAGCCGCCGCAGGACATGTTCTGGGACGCCCGCTTCGCCATGCTCACCGACCCGTTCGGCCACCGCTGGATGCTGAACGCTCCGCTGCCGAAGAAGAAGCCGGCTCCCAAGAAGAAGGCCGCGGGGAGGAAGTAGGCCGGCGGCTGGGCCTCGGTGCACCCTGGCTCCCCGCTTGTCAGGGGTCGACCCGGGTGGCTGCGTTGGCACAACGCCTGGATGGCGGTCGCGCGGACGTGTAGGCTGGGGTGAAGCCCGGCACAACATTCGGTCCTGCGACCCGGTCATGAGCGACATCCTGAAGTCCATCGCGGCCTACAAGCGGGAAGAGATCGCGGCGGCCAAGGCCGCGCGGCCGTCTGGTGCGGTCGAGGCTGCGGCGCGTGCGGCGCCGTCCGTGCGGCCGTTCGCCGGGGCGCTGGCGGCGAGGATCGATGCCGGCGGCTTCGCCCTCGTCGCCGAGATCAAGAAGGCGAGCCCGTCGAAGGGGCTGATCCGGGCTGACTTCGAGCCGGCGGCCCTGGGCGAGGCCTATGCGGCCGGGGGCGCGGCGTGCCTGTCGGTGCTGACCGACGGCCCCTCGTTCCAGGGTGCGCCCGAGCACCTGACGGCGGCACGCACGGCGGCCGGCCTGCCGGCGCTGCGCAAGGACTTCATGCTCGATCCGTATCAGGTGCCGGAGTCGCGCGCCCTGGGGGCCGACTGCATTCTCATCGTCATGGCTGCCGTGGACGATGCGACGGCGGCAGCGCTCGCCAGCGCCGCCAAGGCCTGGGGCATGGATGCCATCGCCGAGGTCCACGACGAGGCTGAGCTCGACCGGGCGCTCATGCTCGACTGCCGGTTGATCGGCATCAACAACCGCGACCTGCGCACGTTCCATACGACGCTCGAGACCACGGAGCGGCTGGCCCCGCTGGTCCCGCGCGACCGCGTGGTCATCGCCGAGAGCGGGATCGGCACGCACGCCGACCTCGAGCGCCTCGGCGATGCGGGTGTGCGCGCCTTCCTGGTGGGCGAAAGCCTGATGCGCCAGCCCGACGTGGCCGCCGCGACGCGGGCGCTCCTGGGGGCGGCGTGATGACGACAACCGTTTGGCAGGCACCGACGGGATTCCCCTCCCCCTTGTGGGGAGGGTCTAGGGGTGGGGGGAAGCCCGACATCGAAGCTTTGTGGTTCCCCCCCACCCTGTCCCTCCCCCACAAGGGGGGAGGGGACGCTGCGGCGCCCGCCTTGCCTGAAAAGGCGTGCGGTGATTGCGGGATGCTCGCGCCATGACCCGGCTGTCCCACCTCGACGAGAAGGGCGAGGCGCGCATGGTGGACGTGACCGACAAGGCGGTCACGCAGCGCACCGCGCGCGCCGAGGGGTTCGTCGCCATGGCGCCCGCAACGCTGGTTCTTGTCGAGAAGGGCGAGGCCAAGAAGGGCGACGTGCTGGCAGCGGCGCGCATTGCCGGCATCATGGCGGCGAAGAGAACGCACGAGCTGATCCCGCTGTGCCACCCGCTCAGCCTCACCAAGGTGGCGATGGAGTTCGCGCCCTGCAGCGACCCGGCCGGGATCCGCGTGGTCGCCGAGGTGAAGGTGGCGGGGCCGACCGGCGTGGAGATGGAGGCGCTGACGGCCGTGTCGGTAGCGTGCCTCACCATTTACGACATGCTGAAGGCGGTGGACAAAGCCATGGTCATCGAGGGCGTGCGCCTCATGGAGAAGACCGGCGGGCGCTCCGGCACGTACCGGGCAGAGGCTGAACGGCGGCGCTGACACCCGAGGATAAGCCATGGCCCTGCTGTCGGTCGAGGACGCCCTGGCCCGCGTGCTTGACGCAGTGGAGGCGACGGCGTCGGAGCCGGTCGCTGTCGAGCGCGCCCACGGCCGCGTGCTGGCCCAGCCGCTGCAGGCGCTTCTGACCCAGCCGCCGTTCGCCGCCTCCGCCATGGACGGATACGCCGTGCGCGCCGCCGATATCGCCGCGCTGCCGGCGACGCTGGCCATCGTCGGGACGGCGGCGGCCGGCCACCCCTTCTTTGGCAAGGTCGTCCCCGGCGAGGCGGTGCGCATCTTCACGGGCGCCCCGGTGCCCGAGGGCGCCGATGCCGTCGTCATCCAGGAGAACGCCGACGGCGACGGCGGGCGCGTCGTCGTGCGCGAGGGCGGCGTTGAGCCCGAGGGCATCCGCCCGAGGGGCATGGATTTCCGCGCAGGCGAGACGCTGCTTGCGGCGGGGCGGCGGCTCGGCCCGAGCGAGCTCGTGCTGGCGGCGGCCATGGGGCACGGCACGCTCCCCGTGCGCCGGCGTCCGCGCGTTGCGGTGCTCTCCACCGGGGACGAGCTGGTGCCGCCTGGCACTCGGCCGGGGCCCGGCCAGATCGTCGCCTCCAACCATCTCGGCGTCGCCGCCTTGGCTGAGGCGGCCGGCGCCGAGGTGCGGCTCATGGGTATTGCCCGCGATACGCGGAAGGACCTCGCCCGGCATATCGGCGAGGCGGCCGGCACCGACGTGCTGGTGACCATCGGCGGCGCCTCGGTGGGCGAGCACGACCTGGTGGCGCCCGTGCTTGAGGCGCGCGGGCTGGCGC
>JBIOWI010000010.1:0-23984 GCA_044868325.1 Hyphomicrobiaceae bacterium
GCTCCAGGCAGCGGTCGAGGAACACGCGCGCCACCGTCACCTCGGTCTTCACCTCGGCCAGCTTGAAGCGCGTGTTCTGGAACTCGGCGATGGCCTTGCCGAAGGCCTTGCGCTCGCGCGTGTAGTCGATCGTCCACTGCAGCGCCGCCTCCATGATGGCGACCGCGCCGATGGCAACCAGCAGGCGCTCGCGCGGCAGCTGGTTCATCAGGCAGGCGAAGCCGCGCCCCTCCTCGCCCAGGATATTGGAGGGCGGCACGCGCACGTCCTCGAAGAACAGCTCGGCGGTGTCCTGGGCGTTCTGGCCGATCTTCTTGAGGTTGCGCCCGCGCTTGAAGCCCGGACGGTCGGTCTCCACCAGCACCAGCGTCACGCCCTTGGCGCCGGCCGCCGTATCGGTCTTGGCCGCGACGATCACGAGGTCGGCGATGCCGCCGTTGGTGATGAAGGTCTTCTGTCCGTTGAGCACCAGCTCGTTGCCCTGGCGCAGCGCGGTGGTGCGGATCGCTTGCAGGTCGCTGCCCGTGCCCGGCTCCGTCATGGCGATGGCGGTGACGACCTCGCCCTTCGCCATCCTGGGCAGCCAGGTGCGCCTCTGCTCCTCGCTGCCGTAGTTGAGGATGTAGGGCGCGACGATATCGGAGTGCAGGCGGAAGCCCGGAGCCGCGTAGACGCGCTTGGCCATCTCCTCGATCATCACGGCGCTGAACAGGAAGTCGACGCCCGCGCCGCCGTAGTCCTCGGGGGTGTCGGTGAGCAGCAGCCCCGCCTCGCCGGCCTTGCGCCACACCTCGCGGCTGACCTGCCCCTCCTCCTCCCAGCGCTCGTAGTGCGGCGCGATCTCGCGCTCGATGAAGGCGGCGACGGTCCTGCGGAAGAGCTCGTGCTCCTCCCGGTAGATCTTGCTCGGTATGGTCATGGGCGCTCCCTGGGTGTCAGACCCTCTGGGTCTGACACCGTAGCTCCAACGTTGGTTCGTGCAATGGTGTCCGACCCAGAGGGTCTGACACCCGCCTACCGCTCCAGCCCTGCCATCCTCTCCAGCGCCACGCACACCGCCGCGCTGTCCTCATCGCCGCGGCCCATGGCGAGGGCGGCGGCGTGCAGCGTGGTGGCGAGGCCGAACAGCGGCGTGGGGCAGCCGAGGTCGGAGGCGAACTCGCCGATCACCGTGAGGTCTTTCTTCCAGGTGATAGAGCGCATGGTGGCCGGCAGATAGGTGTTCGCGGCCATCATGGGCGCGCGCAGCTCGAACACGCGCGAGGTGCCGGCGCCGGAGGCGATCACCTCCACGGTCTGGCGCAGGTCGAGCCCGGCCTTCATGGCGAGCACCATGGCCTCGGCCGCGGCAACATTGTGGATGGCCACCAGGTGATTGGCGACGAACTTCATCTTGCTGCCGTTGCCGTAGGCGCCGAGATTGAAGACCTTGCGGGCGAAGCCGAGGAACGCGGGCTCCAGCCGCCCGATGGCCGCGCTGTCGCCGCTGGCATAGACCACCAGGTCCTTGACTGCCGCCTGAGCTCCGGTGCCGGACATGGGGCAGTCGAGCGCGGTGTGGCCGGCCTTCTCGACAATCTCCTTGAAGGCCATCTTGTCGCGCAGCGACAGCGTGCTCGCCTCCACCACCGTGCGGCCCCTGGCGCTGGCGCGGGCGATCACCTCGGCGGTGTCGAGCACGGCGCGCGGCGTCGGCAGGCTCAAGACGATGTCGGAGGCGGCCTCGGCCACGGCCTCGGCGCTGTGCGCGATTTCCACGCCCGCTGCCTTCGCCTCGGCATTGCGCGCCGCCTCGATATCGTAGCCGACGACGCCCCACCCGCTTCCCACCAGGTTGCGCGCGAACGCCCCGCCCATGATGCCGAGGCCGACGATGCCGATGCGTTTGGACATTGGTCACCTCGTAGGGCGGGTTAGCGCGAAGCGCGTAACCCGCCATGTGCTAGCGGAAGCGGCGGATTACGGGCTTCGCCCTAATCCGCCCTACGGCTCACATACCAATCCAGGATCTGCTCGCCCGTCCAGGCCACCACGCCGTCGTGGGCGAGGATGTCGGAGAAGGCGCGCTCCACGTGGCCGATGCGGTGCGGCACGCCGGAGAGATAGGGGTGGCACGAGATGGCCATGATCTTCGCCCGCTCGGCCGATTCCGCGTAGAGACAGCGGAAGTGGTCCATGGCGCGGTCGTGGAACTCCTCGGAGTCGTGGTGCTGCAGGTTCATCATGACGATGTCGTGCACCTCGAAGGTGTAGGGCAGCGCCACGATCGGCCCGTGCTTGGTCTTGAGCGTGACGGGGTCGTCGTCGAGCACATAGTCGCCGATGTACTCCACGCCGGCCTCGGCCAGGTAGTCGAGCGTGTCGAAGGTCTGCGTTAGCCCCGGCCCGAACCAGCCGCGCGGGCGCTTGCCGGAGAACCGCTCGATGGCCTCCATGGTCTTGAGGATGACCCCGCGCTGGTCCTCCAGCTTGTGCATGGGGATCTGCTCGTAGGAGTGGGCGTTGAGCTCCCAGCCGCTCTCCATGCAGGCCTGAACCACCGGCGCGTAGGTCTCGCAGGTCTTGGCGTTGATGGCGACGGTGGGCTTGGCGCCGACGCGCTCGAACATCTTCCGCAGCCGCCAGAACGCGACGCGCATGCCGTACTCGTGCCAGCTCCAGTTGGGCAGGTCGGGCAGCTGCGGCGCGCCCTGGGGCGGCGTGATCACCATCCGCGCCATCGGCCGCGACAGGTCCCAGTCCTCCAGCGAGAACACGGGCCACACGACCAGGCGGATGCCGTCGGGAAACCGCAGCGGGGGTCGGCCTTCGATCGGCGAGAAGGCGAGGCGTTCACGGGGGTGCATATTCTTCTGCGCCTTTAGGGTTGGAAATTCGCTCAGCTCTTGCGAAGCTTGACGAGCTCCTCCCGCGTCAACTGACAGTCGCGCAGGATTCTGCTCAACAAGCCGACACCGATGGTCTCGCCGCCATGCACCGGTATTGTTGTAGTGCGGCCATCGGTGTGTCGAAGCATATGATGGCTGCCCCGCACACGGACCACACTGAAGGCCGCCGTCTCCAGGGCGGCGATCAACTCGCGCCCAGTGAGGCGAGGCAACTTGGTCACGCTGCTACGCTCACCCGCTCGACGGCGATAAACTCCATGTCCTCCGGCGGCTCACCCCGGTCCTCAAGGTGCAGAGCGATAGCTTCCCGAATTCGTTCCACCAGCAACTCGCGCGAAGGGGCTTGCGTGTAACACCCCGGCAGCGCGGGCACGGAGGCCACGAGCATGCCGGCGGCGTCGCGCTCAATGACAACGTTGAATTCCTGGGGCACGGGATTTGCTCCTGGCAACCTTCCGTTGGTGTAGCTCACTATAGCGTGGCTCGAAGATCGGACCCAAGGTCGTTGCGATATCTCTTCAGCACGTCAAGCAGGCCTGTCAGAGCCTGACATGTGTCATCGTCGATCTGAAGGCTTGTCAAGGTCGCACACTCGCCTGAAGCCCCTACGCCAGTATCCGCTCCAGACGCTATCAGGACCGATATCTATGAACAGCTTGCGAAGCGGCCGGTCCTTGAACGACCATTCCAGGCCAATGGTACCATCCGCCCCCGGCGCGATATCGGGCGCGCCCAATGTGTCCGGCAATTGGCGCAGAAACCGCCGTGCGGCTGTTAGCGTCGCCCGTGTGACGGGATCGGCATTGTGGCCATCCCAGTTCGCGCTGGCATAGCGCTCATACCCTGCCAACGGATCGACGTTTCGGGCAGTCGCGACGCTCGTCATAGCGCAACGCTCCTGGCGCTTGAAGTGGTCGAGAGCATCATATGTGCAAGAATAGCACTTCTGCAAGTCCGCCGACGGCCTGGTTGGAGCGTTGTCCTACGCCCCGCCGGCTTCAGCATCCCGCAAGAATCCATCCACGATCCGGTTCCACTCCTGCCAGTGGCGGCGGTAGGAGTAGTGGCCGCCCTCGTCGAGGATGACGAGGCGGGAGCCGGCGATGGCCTGGTGCAACTCCTCCGACTGATGGCACGGCACCGTCGCATCGTCGCGCGTGCCCACGATCAGCGACGGGCTCGCGATCCGCGCAAGCTCGGACGAGCGGTCGTGCGTCAGCGTCATGTCGAGGCGCTGGGCCAGGATATCCACCGACGCGACCGTTTGCAGCGCCCTTTGCTCCAGCGCCATCACCTTGCTCAGGTCGTAGCGGAACTGCATGGGGCCGTTTGTGAACAACGACGACACCTTCACGTACTCGTCCGGTCCGTAGGAGAGGGCGATGCGCTTACGCATCGTCTGTACGCGCGAGATATACTCGTCGGCCTTCACCCAGGTGTTGGAGAAGATCGCGCAGCGCACGCGGCCGGGATGGTCGATGGCAAGGTTCTGCAGCACGCAGCCGCCCGTCGAGGTGCCGGCCATGTGCGCCCGCTCGATGCCGAGCGTGTCCATCAGGCCGATCACGTCGGCGGCCAGCTGCTCCGTGGAATAGCCGGACGCCGGCTTGTCGCTGTCGCCGGCGCCGCGGTGGTCGAAGCTTACGCAGCGATAGCGCCGCGAGAATTCGGCGATCTGGTACTCCCAGGCGTTCAGGAGACCCTGCAGGCCCGGAATGAAGATGAAGGCCGGGCCGGACCCGCGCTCCTCCACGTTGAGCGTCAGCGCCCCGATATCGATCCTTGGCAAAGCTCCCCCCGCACCTTCGCCGCCGCCGGCTATTCGCCGCTCGCCAGCACCTCGGCCACCTCCATCGTGCTCCCCTCGCGGGCGCTCCTCACACCGGCCTTGATCACCGCGAGGTTGCGGGCCGCCCAATAGCCGTCCGTCTCCGGCTTGTTGCCGGTGCGCACGCAATGGGCGAACTCCTCCAGCTGCTCGCGGATGGTATCGTTCTTCCCGGCCGGCACTGACCGCGCCGCCGTCTCTCCCCGCTTCAGGTGCCGCAAGCCGGAGAACAGGTCGTAGTAGGCGCTGGCCTCCTTGCCGTAGATGTTCATCATGTAGAACTCGGAGGCCGAGGCATAGGAGGCCGTGAGGTTGGACAGCGCGCCGTTCTCGTGCTCCAGGATCATGTTGGCCACGTCGGGGTTGTCGCCGGGCAGCATCAGCTGGGCGAGCCGCGCCGAGACGGCCTTCACCGGCCCCATCAGGTACTCCAGCACATCCACGTAGTGGATGCCGATCTGCAGCATCACGCCGCCCGGCATGCCGGCCGCCGTATAGCGCCACGACGACAGGTCGAAGCGGCCGAGCCGGTCGCGGCTGATGTTGCACTCGGCCTGCACCAGTCTGCCGAACCGGCCGGCATCGATCTCGGACTTGATCCAGCGGAAATGGGCCTCGCGGCGGCGCTGATAGCCGAGCGCAAGCACCACGCCGGCCTCCCTGCAGGCATCGGCGACGGCCTGGCCCTCGCGCACGGTGTTGGCGATCGGCTTGTCGAGGAACACGTGCTTGCCGGCCTTGGCCGCGGCCTCCGTGGTCTCCAGGTGTACATTGTTGGGTGTCGTATTGACGATGGCCTCGATAGAGGAGTCGCCCAGGATCTCCTGGTAGCTCCCGGCCGCGCGGCAGCCGTACTTGGCGGCGAAGGCATTGCGCTTCTCCGCCGAGCGCGTGAAGCAGGCGACGATCTGGAGCCTGCTCGAACGCTTAATGGCATCGGCGAGCACGTCCGACCACCAGCCCATTCCCAGCGCGGCAACGCGCAGAGGTGCCTCACTCATACTGGGGTTCCTTTCTGGCTCGCTGCGCTGGAGGCGGCAGTCGGCAGGCGGGTGTCGGCAATCGGGTAGCTGGTATCGACTGCCGACTGCCGACGGCCGACTGCCGCTGCAACCCCGACATGCGGCGCCAACCCGCGCAAGACGGCCCCCGGTCCAAAGTCTGGGATACCCCGGCCATCGTCTTACGTGCGCTCGGCCTGGTCCGCGACCGCCTTGCTGTAGCCGAAGGCCCACGCGAAGGCCTGCAGCAGGAGCAGCAGGCCGGCGACGCTCCCGATCACGAGGAGCGAGGCATGCTCGGCGAAGGTGGCGTAGGAGCCGCCCGACATGGTCAGCGCCGTGCGGAACTGCTCCTCCAGCCGGTCGCCGAGCACCAGGGCCAGGAGCAGCGGGGCCATCTCGTAGCCGAACTTGCGCAGCAGATAGCCGATGGCGCCCGAGACGGTCATGATCCAGATGTCGGTGGTGCTGTAGTTGACGCTGTAGACGCCGATGATCGAGATCACCAGGATGGCCGGCACCAGCCATCCGTAGGGAATGCGCAGCAGGTTCACGAACAGGCTGACGAACGGCAGGTTCAGGATCAGGAGCACGGCGTTGCCGACGTACATGCTGGCCACCAGCCCCCAGAACACCTGCGGGTTCTCGGTGAACAGCAGCGGTCCCGGCGAGACGCCGTGGATGGTGAGCGCCGACAGCAGGATCGCCGTGGCGGGGATCGACGGGATGCCGAGCCCCAGGAGCGGGATCATGGCGGTGCCGGTGGTGGCGTTGTTGGCCGTCTCCGGCCCGGCGACGCCGGCGATGGCGCCCTTGCCGAACTGCTCGGGGTTCTTTGCGAACCGCTTCTCGATGGCATAGGCTACGAACGTCGAGACCACGTGGCTGACGCCCGGCACGATGCCGAAGATGAAGCCGACGATAGTGCCGCGCCCGATGGCCGGCGCCGACTCCTTCAGGTCGCTCCAGCGGGGGATCAGGTCGCGGAGCTTGGGGCGGATGGCCTTGATGGCCTCGCTCTTCTCCAGGTTGAGCAGGATTTCGGAGATGCCGAACAGGCCGATGGCCAGCGCGGTGAAGGACAGCCCGTCGGCAAGCCCCAGGTTGCCGAAGGTGAAGCGCGGCGCGCCGGTGAGCTTGTCGAGGCCGATGGTGCCGATGACGAGGCCGAGCACGATCATGGCCGCAGTCTTGAGACGCGATCCGCCGGAGATGAAGGCGATGACGCACAGCGCCATCAGCATCAGCACCACCTCCACCGACGGGCCGATCTGCAGCATCACGCGGGCGAGCGGCGGCGTCACCAGCATCAGGCCGAGGACGGAGACGGTGCCGCCGATGAAGCTGCCCACGGCCGCGATCATGAGGGCCGGCCCGGCCCGGCCGCGGCGCGCCATCTCGTAGCCGTCGAGGCAGGTGATCACCGAGGCCGCCTCGCCGGGGATGCGCACCAGGATCGAGGTAGTCGAGCCGCCATACATGGCGCCGTAGAAGATGCCGGTCAGCATGATGATGCCGGTGGCCGGGTCGAGGCCGTAGGTAAGCGGCAGGAGCAGCACCATGCCGGCCAAGGGGCCGAGGCCCGGCAGCACGCCGACGATGGTGCCCCAGAAGCAGCCGAGGAAGCAGTAGAACAGGCTCTTCCACGTCAGGGCGACTGCGAAGCCCGACATCAGGTGGTCGAAGGCGGACATGGGCTGCGCCTACTGCTGGTCCGGCTGCTGGCCGGACGGCTCGTCGGAGGAGAGCTCGGCCGTCGGCTCCAGGATCTGCGGCCAGAGAGTGCCGGTCGGCAGCCTGACCCCGAGCATCAGCCCGAAGAACAGCCAGACGGCGACCATGCCCAGGCCCGCACCCAATAGCACGCGCCAGAGCGCGGACCGGGCGACGAAGTAGAGCAGGAACGCAGCGAAGGTTCCCAGCGCCACGTAGGCTCCGATCCGCTCGAACGCGAACGCCGTGCCGCCCAGCGCCAGCAGCGCGATCAGCACGTCGCGATGACCGATGAAGACCGCCTCGCCTGCCCCTACGCCGCTCCGCCACGTGTAGTAGAGGATCGCCAGCCCGAACAGGCTGAGGGCGATGCCGAGAGCGAACGGGAAGAAGCCGGGGCCGGGGAGACCGACCTGCCCGAAGGGGAGGCTTGAGGCGTGCCACACGAAGAATAGCCCGGAGGCGAGCAGCGCAACGGCCACCGTCGCCTCCCCGAGCCGGGCCGGGGCCGAGCGTGCCCACGCGCCTTGCCCGCCGGCATCCGGCGGCGTGCTCTCATCGGGCAACAAAGCTGCCGCTCTCCGCGTAACTACCAGGCTTTGCGAGGTCCCGGACAGCCTCGCCCTTGTCGGGTTCGACGTCGGGCGCGGCTTCCGGGATGGCGTGCGATGTCAGGCCTACTTCTTGGCCTCGGACTCGGTGGCCTTGATCTCCTTGATGACCGTGGCTGTCCGCTTGTCGTCCTCGGCGACCATCTTGGTGAAGGCGTCGGACGGCTGGTAGGCCGGCGTGAAGCCGATCTTCGTGCCCGCTTCCTTGAACTCGGGCGACTCCACAGCCTTCTTCGCCGCGTCCTGCAGCTTCGCAATCACGGCCTTGGGCGTTCCCTTGGGGGCGGAGATGCCGCGCCACAGGGGCATGTCGATGTTGTAGCCGAGCTGCTTGGCCGACTTCACGTCCGGGAAGACCGGATCGGGGATGCTGCTCAGCAGGGCAAGCACGCGCAGATCGCCGCTCTTCACATGCGGGACGACGGCCTGCGGGAACTGCACCGCCACCTCGATGCGGCCGGCCAGCAGGTCGGCAGTCGCCTGACCGCCGGTGCGGTGCACCGGGATGACCTTGGCGCCGGCCGAGGAGAACAGCGCCACACTGGCGACGTGGGTCTGGCTGCCCTGGCCGGAATTGCCGACGCGTACCTTGTCGGGGTTGGCCTTGGCGTAGTCGACCAGCTCCTTCAGCGTCTTCCAGGGTGAATCCGCCTTCACGGCCAGCGCCGGATTCTCGACGGTGATGCGCGCAATGTGCTCGAGGTTCTTGTAGTCGAACGGCAGCTGGCCGTTGTGGAAGGTGGTGGAGATGGAGTTGGAGCTCCACACGAGCGAATGGCCGTCAGGCTTCTGCTGCGAGAGGTACATGTAGCCCACGGCGCCGCCGGCGCCCGGCTTGTCGAGGATCGGCACCGGAACGCCGAGCACCTTGGCCATGCCGTCGGCCAGCACGCGCGCGGTCTGCGTCGAGGCGCTGGCGGCGCCGAACAGGGCCGTCATCTCGATGGGTTTCCCGTCAGGAAACTTGGTGCCCTGGGCAAGACCGGGCGTCGCCATGAGCGCGAGAGCTGCGCCCGCCAGAACAACGCGTCGAATGGAAATGCGCATGTGTCAGTCCTCCACTCCGTCTGTTGTGCCACCCGTAAACGTTCGACTTCCCGCGCTTCCTGCCTGGTTCGCCCAGAGCCTAGCTATCGCCCCCAAAGCCCCGAGACCTGGTAGCACGGCGACCCCCGACGGCATGCCGACCGCATCGCAGCTCAACGGTCATGACCGAGGCAGCGGCCGGAATCAAGGAGAACGCGCGAATTTCATCATGCCGAAGAGCAGTTAGCCTCGCGTCGCCTAGCCGGCGCGGCCAACCGGCCTATTCCGCCGCCTGCCGGCGCAAAGCCACGCCGCGCGCCTTCACCACCACCTTGATGGCGTCCTCGACGCGGTCCTTGGCATAGCGCAGGGCGGTGGGAAGGTCCTCCAGGGCGAAAGTATGAGTATGGATCCTGGTGGCGTCGAACCGCTTCTGGCGCATGAACGCCTCGGCCCGGTGGGTGGCGCTCTTGCCCTCGCCGCGGATGCCGTAGAGGTAGATGTTGTTGCGCACGATGTGGGCGATATCGACCGGCACCGGCTCGTGCGGGAACGCTGCCAGGCAGATCTTGCCGCCGCGGTTGACCATGCGGGCCGCCTCGTTGACCGCGTTGGGGGCGCCCGAGCACTCCAGCACGTAGTCGACGCCCTTGCCGCCGTTGAGCCGCCGCACGGCCTCCACCGGGTCCTCGCGGGTGACGTTCACCACGTGGTCGGCGCCAAGCTCCAGGCCGGTCTTGAGCCGATTGTCGCGGGTTCCCGTCAGGATTACGGGCTGGGCGCCCAGTGCCTTGGCCACGCCGACGCCGAGGAGTCCAATGGGGCCGGGGCCCACCACCGCCACGCTCTCGCCGGCGACCAGCCCACCAAGCTCGGTGAGGCCGTACATGGCCGTGCCGGCGGTGACCACCAGCGTCGCCTCCTCGTCCGACATGTCGTCGGCAATCGGGATCAGCGTGTTGATGTGGTTGACCTGGTATTCGCAGAAGCCGCCGTCGGTGGTGAAGCCGTTGGCGCGGTGGCCCTTGTCCACGGCGCCGTAGTTGAGGCCGTAGTTGTGGCACGAGGTGTACATGCCCTCGCGGCACCGCTTGCACTGGCCGCAGCCGGCGTGGATCTCCACCGTCACGCGCTGGCCGATGCGGAACTCATCGACGCCGGGCCCGAGCGCCACCACCGTGCCCATGTACTCGTGGCCCGGCGTGAAGCCCTTGTCGAACGGCAGGCCGCCCTCGATCATGGCCGGCGGTCCGTGCGCGATCACGTCGAGGTCGGTGGCGCAGATGGCGACCGCGTCGATGCGCACCAGCACCTCGGCCTTGCCGGGCTTCGGCACCGGCTTGTCGTGCAGGACGAGCTCGCTCGGCCCCTTCAGCACCCAGGCCTTCATGGTGGATGGCACGGCCAGCGACTGGCCCGCGCCCGCGCCGGCCGGCGCCCGCACCACGTTGTCCTTCGTCATGAGCGGCTCGATCCCTCTGGGGAACCCGGCTGCTGCGGCCCCTGCTCGCCAAACTCCGCAGAAAGCGTGCGAGCCGCGGCCATCACGCTGTCGCGCATCCTTGCCAGATGACCGTCCTGGCTCGCCCGCACCGTAGGCGCCGAGGCGCTGATGGCGCCCACTACCGCGCCCAGGTGGTCGCGGATGGCAGCACCGACGCAAGTGACGCCGGGCTGATACTCCTCGCGGTCCACGGCGTGGCTGTTGCGGCGCACCAGCCGCAACTCCTCGATGAAGGCCTCGACGTCGGTGATAGTGCTGGGCGTAAAGCGCGCCATCCCCCTGACCTCGAGGATGCGCCGGATCTCGTGCTCGGGCAGCCAGGCCAGCATGGCCTTGCCGAGGGCCGTGGCATGCGGGGCCTCGCCCGAGCCGACCGCGCCGGAATCCACCCGCACCGCGTGGCGGCCCTCGCGCTTGAGCAGGCTGACGACGACATCGCCCTGCAGGACCGCCAGCTGCACCGTCTCGCCCGTCTCCTCGCTGATCCGGTCCACGTGCCGCTGGGCACGCCTTGGCAGGTCCACCTGCTTGAGAAAGGCCTGCGCCAGGTGCAGTCCGCGTGCGCCGAGGGCGTAGCGGCGGCCCGGCGTGCGCACCACATAGCCCCACTTCACCAGCGTCGCCAGCAGGTGGTGCCCCGTGGAGACGTTGAGCTGGGTCTGCTGCGCCAGCTCGGTGAGCTGCAGGCTGCCGGCCGAGCGCGCCAGCGCATCGACCAGCGCCAGCGCGCGATCGACCGATTGAACGGTGTCGCGACGCCTGCCGCCACCCGCATCGGCTGCGTCGCCATTCGCCCCCAAGGACGCCTGCCCGGATGCGGACACGCCACCCCTTCTCCCGAGAGGCGCGCCCGAGGTCGCACGGCCCGGCGAGTACTCGCTTATGTCTGCCATGGGGTGGCAGCTAAGAACGCCAAGCGCCGGGCGTCAACGTCTTTTGCAAACACGAATGCACTTTTCGTATTGAGAAAATTGCCGCTCAGCTGCGCCCCCGCTTCGCCTCGTCCTCGGGCTCCACGTGGATCAGCACCTCTGCGCCGGGTACGGCATCGCCGAGCGCGGCCTCCAGGCGGTCGCAGATGGCGTGCGAGGCGGAGACCGTCATGGCGCCGGGCACGACCAGATGGAACTCGATGAAGGAGACGCGCCCGGCAATGCGCGTGCGCACGTCGTGGGCCTCGATCGCGCCCTCTGCGTTGTCGGCAATGACGTCGCGGATGCGGCGTCCGACCTCGGCCTTGACCGCCTCGTCCATGAGGCCGCCCACGGAGTCTCGGACGAGGCGCCACCCCGCCCACAGGATGTTGAGCGCGACCAAGGCTGCCAGCGCGGGGTCCAGGACATGCCAGCCGGTCAGAGCGGCCAGCACCAGGCCTGCGAGCACCCCCACCGAGGTGGCGACATCCGTCAGGAGGTGCCAGCCGTCGGCGACGAGGGCGGGAGACCGCTGCCTGCGGCCCCATCCGATCAGGAAGGCGCACCAACCGGCGTTGATAGCCGTGGCAGCGGCATTGAGCCCGAGACCCGCGGTGACGTAGCTCAGGGAACGCGGCCTGACGAACGCGTCGTAGGCCTCGTGCAGGATCAGCAGCGCTGCCACCACGACGAGAACGCCTTCGGCGACCGCAGAGAAGTATTCCGCCTTGTGGTGGCCGAACTGGTGGCGCCTGTCGGGAGGTTGGGACGCGACCTGGATCGCATACAGGGCGACGCCCGCGGTCACGAGGTTGACGATGCTCTCGAGCGCGTCCGAGTAGAGCGCAGCGCTCCCGGTCTGCCAGTAGGCGGCAAACTTGAGGGCTGTGACGCCCGCCGCCACCGCGATCGATCCAAGCCCGGCGAGCTTGAGCTTGTCGGCGGCGGGGCGGACATATCGCGTCATGGCTGCGACCTCGACTGCCGACCGGCGCGGACCGGAGCCTCGGCGAGGCCGGCCGCTTTTCCACAACCCCGCTCTATCCGCGTGCCTGCGAATCTGCGCAGCCTCCGCTCTGGTCCGGCCGACCAGTCGGCGCCGTCGCGCCCGGCCGTTGCGCCATTTGCGCGGGGAGGTCTCATCGCATGGCCAACTTTCCAACGCATATCGCCGTCGGGACCGTGGTGAGCGGGGCGCTCGCCACCGTCACGGTGGCGGCCGACATGGTGGCGCCGGAGAACATCGTGGCCGTAACGCTAGCCGGCGTTCTCGGGTCCGTGCTGCCCGATATCGACCTTGAGGATTCGCGCCCCGCCCGCGCCATGTTCTCCGGCCTCGCGGTGTTCTTCTCGTTCGCAGTGCTGTTCGGCCTGGACCGCAAATACTCCATTGCGGAGATGCTGGTTCTCTGGCTCGGTACGCTCTTTTTCGTGCGTTACCTCGTCAAGGAGCTGTTCTTCCGCTTCAGCTATCACCGCGGCGTCTGGCACTCGCTCTTGGCCCTGGTGCTCTGCGCATTCATAACAGCCTGGGTGTTCTACCGCCTGCTGGGGCGCGACCCGGCCGTGGCCTGGCTGGCCGCGGGCTTCATGGGGATCGGCTTCCTCACGCACTTGATCCTCGACGAGGTCTACTCGGTCGACGTGATGGACACCCGCATCAAGGCCTCGTTCGGCACCGCGCTCAAGCTGTTCGACTACAAACATCCCGGTCACTCGGCGGCAATGGCCGTGGCGGCCGTGCTGATGTTCCTGGCGACGCCGCCGGCGGGAACCTTCCTGGACAGCATCACGTCGCGGACACTGTGGGTCGGCCTCAACCAGAGATTGCTGCCGGAGAACAACAGATGGTTCAACGGCATGGCCTGGCTCCTGGAGCGCCGACCCGATGCAAGGAGCGACGCCATCCCCGCCGGCACCAGCCCCATGTCCACAGGCTCGCTGCGTGGAAAGCCGTAAGGCGGGTTAGCGCGAAGCGCGTAACCCGCCATGACAGGCTCCATGCATCGCGGGTTCGCGCTTGTCACGGTGGGTTTACGGGCCTTCGGCCCTAACCCACCCTACGGAACCGCTGCCGAACGGCGGCGTGCTCTCGCCTTGACGGCGTGGCGGCTTTGCTCTTAGAAGCCAAGCCGTTGGAAAGTATCGGCGGGCGCTCTTCCCGCCGATAAATCGCGCGCAGGCATTACCAGACCGTAAGACAAGACCGTAAGCTCTGCGAGCTGCTGGGACCCAAAGCCCGACAAGTCCGATTTTCGCGAACGGACAGCCAGGTGTCGCGGTGCCCAGGCTTTGGCCCGGAGATGACCGCAGCACCGATCGTCTGCCGTTGACTTAAGCGTTGAGGCGCAGTGGCCGCATCCGTTCCGCAGCGGGGTGCTCCGTCAGCACTAAGTCGCACCAAGGGGAAGGTTGAAGGGAATGACCGACAATAGCATCGGCAAGACCGCCGCCGGATCGGTGCCGTCGTTTCTGGTCGAGCTGGCCAAGAACGCTCCGGCGATGATGTGGACCTTCACGTCCACCATCTTCCTCTCGGCACTGCTGCTGTTCGCGATCCAGCCGATGTTCGCCAAAATGGTGCTGCCGGTGCTCGGCGGATCGCCGTCGGTGTGGTCGGTGTCGGTGTTCTTTTTCCAGGCCGCACTGCTCGTCGGCTACCTCTATGCGCACCTCCTGATCAACAAGGTCCCCGCCCATCTCACGGGCATCATCCATCTGGGCGTGTGCGCGCTGGCGCTGCTCAGCCTGCCCATCGGCATGGTGACCTGGATGGGCGAGCCGCCGCAGGGCGAGCCGTATCTCTGGCAGCTCGGCATGTTCGCCGCATCGATCGGGCTGCCGTTCATGGCCGTGTCGGCCAACGCGCCGCTGCTGCAGGCCTGGTTCGCCCGCAGCGGCCATCCCGATGCCCGCGACCCCTATTTTCTCTATGCCGCGAGCAACCTCGGCAGCCTGATCGCGCTGCTCGGCTATCCCATCGTGCTGGAGCCCATGTTCGGCGTGAGCCAGCTCAGCCATTTGTGGGCCTATGCGTACGTTCTGCTGGTGCTGGCCATCGGCGGCTCGTTCTTCCTGATGCGCGGCGCCCAGGTTGGCGGCGTGCCGGAGACGGCGGCGGCACCTGCCAGCGCAGCTGACGCGGCCGGAGCGGCGCCGACCCTCGGCAGCCGGCTGAGCTGGATCGGGCTCGCCTTCGTGCCCGCCGCCCTGATGACGGCCTTCACCGTTCAGACCACGACCGACGTGGCCTCGGCGCCGCTGCTCTGGGTGTTCCCGCTGGCGCTCTACCTGCTCACGTTCGTCCTGGTCTTCCGCGACCGGCCCCTGATCTCGCGAGAGGCGCTGCTGTTCCTGCACCTGATCGCGCTGGCGGTCGTATTCTTCGCGCTGTCGCCCTACGGCAACCAGAATTGGTTCGTTACCAGCGCGACCGGCCTGGCGGTCTTCTTCACCACCGCGATGCTCGCGCATCGCACGCTCTACGACGCGCGGCCGACACCGGCCTACCTGACCGAATTTTATCTGTGGATGTCGTTCGGCGGCGCTCTGGGCGGCATGTTCACAGCCCTGGTGGCACCCAAGATTTTCAGTGAGATCTACGAGTACCCGCTGCTGCTGGCACTGTCGATGGCTTGCCGGCCGGGCGCGCTGAGCTTGCCCCGCGACAAGGAGAAGCTGAAGGACGAGCTGATCACCTTGTGGTTCCTCGCAGCCGCAGGCGCGCTGGCCATCGTCTGGGTACCCACGCTCGCCCGCTACCTGAGCCTGCCCGTATCCATTGCGCGGCTGGGCCCTGCAGCGCTCGTTATCGTCGTTCTGGCCGTGGTGCTGCTCGCCAACGTCAAGCAACCGCCACGCCAGCTGCTGGCGGCGCTGCTCATGTGCCTGGCGATCGTCGCATTGCCATCGAACGTCAGGAAGGACGACTCGCAGGTCACGCAGCGGAGCTTCTTCGGCGTCTACCGCGTGCAGCAGGCGGCGGACCCGACGGGCATGTTCCGCGTCCTGATGCACGGCACCACCCTGCACGGCTCGCAGCGGTTCCTCGACGAGGACGGCCAGCCCGTCGACGATACCACGCCCACCACCTACTACTATCCTGGCAGCCCGATGGGGCAGATGATCGCCAAGCGGCGCGAGATCCTGGCTGCGCAAGGCCAGAAGGGGCGCTATGGCATCGTCGGCCTCGGGACGGGCTCGAGCTCCTGCCATAAGCGCGAGGGCGAGACCTGGAGGTTCTTCGAGATCGACCCCACGGTCATCAAGATCTCCAAGGACCCGAAGAACTTCTCGTTCATCAGCAAGTGCCAGCCGGATATCGACATCGCCATCGGCGATGCCAGGCTGACGATGGCCAAGGAGGCCGATGCCAGCTTCGACCTCCTCATCATCGATGCGTTCTCCTCCGACGCCATCCCGGTGCACATGCTGACCAAGGAGGCGGTGCAGCTGTTTCTCGACAAGCTGAAGCCCGACGGCGTCGTGCTTCTGCACACCTCCAACCGCTACCTTGACCTGAACTCGGTGCTGGCCGCCATCCAAAGGGAGCTGCCCGAGGGGACCGCGGCGATCTCCGTGACGGACCGGTCGGCGAGCGGAGGCTACGGCCAGTCGATCTCGTCGAACGTCATCTTCGCCAAGAGCGAGGCGGCGCTGCAGCCCTACCGCTCGCTGGCGGGCGCGAGCGACCTCCAGGAAGGCGGCCTGAGTGCCTGGACCGACGACCATTCCGACATCTGGGGTCCGTTCATGAACGGCTTGAGGGGGCGATAGGCGGGCGCCGCTCCCCCCTTCCTCCTCTCGGTACAGCAACTCCCGGTGGTGCCCCCGCGTCGCCACCATCCGGCCGCCGCCCCGTAGGGCCGGCTCGACTCGGCCCCTACCCACCCCGGGCCCCACCCGGGCCGGGGGTTAACCTTCGCCATGATCGCGGGCGCCTGCGCCTCGGCTGCGTTGCTGTCAAGCCCGCAAATGCATGGCAGTAGCCCGCCGGATGCGGTTCGGCTGTTGCCGTCGCGTTTTTCTTGCTACTTGTGCTTACATCGCAACTAGGGAAACCTTGTGCGGGGGA
Organism: Hyphomicrobiaceae bacterium; assembly: GCA_044868325.1. Classification (GTDB taxonomy): domain Bacteria; phylum Pseudomonadota; class Alphaproteobacteria; order Rhizobiales; family Hyphomicrobiaceae; genus AWTP1-13. The sequence goes on from JBIOWI010000010.1 coordinate 16,560, forward strand.
GACTGTGGGACCGAGGGGGGTGTGGCGAGGAAACGCAAGCATGATGCGGCAGCGTGAGTGGTTGCTGTTCGACGATCGCGGTCACACCTGGGCCGCCAATTCACTTGAGTTGCGGCGGCAGCTGCATTGCCATCGCTACGATCCGGATTTCATGTCGGGCCTCGTCCGCAATCTGGGTTTCGTGGCCGGTCGCGCTTCGGGCAGCAACGCGGCCGTGCGGCTGCATGTCGAGGTCGTTTCCGACATCGCCCTGGCCGCCGCCTTCTACTGGCTCTCCGACTGCAACCCGGCGCGCGTGCTGATCGACTTCGCCGGCGTACCCAGACCTGCCGAGGTGTGCACGTCGGCTGGCGCCGCCATCGCCCGGCTGGTGGACCTCACGCGCGGACGCGACTTTGGCCGGCAAGTCGCCGAGCAGACCTGTGCCGTGGACCGGCTGCCCGCCGGGTCTCCCCTGCGCGGGCTGGTGGAGCTGTGGGCCGGCACTGGCGGCCGCTTCGACCGCCAGGCCTTCATCGACTATGCGGCGCGCCGCCTGCTCAAGCGGTTCCTGGTGGTCCGGCAGAGCTCGACCGAAGGGCTGGTCATCGACGGCGTCGGCGAGGGCCTGCACGTGCCCGACAGGACGTGGTTCAGATCGGCCATCGGCCGCCCGATCGAGGAGCAGCCCGATATGCCCTATTGGCGCTGGGTCGCCCGCGTCCAGCGGGCGGCGCTGCACTCCAACAGCCCGGTGGTGTCCGATATCGACGCCCGCATCTACTGGCCGTCGCTCGGGCGGGTGCGGCGCCGGTACCGGCGCCTGCTCCTGCCCTGCACGGCCGCAGACGGCACGCGGTTCCTATTCTCCGCCAACAGCTCTGAGCGCGGCATCGCGCTCCGTGGCCAGGTTGCCTAGGAACTGCTCCAGGTCCTCGATCATCTCGTTCGACTTGGACCAGAGGAACGCATAGCGCAGCGTGCCCATGCGGCCGTTGATGGCCTCCACCGCCCATTCACCGTTGCGGTAGCCGTTGCGGGGAAAGACGCCTCTCTTCACGTTGCTCTCGGCCATGACCGTGATCGTCACGTCGGTGTCCCACAGGCCCTTGGCGAGCGCGCGGGAGAGGCGCGGCAGCCACTCCACCAGCCCGACGCCGCGGTAGTCGCGGCGGTACCAGGCCGCGCCGGAGAAGACGACACGGCCCGACGCGCCTCTGGCCCCCAGGGCCGTGACGGTCCACTCCTCGCCGGGCAGCTTCCCCGCTTCGGGGTCGCAGTAGAACATGCGTAGGCTCTCGCACTCCTCCTTGAAGTTGGTGCTGTCCCACTCGTAGAGCCGCCCGGCCTGGCAGGCCACCACGTCGCCCACCGCGTCCCGCCCCAGGATGAAGAAGGCGTTGCGCTCGTCGAGGTCGTTGAAACGGATGTCGAACACGCTGATGAGCGGCAGCCACGTGGCGCGGTTCGCCTCGTTCACCGCCAGCAGCTCCTGGCCGGTGACGAAAGAGAGGTGCACGCCCTTGGAGAGTGCCAGCTGCTCGGCTGCCAGGATCGTGCGCCCGAGAACGCCTACCGGGCCATGCTTCAGCGTGATCTGGGAGAAAAGGGTGGGCTTGTTGAGTTGGCGTAGCATATATAACCTCCGTGAAGATGTTTGTCAGATGTCCGACGGTGAGCGAGTCGCAAGGAGGCTCGCAATTCGCTTGCCTCGCTTTTCCAGATGTTCTGCGGAGCAGGGCTCTTGGAATTCCGGAGGTCACCGCGTGACCGCCGACGTCGGCTCACCAGGCTCGCCGGTGGGGTAGCTCATCGAAGCAATAGGGGCTGAGCCGCTACTGCGAGTTGTTCCATCCCCCGGGCACATCGTTGAAATTGCATACGAATATTGTCATCAGAGAGGAAATCGGCTCAGAGGCCGATCTGGGCCTCCGCGGCGTGGGCAAGCAGGAGAAAGCGGCCACGCGTCTGCAATGGTGGCGTGAATGCGGCGATGCAAGGGCAAAGATTGGGCAGCCGATAGGCCGATGTCGGCAGTCGGGGGTCGGCAGTCGGGGCAATCGATCTTTCTCCACTTCTCATGCCCCTTGTTGCGATTGCCGACGCCCGACTGCCGACCCCCGACGCCCGGAGGCGTTGAGCGCCGAGAGTTCCAGCACATCGCGTCCCGCGCTGGCCGCGAGCACGCGGTCGAGATCGGCGAGGCTCGCACCAAGCGAAGCGTCCAAGCCTCTGCCGTCAAGCCAATGTCCGAGATACAGGCCGGCGAAGAGATCGCCGGCACCGTTGGGGATGCGGTCGTGCCGCGGGGATGGGTGCTCGACGGCATCGCACTCCGTGACCAGGAGCGTCGAAATCTCCTCCCGTGTCTCCGCCGCCGACGTGACCACGACGGTCCGCGGGCCCAGGCGGCGCGCGGCGCTGGCCATATCCGCTGGATCGCGGCATGAGGCGCCCGTCAGCCACACGAGCTCGAACAGGTTGGGCGTGGCGATGGTGGCGAGCGGCAGCAGCCGGTCGCGGATGGCGGCGGCCGTGGCTTCGGCCACGTAGAGCCGGCCTCCATCGCCGAGGATGGGATCGACCAGGATCGGGATTGCCGGCGCGGCCTGCTTGATCCTCATGACCGCGTCGGCGGCTGCGGCCACGGACTGAGGTGAGGGGAAGTAGCCGGTCAGCACGGCGCTGAGCGAGGCCCAGCAGCCGTCGCCCTCCAGGGCGGCGAGCATGGCGGCGAGATCGATCGGGGGCACCTCGTGGCGCACCAGCTGGCCAAGGCCCGGACGGCTCGCCAGCAGCACCGTGGGCAGGGCCAAAACCTCGTGGCCGAGATGCTGCAGGGCCGGCACGGTGGCCGCAAGGCCAACATGCCCGCGCGCCACGTGAGAGGAAATCGCCAGGACCTTCGCCATGCCCTTACTCAGATCAGCCGCCGCGCCGCACGGCGCAGGCCCTGCAGGATGGGCTCGAAGGCCTCCTCGTCGCGGCTCTCCGGGTAGACCATGTAGACCGGCGAGGTGAACGAGCGCGATCTGGGCGGGATGCGCAGGCGCCGGCGGCTCACGTGGTGCTGCACCAGCCGGCGGGGGAAGTAGCCCGAGGACTCGTTGGCGAACAGGTAGTCGATCCCCATGGAGCCCAGATCGAGGTTGACGCCGGTGTTGGCAAGCTCGGGGAAGGCGGCGGCGTGATCGGCCTGGAAGTCGGGGCCCCAGTCGACGAACACGTAGTCGGTCTGCGGGCGGCGGCGCCCCGTGGCGCTGGTGACGAGCACGAACTCCTCGTCGAACAGGTGCTCGGTCATGAAGCCCGGCGGCTGTCCCGGCTGGTACATGACGGCGAGGTCGAGCGTGCCCTCCAGGAGGCGCTGCACCATCACCGGCGGCACGCTGGCGCTCGCGGAGATGGCGATGTCCGGCACGTTGCCGCGCAGCCAGGAGATCCACTTGATGAGAAATCCGTCCCAGAGCGCGGCGGGCGCGCCGACCGCGAGATGGTCGCGGTGCTGTCCTGCGAGCCCCACCTCGTGCTGCGCATGCTGCCACAGCCGCACGAGCGCGAGCGCGTGCTTCTGGAACTGCTCGCCGGCGGCGGTGAGCGCGGCACCGTTCTTGGAGCGGTCGAATAGCGTGCGGCCGAAGATGTCCTCGAGCCCCTTGATGCGCGCGCTCACGGTGGACTGCGTGACGTTCATCTTGCGCGCGGCATCGATGAAGCTGCCGGTCTCGGCGACCATCAGAAAGGTGCGGGCGAGGGTGATGTCCATCGGGGCTGCCTAGCGTGCGCTGACGATACCGAAAAGCATCTATCGAAAAATCCGATAGGCGTCAGCGGAAAAATCCGTTTGTGCACTCGCCAAAAAATTTTCACATTGCAACGACCCGGACCCGATTCGGGTGACACATCTTTGGATAAGGATCAAGAAGGATCAAGACGATGAAGGCGAAGAAGAAAGCTGCTGCGAAGAAGGCCCCCGCGAAGAAGGCTGCCAAGAAGAAGGCGAAGAAGTGAAGGCCGTGTGCATCCTTTGAGTAGGGCTACGATGGTGCGTGCGACTGCGATGGCTGCGATCGGGATGGTGCTGGGCGTCACTGCGGCGCATGGCGCGTCGATCAGCAATCGCGACGAGCGCGACTACACGGTGACGATCATCGAAGGTGAGGCCAAGGCGGATCACGCGCTGAAGCCTTCGCAGACCTTGTCGGACGTCTGCCTCAAAGGATGCACTATCCGGGTCAACGGTAACGCGGACGACGAGTACCGCCTGACGGGGGGCGATGTCGTCTCGATCGAGGACGGGACCGTCTTCTACGACGCGCCCGAAACCCCGGAGGACTTGGCTTCGCCCGTCGGCAAGGGTAAGGCGCGAAGCCGCACGAAGGGCTAGAGGCGTCAGCCGGCCTGCGTTGCGTTCGAGGCTCGCTTGGCTTGCGGGTCTGTCCGGTCTTTTTGTCGCCGGACCGGGCCGGTTGCGTCCTTCCCCGCGCTCCAACGCAAGGCCATCCAACCTAAGGCCATTTAACCTGAGGAATGGGCCCCGATCGGGCGGGATCTCTCAGCGGTCCGGCCGATGCACCGGCATGTCGGGGCTCGCCCCCAGGCCCCGTCGGACTGACGGCGGTGGCTTGGAAGCGGCGCTCGAAGGCCGCGCGCAGGGCCAGGTCCACCTCGTCTATTGTTACGCTCCGCCCGAGCGCGGCCAGGCTGGTGACGCCTGCGTCGCGGATGCCGCACGGCACAATGCCGGCATAGTGGCCAAGGTCCGGCGCCACGTTGAGCGCGATCCCGTGCGAGCTGATCCAGCGCGAGAGCCGCACGCCGATGGCGGCGATCTTGGCGCGAGGCTGCAACGCGGTGTCGTGACCGGGGTCAGACCCCACGTCTCGACCATCGAGCGGAACGCGAGTCGTCGAGGCGAGGGGTCTGACCCCGCTGCCGCCAGCGCGCACCCAGACGCCGACGTGGCCGGGCCAGCGCTCGCCGCGCACGCCGAAGGCAGCCAACGTGTCGATCGCCCAATCCTCCAAGGCGGCCACGTAGGCGCGCACGTCGCCGAAGCGGCGCTTCACGTCGAGCATGACATAGGCCACGCGCTGGCCGGGGCCGTGATAGGTGTACTGGCCGCCACGGCCCGTGCGGTGCACGGGCAGGTACGATGGGGCGACGAGGTCCTCAGGTCTAGCGCTGGTGCCGGCCGTGTAGAGCGGCGGATGCTCCAGGAGCCAGACCAGCTCGGGCGCCGCGCCGGCCACGATGGCGGCCACCCGCTCGCCCATCGCGGCGCAGGCGGCCTCGTAGGGGACCGGCTGGCGCGTCACCACCCATTGAATGGGCGGGTGAGCGGCGGGCGCCATCGTCTTGGCCGAGGTGGCGCTTATCGGCGCTGTCGATTGGAGCGGGCTTGCCATTGGCCCCAAGATGGCGTTTCCGGCGGCCTTTGACCAGACTAGCCGCGGTGGTGGCCCTCCAGTGCGGGAGGCGTGCGGCACCTCGGGCCGCTTGTTTGCGCCGCGCCGGTTTGCTACAGAGCGGGCGCGACGATGCGGTCGTGGCGGAATTGGTAGACGCACTAGCTTGAGGGGTTAGCGCCGCAAGGCGTGGAGGTTCGAGTCCTCTCGACCGCACCATTACGTCGGTGAGCCGTGCGGAGCTGACAAAATCCCAGCATCTCGGCACTTTGGAGAGCCTCCCGCTACAGGAGAGCCCTACAGCCCTAGTTCGTCGGCTTCGGATCCCATACTCGGATCCTACCGAACGGCGGTCCGATACCGGGGGCATGACTCGGTTAACTTCTGTCTAAGCTCATGAAAGGATGCTGGTTGCGTGGGACCAAACGGGAGGCGCGATCCATGGACCAGCGATACATCGGCCGAGGGCCGGCATCTCCTTCCTCTGCTCCGTTCTGGCGTCAGGCTGGCGTGGTCGGCGTCGGGGCTGTCGTGCTCGGAGCGCTCATTGTCCTCTGGATGTCGGCCTTCAACACGCAGGCGGGCACGGTGGACATCGTGCTGCGCTGGGGCGCGCCGGTGCGTGTCACGGAGCCGGGGCTCAACTTCAAGATCCCGTTCGCCGAGACGCGGCACCCGGTCGAGCTGCGCGAGCGGGCGTTCATCAAGACCTACGAATCGGCATCGCGCGATCCCATGGAGCTCAACGTCACGGTGGCCATCAACTGGGCCGTGAACAAGGAGCACGTGGTCCAGATGTACAACCAGTTCGGCGACCTCGACCAGTTCGAGCAGCGCATCATTGCTCCGCGCCTGCCCGATGCGGTGAAGGCGGTGGTGTCGCGGTTCGCGGTCAACGAGCTGCTCACCAAGCGCAACGAGCTGCGCGACCAGGCGCGCGAGGCCGCCTTCAAGGTGATCCCGCAGCAGATCATGACCATCACCGGCTTCGCGGTGACGAACGTAGAGTTCCCCAAGGCGTATACACAGCAGATCGCCGCCGTGCAGGTGGCGCGCGAGTCCGCCAACGCCCAGGAGCAGGAGCTGCGCCGGCAGAACTTCAAGGCGCAGGAGACCTTCAACACCGCCAAGGCCCAGGCCGACGCCACCAAGGCCCAGGCGGACGCGGAGGCCTACGCCATCATGATCAAAGGCAAGGCGCAGCTCGACATCCAGGAGCGGCAGGCCGCCATCCTCAAGTCCAACCCGCTCCTGATCGACTGGGAGCGGGCGCAGCGGCTGGCGCCGGGCGTGCTGCCGCACACCTTCGTGGGCGGCGACGGCAGCGCCGCGCTGATGTTCCAGCTGGGCGCGAGCCAGCCGTCGGTGAAGAAGTAGCCGACTCGGCGGAGCGCAGACCCAGCACGTTGGCTGTGCCGGGTCTTCGCCCGGCTTGTGCCGGTCCAACCTACGCTACCGCTCGACGGAGGCTCACTGAGCGGCGGTGGTCGCGACATCGCATCCGGGCGCACCGGCTTCGCACAGCAGCGCTGCCAGCCGCGACCGCTGCCGCTCGACGATGGGATGGCGGCTCGGAAGGGCTGCATGCCAGCTTGCAATCGAGAACCTCGGCCAGTGACCGAGGATCTCCTCCATATAGGCCCGAGCGCGCTCCCACTCGCCGCGCCCGGCGTGCGCGATCGCAAGCCAGGGAAGGACGTTCTTGAAGGCGAGGTTCTCCTCGCGCGCCTTCAGGAGCCAGCCGAGCGCGCTCCTGTAGCGCTGGAGGTCGCCCGTGTCGGCCGCGACATGCGCTTCCGCCATGCCGGCCCAGAAATACCAGGCGTTGCGGTACGGATCTGTGGGGCTGAGCTGAAGGGCCTTGCGGATATGGGGAAGCGCTGCGTCGGCCTTGCCGACCTCGATCTGGGTCCGCCCCAACTCGGCATGCGCGATAGGAAAATCGTCCTGCAGCCCCACGACCCGCTCGAACACCACGATGGCTTCGTCGTACCTTGCCCAGGCGCGCAGCCAGGATCCGCGCAGGAAGTGCGTTCCC
>JBIOWI010000011.1:0-2984 GCA_044868325.1 Hyphomicrobiaceae bacterium
TGTCATTGTCGCGGTGGCGGCGCCAGCGCGGACGGCCGTCGGCGCAGCGGCCCCAGAAGTCCTTGGCGCAATGCCGGTACTGATAGGTGTGGCGGTACGAGCGATGCCCGCCCTTGCAGTTGCCCCAGAAGTCCTTGGCGCAAGGTCCCCCATGGGCAAAGGAATCCTCGGGGGCCATGAACAGGAGCAGGAGCAGCATCAGGCCTGCAGCAATCGTCTTCATCGGTTCCCTCCAAAGATCAATCTTGCGCACGAGCGTGCGGCTGCTGCTGAAGATTTCGGTGCGAACGGGTGATGGCCCGGATGACGGGCGCCTGCTCGGAGAGGAGCCGTGCACGGCGACCTGGGAGTCGGCGTGCCTTGCCCGGTGCCTTGCCCCGTGCGGAGCATCCCCGCGGCCGCCGTACCGGCGCCGCCCTCAGGCAACCAAGCTGTTTGTCCTGGCGAAGGTGGGACCCTGGGAGGGTCTGACGCTACCAACGCACGCAGATCGACCAACAAACGCACTCTCCCACACCTCGGAACGCCACTCGGCTACCACGATTGCCCTTCCCCAGAAGGATCAAGCAGGTAGATTTGCACAAATCAACGGGTTATGCCCCCTGGGGGGGCGTTGAATCTCCCCCGCTGTGATACAGAGGACACACTATTGCTCAGCACCGCGCGTATTGCTGTTGCAACGAGGTCATAGCAACGCCTCCGCGACGCGGCTGACACCAGAATCTGGTTGCTTGTGACGAATCTCGCGCGCGTCCGAGGAGGTCCCGTCGGAGCCGGCGAATGCAGGCCAAGATGGCGGCGCTCAACACCCCGTCTGGCGCCGCCGTCCAGGTAGGCGCCAGCACTGCTGTCAGTGGCGCGCAGCCCTCTGCCCGGCCCAGGGCAGCATGCGGGCGAGCACGCCGTCGCCGCGGATGAAGTAGTGCACCACGACGGCGGCGCCGACGTGCATGGCAATCAGCGCGACCGTCAGTAGGGCCAGATATCGGTGCAGCATCAGCACGGTGTCGGCCGCCTCGCTGTTTTGCGCCGCCAAAGGCGGGATGGTGGCGATGCCGAACACGCTGCGGGCGCCGTAGAGCGAGATGCCGAGCCAGCCCACCAGCGGCACCAGAATCAGCAACAGGTAGAGCGACCAGTGCGTGGCGTGGGAGGCGGCCTTCTGCCACCACTCGATGGTGGGCTCGTCGGCTGGCCCGCCATGCACGAGGCGGTAGGCGAGCCTGGCAACAACCAGAGCGAGAATAAGCAGCCCGAGCGACTTGTGGGTGTCGTAGAGGGTGCCCGTCAGCGCGTCGAAGTTCGTCGCTGCGCCGCGGTAGACCATGTAGAGGCCAATGGGCACCTGGATGGCGAGGAGCGCCACGGTCCACCAGTGGAAGTGGCGTGCTGCCGTCGAATATGTCCCCTCTCGCGTCTGACGCATATCCCGGTCCCCTCGTTCGCATGAAGGCTTATTCAGGAAGGGGCCTGCGCTTCGCCCCAGTCGCGCGTTATACACTCCGGGCGAGGTTGCGGCACCGGCATCCTTCCTGCCCCGTCCCCCACCCAACAAGGCAAAACCGCTCCCGATGGCATTGCAGTCCTCCCACGATCCCGCCGGCTACGAGCCGGTCCGGGGTCGCCGCCCCCTTCCCCTGGAGAGGCCTGCGCTCGGGGCTGCACGGTGGCCGCTCCTGCCGCCCGTGGCCCTGTTCTCGCTGGCGGCGCTGGTGATCGGCTGGCCCTGGCTGTCGGGCCGCGTGACCATCCCGTGGGACGCCAAGGCCGGCTTCCTGCCGCAGATCCAGTTCCTGGCGCACAGCCTGGCCAACGGCGAATTGCCCTTCTGGATGCCGTTCGCGTTCTCCGGCCATCCCCAGATCGCCGACCCGCAGGCGATGATCTTCTCTCCCCCCTTCCTGCTCCTGGCGCTGCTGAATTCCGCGCCGAGCCCTTGGGCGATCGATGTGACCCTCCTGGCAGCGGTGTTCCTCGGCGGGGTGGCGCTGATACTGTGGTGCCGCGATCAGGGCTGGCACTGGGCAGGCGCGCTGCTCACCGCCCTGGTCTTCAGCTACGGCGCGTCCATGGCCTGGCGCATCCAGCACATCGGTCAGGTGCTGAGCCTCGCCTACCTGCCGCTTGCCATGCTGTGCCTGGACCGGACCCTGGCGCGCCGCTCGCTCGCCTACGGCGCCGCCGCCGGACTGGCCGCCGCCCTGATCGTGCTGGGACGCGATCAGGTCGCCCTCCTCTCAGTCTATTTCCTGGCCGGCCTGGCCGGATGGCGTCTCCTCTGCGCCGACCGTCCGCTTGCCGAGGCGCGGGCCTGCCTCTTGCCGTTGGCCGCAGCCGCCGCGGTGGGCTTGGCGGTGATCGTTGTGCCGGTCGCCCTGTCGGCGCTGCTGACGGCCGAATCCAACCGGACCGCCATCGACTACGTCGGGGCGGGGCGCGGCTCGCTGCATCCGGCGCTGCTCCTCACCGCGGCGGTGCCGGAGCTGTTCGGCGCCTCCGGCCGGATGGCCGACTACTGGGGCCCTCCCAGCTTCGCCTGGAACGCGGGCGTCTACCTCGCCCAGAACATGGGCCAAGTCTACATCGGCGCCATTCCCCTGGCGCTGCTGCTCCTGGCCGGGCTGCGCGGGCTGCTGTGGGAGCGCGAGGTGCGCTTCTTTGCGATCGCCGGCGCCGCGCTGCTGCTCTACGCGTTCGGCTGGTACACGCCGGTGTTTCGCCTGCTCTACGAGTTCTTGCCCGGCATCGGCCTGTTCCGGCGGCCGGCGGATGCCACCTTCCTGATCGGCGCTATCGCCGCGATCCTTACCGGCTACGCCGCCCACCGCCTGTTCAACGACCCGCTCGCCGCCTGGGAGCGCCGGCACTTGGCCATTGCGGCCGCGGCCGCGCTCCTGGCCTTTGCCGTCGCCATCGGCCTCGCTCTCTCGCTCGATCGGCTTGGGCAGCTGCCGTGGCCGCTCGCAACGGCCGTCCTGTCGTTT
>JBIOWI010000012.1:0-3443 GCA_044868325.1 Hyphomicrobiaceae bacterium
GCGGCCCGCGCGCGCAAGCTCAAGCGCCAGCAGAACCTGGGGCTCATCATCGTCGACTACCTGCAGCTCCTCACCGGCTCCATCAGGCGCGCCTCGGAGGGCCGCGTGCAGGAGGTATCGGAGATCACCACCAGCCTCAAGGCGCTGGCCAAGGAGCTGACCGTGCCGGTGGTCGCGCTCTCCCAGCTCTCGCGTGCGGTCGAGAACCGCGAGGACAAGCGCCCGCAGCTCGCCGACCTGCGCGAATCCGGCTCCATTGAGCAAGATGCCGACGTGGTGATGTTCGTGTTCCGCGAGGAGTATTATGTTGAGCGCACCAAGCCGGCGGAAGGCACGGCGGAGTTCCAGACCTGGATGGCCAAGATGCAGGCCGTCAGCGGCAAGGCCGAGGTGATCGTCGGCAAGCAGCGCCATGGGCCCGTCGGCACCATCGAGCTGCAGTTCGATGGGCGCTACACCCGCTTCTCCGACCTGGCGCACGACACCTACATGCCCGCGAGGACGCATTGACGGAACGGACAGCGACGACGGAGACGCCTCGGGCCAAGGCTCGGATCCGGGCCCCGATCCCGCTGTCCGCGCGCGCTGTCCTCACGGTCGACCTCTCCGCCCTGCGCGCCAACTGGGCGCGTTTGAACGAGGTCTCCGGCCGCGCCGAGTGCGCGGGCGTCCTCAAGGCCGATGCCTACGGTCTCGGCCTGGCGCCAATCGCCCGCGCCCTCACCAACGAGGGCTGCAAGACCTTCTTCGTCGCCACCGTCGACGAAGGCCGCACCGCGCGCGAGGTGCAGCCGGGCGCCACCGTCTATGTCCTGGACGGCCTGCTGCCGGGCGCCGAGGCGCACTACGCCGGCTTCGACCTGCGCCCGGTGCTGTCGGGCCTCGCCGAGGTGCGGGAATGGGCGGCCTACTGCCGGGCGCGCGGACGGCCGCTGCCGGCCGCCCTTCATATCGACACCGGCATGAACCGGCTCGGCATGCCCGAGGACGAGTTGCATCGGCTCGTCGCGGAGCCCGGCCTGCTCGCCGCCTTCGACCTCACCCTGGTCATGAGCCATCTCGCCTGCGCCGACGAGCCGGCCAATCCCATGAACCAGCGCCAGCGCGAGCGCTTCAACGAGCTCCGCACCCTGCTGCCGCCCGCGCCGGCGAGCCTCTCCAACTCGGGCGGCACCTTCCTCGGCCCCGCCTATCACTTCGACGTGGTGCGGCCCGGCATCGCCCTCTACGGCGGGCGCGCGCACGAGGACAAGCCCAACCCCATGCGCACCGTGGTGCGCCTCACCGCCAAGATCCTGCAGGTGCGCGAGGTGATGCCCGGCGAGACCATCGGCTACGGCGCCATCTACAAGGTGCAGCGGCCCTCGCGCATCGCCACCATCGCCTGCGGCTACGCCGACGGCTTCCTGCGCGCGTTGAGCGTGGCCACCGGCAAGGCCGGCCCCGTGGGTTACATCGGCGACTATCCTGTACCCATCGTGGGGCGCGTCTCCATGGACTTCATCACGGTAGATGTAACGAACGTGCCCGAGGAGCTGACGCGCCGCGGCGGCTGGGTGGAGGTGATGGGCCAGCGCGTCACCGTCGACGACCTGACGGACCGCGCCGGCACCATCGGCTACGAGCTGCTGTCGCGCCTAGGTCCCCGCGTGCTGCGCGTCTACGAGGGGACGTGAGAGGGGTCAGAGTGGGGTCAGACCCTGCGGGCTACGGTATTCACACAAGTGAGTCGCAAGTTTGCGCAAATCTGCAATTGCGCACGGTGACGTCGGTATGACTCTGTTGCCCCAACGACCGATTCGGCGGCGGAGGGGGCATGCAGGCCTACGGCTTCGGGGATGTGCGGCTCGATCGGCGCGCCGACATCGTAACGGCGCAGATCATGGCAACCGGCTCGCTGGTGCCGCGTCGCTTTGGCGGCGGGCGCAGCGGCGAGCTGGCCGCCGGGCGCTTTCTCGCCTCGCCGAAGGTCACGCCCGAGGCCATCCTCGACATTCACATCGCGCGCACCGCGGCAGCCGCCCGGGGCCGCCGCATCGTCGCCATCCAGGACACGACGGAGATCAACTTCTCGGGCCGCGACCGCAGCCGCAAGGGGCTGGGGCCGGGTGCCGACGGCAAGTCCAAGGGCTTCTTCATCCATGCCACGGTGGCCGTGGACCCGGACAGCGAGCAGCTTGTCGGTGTGCTCGACACCGAGATCTGGACGCGCCCGCCGGCCGGCAGGCGCAAACGGCGCCAAGCCTGCACCGTGGAGGAGAAGGAGACCATGCGCTGGATCACCGCCATGAAGTGTGCCCACCTGCGGCTGCTGCGGACTGCCACCCAGCGCATCCATATCACTGACCGGGAAGGGGATTTCTATCCGCTGCTGGCCCGCGTGCCGGACGGCGACGACCTGGTGATCCGGGCACGCCACAACCGCAAGATGCCGGCCGGCGGCAGGCTGTTCGATAAGGCCGACGCCTGGCCCGACCTCGGGGTGAGCGAGATCGTGGTGCCAGCGCGCGGCCCAGGCGACAAGCCGCGCAAGGCCCACGTCGCCCTGCGCGCTTCCCGCGTGCGCCTCGCCAAGCCCGAGAGCAAGGTTCAGACCTGCGATCCGGACGAGATCGAGGTCGGCCTTGTGGAGGTGCGCGAGATCGACCCGCCGGCGGGCGTCAAGGCCGTGCACTGGCGGCTGTTGACGACGCTGCCGGTGGGCACACGGGAGGCGGCGGCGGAGGTGGTGCGGCTCTATCGCCTGCGCTGGCGCATCGAGCAGGTGTTCCGCGCTTTGAAGAGCGACGGCATGGCGCTGGAGGAGACCCAGATCGAGGAGGCCGGGCGCCTGTTCAAGCTGGCCGCACTGGGCCTCACGGCGGCCGTGCGCACGCTCCAGCTGGTCGACGCCCGCGACGGCTGCGACCGCCCGGCCAGCGATGTGATGGATGCAAAGCTGACCGAGCCCGCCGCCGCCATCGGCAAGACGCTGGAAGGCAAGACGGAACGCCAGCAGAACCCGCACGCGAAGGGAACGCTCGGCTGGCTCAGCTGGATTGTGGCCCGCCTCGGCGGCTGGAACTGCTACTATAAGAAGCCAGGCCCCAAGACCATGGCCATCGGCTGGCGCCAGCTCGCGGCCATGATCGCAGGGTTTGTCATCGCCATGCCAGACTTGGCGGTCTACGGAGCAGATGTGTGAATCCCGTAGCCCACAGGGTCTGACCCCTTCAGAGCCGAGGGTCTATTTCTTTGTGGGCTCTTGCTTCTGGTCTGAGTCTTGGCCGAGCGCCTGGTTCAGCTCCTTCTGGTACTTCTTCACCAGCGTCACGTTCTCCCTGAACTGCAGGGGAGTGGCGGTCTTTAGAGCCTCTTGCATCTCCGCCAAAGCCTGCTCCTTGTCCTTTTGCGGCATCTGCTTGTCCTGCTTGACCTCCTCCATCTCCTTCCTGATCAGGTCG
>JBIOWI010000013.1:0-7442 GCA_044868325.1 Hyphomicrobiaceae bacterium
TACAGGGCTGCGAATGCCCCGATTGACGCTGCAACACACCTCATCTCAACCTCGCCACGCAGAAATGCCCCAATGCACGCCAGACCCCACGGGAATTTTGCTACTACCTCCCTCTGGGTCTGACACCGTAACACCCACTGCCTTTTACACGGTGTCAGACCCGGAGGGTCTGACACCTCTCACGGCACCTTGATCCCGGCCTTCTCGATCACCCGCGCATAGCCGGCGCGCTCCTTCCTGAGCGCCTCGGCGTATGCGGGGCCGGGCAGCTCCGTCTGCAACACGCCGAACTTCTCCAGCGCCGTGCGGACCTCCGGGATCTTCCCGATCGCCAGCAGCTCGTCGGTCAGCCTATTCACAACATCGGCCGGCATATTCGCCGGGCCGACCCAGCCGAAGGCGGCCATCAGCTCGAAGCCCGGCAGCGTGTCGGAAGCAGGCGCGATCTCCGGGGCCAGGGGATAGCGGCCCGGCGATGTGACCGAGACGGCGAGCACCTTGCCGGCCTTGACCTGCTCGTAGGCCACCGCGAAGTTGTCGCACGCGAGCTTGATCTGCCCGCCCACCAGGTCCTGGATGCTCTGGTTGGAGGCGCGGTAGGAGACGGGCGCGATCTTCACGCCCGCCGCGTCCGCCAGCATCTCGCCGCAGATGTGCTGGGTCGTGCCCGGGCCGGAGGTGGCGTAGGGCGTCTCCGGGTTCGCCTTCAGCCAGGCGATCAGCTCCGCCATGGTCTTGGCGGGAACCGACGGGTGGATCAGCCACAGGTTCGGCTGGGCCGCCATGCCGTAGAGATAGGTGAAGTCCTTCTCGACGTTGTAGGGTATCTTCTCCTTGATCAGCACCGGGTTGATGGCGATGCCGCCGGAGGTCGCGACTGCGATGGTGTAGCCGTCGGTGGCGGCTTTGGTCATGGCGTGGAGGCCGGTGATGCCGCCGGCCCCGGCCCTGTTCTCCACGACGAACTGCTGCCCGAGACGCTTCGACAGGTGCTCCGAGAAGATGCGGGCCATGACGTCCGTGTTGCCGCCGGCCGCGAACGGCACGATGACGGTCACGGGTTTGGCGGGCCACTTGTCCTGCGCCAGTGCGGCCCCGGCCAACAGGCCGAGCGCGGCAGCGGCGGCTGCGAGCCCCGCAATAATTCGACGCAGCATATGTCTCCCTCCCTGCCTGATTGGGCGAGCGCCGTCGGTTCGCCGTTCTGCCATGCCGAGCCTCACGCATCCGAGGCGCACTGGCAAGCCCGCCATGCATGGCAGCCGCGTGTCGCAGTCCATCGCGCATGGCCGTCAGCTGGGCGATGCTATGGTCGAACTCGGCGGCTTTCGCGAGCAGGCGATTGCGGTCGATCCGCGGCCTGCCATCGCGGGTGAACATGGCCGCGACCTCATCGAGGGAAAAGCCAGCCGAGCGCCCGAGGCGAATGAGCGCGAGCTGCTCCATGATCCGGGCGTCGAAGAGACGGCGCATACCGTGCCGCCCGACGGAGCCGGTCAGCCCCTTCTCCTCGTAGTAGCGCAGCGTGGAGCCGGCAGACCGGAGCGGCGCGCGACCTCCGCACTGTCGAGGAGCATCTCTTGACCTCAAGTTGGCTTGAGCTTGTACGATGCCAACCGGAGCGGTTCCCTGCAACGGAGAGGTAGACGCCATGACTGGACGGAACGCACCCAATCAAGCCCAGGCGGCTCTCTGGAACGACCTGGGCGGTCGGACGTGGGTGGATCTGCAGGACATGCTGGATCGGCTGTTCCTGCCGCTCGAAACGCTTCTCGTCGACGCGGCGGTGGCGGCGGGCGGGACGCGCGTGCTCGATGTGGGATGCGGCGCCGGCAGCACGACGCTGGGGGTCGCAAAGGCCCTTGGCGCCGGCAGTCGGTGCATCGGCATCGATATCTCTGCGCCCCTGATCGCGGCTGCCACAGCCCGCGCGGCCGCTGAGGGCGCAGCGAACGTCACGTTCATCCAGGCCGACGCCCAGACATACGCCTTCAGTGCGACCAGCGTCGATACCGTCGTATCCCGCCTGGGAGTGATGTTCTTCGACGATCCGGCGGCAGCGTTCGCCAACCTGCGACGGGCTGCGCGGCGCGGTGCGCAGCTCGTATTTCTGGCTTGGCGCAGTCGCGACGAGAACCCGTTCATGACCGCGGCCGAGCAGGCGGCAGCCGTCGTCGTGAGCGAGCTCACGAGAGGGGGCGACGACGGCCCGGGGCAGTTCGGCTTCGCATCGGCGGAGCGCGTGAAGCGCGTGCTGGAGACGAGCGGTTGGACGTCCATCGAGGTCCGTCCAGTGGATATCGCCTGCAGCCTGCCGGCCGTGCAGCTGCCCGTCTATGCGACCCGGATGGGACCGTATGGCCGGGTGCGCGGCACCCTGGACGAGACCGCCAGAACAATGGCGGACGCTGCCGTTCTCGCCGCATTCGATCGCTTCGTGGCCGGCGAACAGGTGCGCTTCACATCGGCACTCTGGCGGGTGGCGGCGGTCGCTTAGCCGAGGTTGTGGGTAAGCGGCCCTTCTGTGCACAGCTGCCTTGTTAAGGCCAGAATGACCACGTACCGGCTCCGGTAATCTCACTAGAGCATCCTAACGCACCGAGGGTCTCGATGCGTCTGTTGCTTGTGCTCCCCCTCCTGCTCTTTGCGCTCACACCGGCCATCGCGGACGACGCCGATACGCTCACCGTCGACGGTACGGTGTACCGGCTGGAAGGCGTCGACGCGCCGGAGCTCGATCAATATTGCGTTGACAAGGGTGGTGCATACCCCTGCGGTCTGTTCGCTGCCGAAGGTCTTCAAGAGCTCATCGATAAGCGGCCGGTGCAGTGTCAAGACCTCGGCAGCGACCCGGAGCACCCCTTTCGCCGCATCGGTCATTGCACTGTAGGTGGCGTCGACATCCATCACTGGCTCGTGCAACAAGGATGGGCCGTCAACGTAGACCCCCTCGGTCGATACGCAGACGACGAGCGCCAAGCCCGCGAGCGCCCCCTCAGCATTTGGCGGGGGTGCTTCCTGGCCCCGTACGATTTTCGGCAAGGCAGAAAGCTCACTGCGGCACTGCTGGGACGGGACTGTCCGTCCGATGCTCGCGCCAAGCTCTTGATCGACTACGCGGTCAAGCCGCCGGGTTGCGAGATCAAGGGCAAGTATGCGCTCCGCGCGCGTTTCACCGGCCACCGCGGCATCTATCACCCGCCCGGGTGCGGGAGCCACCATCGCACCATCAGGCCTCACCGCTGGTTCTGCTCGGAGGAGGAGGCAATCGCCGCCGGCTTCCGTCGCTCATTCACCTGCGCGTTGTGGTGATCGCTCAATCTTCCTGGAAAGCCGCCTCGCGGGTCTTGCGGAATCTCGGCAGCACGATGAGGAGCACCAGCCCTATCGCGGCGAGGATGAGACCGAGCGAGATCGGCCGCCTGAAGAAAATCGTCGGGTCGCCGCCGGAGATCACCATGGAGCGGCGCAGGTTCTCCTCCATCAGCGGCCCGAGCACGAAGCCCAGGATGAAAGGCGCTGCCTCGCAGCCGAGCTTGAGGAACACGTAGCCCAGCAGCGCGAAGGCCGCCGTCAGCATGAGAATGGTGGGGTTCGGGTTGGCGCTGTAGGCGCCGACGCAGCACAGCACCAGGATCGAGGGGAACAGGATCCGGTAGGGCACGTGCAGCATCCGCACCCACAGGCCGATCAGCGGCAGGTTGATGACGATCAGCATCAGGTTGCCGATCCACATGCTGGCCACCATGCCCCAGAACAGCTCCGGCCGTTCCGTTATGACGGCTGTGCCGGGTGCGATGCCCTGGATCACCATGGCGCCCATCATCAGTGCCATCACCGGATTGGAGGGCATGCCGAGCGTGAGCAGCGGCACGAACGAGGTCTGGGCCGCGGCGTTGTTGGCCGACTCCGGCGCGGCCACGCCCTCCACGGCGCCCTGGCCGAACCGCTCCGGCGCCCTGGAGATGCGCTTCTCCAGCACGTAGGCGGCGAAGGAGCTGAGCACTGCGCCGCCGCCGGGCAGGATGCCGAGCACGGCCCCGAGCCCCGTGCCGCGCAACGCCGCGGGCCAGGCCCTGGCGATCTCCTCCCGGCTCGGCCACAGGCTGCCGACGGCATGGCGCACGGCCCGCTCCACCGCCGAACGGTCGAGGTTGCGCATGATCTCGGCGATGCCGAACAGGCCCATCGCAACGGGGATGAAATCGATGCCGTCGAAGAGGACATCGACGCCGAAGGTGTAGCGCACCGCCCCGCTCTGCGTGTCCGTTCCGACGATGCCGAACAGGAGCCCCAGGAACACCATGCCGATCGCCTTGACGACGGACCCGTGCGCCAGCACCACCGCCGCTACCAGGCCGAACAGCATCAGGGCGAAGTATTCCGGCGACACGAACCGGTCGCCCACGGCCGCCAGCGCCGGGGCGAAGGCGGCGAGCACCAGCGTGCCGACGCAGCCGGCGACCAGCGAGCCCACGGCGGCGATGGAGAGCGCCGCGCCGGCGCGCCCGCGCCTGGCCATCTGGTAGCCGTCGATGCACGTGACCACCGAGGAGGATTCGCCCGGCAGGTTCACCAGGATGGCCGTGGTGGAGCCGCCGTACTGGGCGCCGTAGTAGATGCCCGCCAGCATGATCAGCGCCCCCAGCGGTGGGGCGCCGTAGGTGATGGGCAGCAGCATGGCGATGGTGGCGACCGGTCCGATGCCCGGCAAGACGCCGATAGCCGTACCGAGCAGGACGCCGATCAGGCAGAAGCCGAGGTTGACAGGCGTCACCGCTGCCCCGAAGCCGGTGGCGAGATGGGAAAGGAGATCCATCTCAACGAACCCAGACCGGGATCGGCTGGCCGAGCAGGTAGACGAACAGGGCGACCGAGAGCGCACTCATGGCGAGCGCCAGCGCCGCCAGCTCGAACCAGCGCAGCCCCTGGGCCGCGATGCCTGAGATCACCGCCACAGCAGCCACGGAGACGGCCAGTCCCACCCGCTCGATCAGGAGGCCGAAGCCGACGATGCCGGCGAGAATGAGAAGCTGCGGCCAGAACACGATCCGCTCGACGGGCTCGCCAGTCGCAACCAGAGAGCGCGCCAGCAAGAAGCCGCCGATGCCGACCAGGGCGACGCTCATCATCATGGGGAAGAAGCCCGGCCCCATGCGCGTCAGGTTGCCGACCGCATAGTTGCGGCCGAGCCAGAGCCCCGCGCAGCCGAAGCCGATGAACAGGATGCCGGACCAGAAGTCCTGCCGATCCTTCACGCGCGCCATGGCGTGCGTCCCCCCTTGCGCCTGAAGCAGCTTCTTCTTGTAGCTTCAGCCTGTTGTAGCGCATGGCCCGCCGCCATGAAACCCGCGAGGCGGCGGTCGATTTGAGCGCGCCTTAGTTGCGACCAATGGGGTCAGACCCTGCGGGTCTGACCCCATGCTCCGACCTCGGCAATTTCCCGCCCGACCAAGCATTGCCCTGGCATGGCACGCATCTCGCCGTCTCGATATCCGAGCGGTCGCCGTGGAACCGCGTATCGTGAGGCTCTGCCATGGGGTCAGACCCGCAGGGTCTGACCCCCGATCCGTCTCCAGGGCAACACGCGCGAGAAACTGCTCGCATCTCCGGCACCCGATTGCCCATGAAGTGGGCGGCGGTGCGCTTTTGCTTCGTGCTTGAGCGTGCTTAAGTGGAGCCACGGTGGGACGCGGGCTAACGGCCTCTGCTCCCTGCATCTTTCGCTTATACGGAGGCGGCCCGATGGCCTGTACCAAGCTGGCATGCTCGGGGCTCAGAACCTTTGCGGGTCTGGCCCTGGGCGCACTTCTGTTGTCGTCCGGAGCGGCGCTGGCGCAGGAGAAGATCCTCCGCGTCGCCATGACCGCGGCCGACATCCCCAAGACCAACGGCCAGCCCGACCAGGGCTTTGAGGGCAACCGCTTCACCGGCATCCCGCTGTTCGACTCCCTCACCCAGTGGGACCTGTCCTCGGCCAACAAGCCGAGCGTGCTGATCCCGGGCCTCGCCACCGAGTGGGCGGTCGATGCCAGCGACAAGACCAAGTGGACCTTCAAGCTCCGCCAGGGCGTGAAATTCCACGACGGCTCCGACCTCAAGGCCGACGCCGTGGTCTGGAATGTCCAGAAAGTCCTGAAGAAGGACGCGCCGCACTTCGCGCCCGACCAGATCGGCGTCACCGTCAGCCGCATGCCCACCCTGGTCTCGGCCCGCAAGATCGACGACTACACGGTGGAGCTCATCACCAAGGAGCCAGACAGCTTCCTGCCCATCAACCTCACCAACCTGTTCATGGCGTCGCCGGCGCACTGGCAGAAGAAGTACGATGCGCTCGCCAGCGTCAGCGACCCCGCCGAGCGGGCCAAGCAGGCTTGGGCGGCGTTCGCGGCCGACGCCTCTGGGTCAGGGCCGTTCAAGATGGCTAAGTTCAGCCCACGCGAGCGCGTCGAGTACGTGAAGAACGACAACTACTGGGACCAGGCCCGCCGGCCCAAGATCGACCGCATCGTGCTGCTGCCCGTGCCCGAGGCAAGCGCCCGCACCGCGGCTCTGCTTTCCGGCCAGGTGGACTGGATCGAGGCGCCGGCGCCCGACGCGATCCCGCAGATCAAGTCCAAGGGCTTCGTGATCTACTCCAACGCCCAGCCGCATGTGTGGCCTTGGCAGTTCTCGTTCCTGGAGGGCTCGCCCTGGCTCGACAAGCGGGTGCGGCACGCGGCCAACCTGTGCGTCAACCGCGACGACCTAAAGCAGCTGCTCGGAGGTATGATGGAGGTGCCCAAGGGCACCGTGCCGCCCGGCCATCCCTGGTGGGGCAATCCGAAGTTCGAGATCAAGTACGATCCGGCAGCCGCCAAGAAGCTGATGCAGGAGGCGGGCTTCGGCCCCAGCAAGCCGCTGAAGGTGAGGGTGCAGACCTCCGCGTCGGGCTCCGGCCAGATGCAGCCGATCCCCATGAACGAGTTCGTGCAGCAGGCTCTCAAGGACTGCTACTTCGACGTCGATATCGACGTGATCGAGTGGAACACGCTGTTCACGAACTGGCGCAAGGGTGCCAAGGACGAGAGTGCCCGCGGGGCGCATGCCATCAACGTCACCTACGCGGCCATGGACCCGTTCTTCGCCATGGTGCGGTTCATGTCCACCAAGACGTTCCCGCCGGTGTCGAACAACTGGGGCTACTTCGGCAACGCCGAGTTCGACGAGCTGATCGCCAAGGCACGGACGACCTTCGATGCGAAGGAGCGCGACGAGGCGCTGGCGCGGCTGCATGCCCGCTCGGTGGAGGAGGCACCCTTCCTCTGGGTGGCGCACGACGTGGGGCCGCGGGCGATGAGCCCCAAGGTGAAGGGCGTGGTCCAGCCCAAGAGCTGGTTCATCGACCTTGCCACCATGCGCATGGAGTAGGCGCTACGAAGTCCCCTCTCCCCATGCCTCTT
>JBIOWI010000014.1:0-11513 GCA_044868325.1 Hyphomicrobiaceae bacterium
GTGGGGCAGCGGGTTGGCTATCTACTGGTTGGGGAGGGGTCCCATGGCTTATACCGACGCCCTCTTCCAATTGGGGATGGACTTGACCCGTTCAAGCACCGCCCAAAAGGAAGATCATGGTCACAGCGCGCTAGCGCAAACCGAGGACAGGAAGGACTACTTCATCGAGCGAGATGGGGTCAGGTGCGCAGGCACACACCTCATCATCGACCTGTTCGGCGCCAGGCGCCTGGACGATCTTCGGCACATCAGCGACACGCTGAAGAGGTGCGTCGAGGTGGCGGGAGCGACCCTCCTGCACATCCACCTGCACCACTTCACGCCCAACGGCGGCGTGTCGGGGGTGGCCGTGCTGGCCGAAAGCCACATCTCCATCCACAGCTGGCCGGAGGCGGGCTACGCCGCGCTCGACGTGTTCATGTGCGGCGAGGCCAAGCCGCACATGACGATCGACGTGCTCAACGAGGCCTTCAGGCCTGAGCGCACGGTCGTCAAGGAGCACCTGCGTGCCGACTCTATGCACGAGCGCATGTGGGAGATCGTAGCCGCGCCCAAGGCTCCCAAGCGGGCGCCTGTGCGCGCAGGGCGGCAGAAAAAAGCGGCCTGAGCCAGCGACCGCGACCGGTAGGGCAGGCGCGCCCACGCTGAGTGGAGCGCGCCTGTTCGGCGTTTGCTGGCGTGGCTTGCCAGCGCTGCGCTTTTTCGCTGAGCCGTTCCAATGCAGGGACGCGGGGACCGATGACGCGCTGGATCGAGGAGACGTTCCATCCGCACTGGCGCGTGCGCCTGGCGGCCGACGAGGTCCTGCACGAGGTCAAGACCGAGCACCAGCACCTGGTGATCTTCACCAATGCCACCTGGGGCACGGTGCTGATGCTCGACGGCGTGTGCCAGCTCACCACCCGCGACGAGTTCATCTATCACGAGATGATGGCCCACGTGCCGCTGATGGCCCTGGAGCGGCCTCGCCGCGTCCTGGTGGTCGGCGGTGGCGACGGCGGCGTTCTGCGCGAGGTCTTGAAGCACCCTTCGGTGGAGAAGGCGACGCTGTGCGAGATCGACCGCGCGGTCATCGACCTCTCCCTGAAGCACTACCCGGAGATCGCCGGCGGCGCCTTCGACGACAAGCGCGCCGACGTGGCGATCGCCGATGGCCTCAAGTACGTGGCCGAGACCGAGGAGCGGTTCGACGCCATCATCGTCGACAGCTCCGAGCCGATCGGCCCCAGTGCGGTGCTGCACACGCGCGCGTTCTTTGCCGACTGCAAGCGCGCCCTGAAGGCCGGCGGCGTGCTCGTCACCCAGAACGGGCTGCCATTCCTGTTCCCGGAGCACCTGGCCGAGACGAGCGGCATCTTCGCCTCCCTGTTCATGGCCACCTCGCCGTTCCTCTGCACCCAGCCCTGCTATTTCGGCGGCCCGTTCGCTCTCAACTGGGCGAGCGACAACGAGGAGCTGCTGGACGTGCCGGAATCTACGCTCGCCCGCCGCCTGGCCCGGCGCGAGATTGTCACGCGCTACTACACCCCCGCCGTCCATCGCGCCGCCTTCGCCTTGCCGGAATATGTGCAGGCCGCCATCCGTGCAGACGCGCAGGCCAGGACCACGTCGAAGCGCGCTGCGGCCGCAAAACGGAGCAAGGCGCCCGAGAAGAGCAAGGGTTAGCTTCCGACATGCGGCATTGCTGACGGTATAACCGTCAGTTATACTGTTGGTGTGGAGACCAGCGTCGCACTACCCGATCGTCCCCTCCAGGGCTCGCAAGCCGCCGCCAAGTACCTCGGCGTGTCGCACAGCAACCTAAATCCACGCAGCACTGGAGGCGTTCTGGAGCGACGGCGCGAGGAAAGCTGTTACTGCCGCGCTCAATCGCTCCATCCGGACAAAGTTGACCCATTCGTGCAGCATCTCTCCATTGAAGCCACGAAGCGCGTGGAGTGCGGACAATGAGCAAGAGAAAGCCAAGCATGAAGACCGCAATATCCCTTCCAGATCTCCTGTTCGATGAGGCCGAGGCTACAGCCAAGGAGCTCGGGCTGTCGCGCAGCAAGCTCATCCAGACAGCCCTGGAGGAGTTCTTAAGGCGGCGTCGGGAAGCGCAGATCACGGCGGGATTCAACGAGGCCATCACGAAGTATGGCGACCCCGCCGACGGCGAGGAAGAGTGGGTTGAGCAGGGTCGCCGGATCATCGCCAACATGGAGCGCGATGAAGGTGACAAATGAGACGGGGGGAGATCTGGCTGGCTGACTACGGGGTGCCGAGAGGCTCAGAGCCGGGCTATCGTCGGCCCGTTGTCATAGTTTCCAGCAATTCCCTCAATGAGAGCCGCTTCAAGACCGCCCTGACGATACCGGTCACTGGGAACCTCACGCGCGAGCACTATCAGGGCAATGTGCGGTTGCCGGCCAACAAAGCAACGGGGTTGCCTCGAGCTTCCGTGGCCATCGTCAGCCTGGTGAACGCGACCAATCGAAGCTTCTTTCTCCATCGTCTGGGCCGCGTGCCCGACGATCTGATCATGGAAATAGACCGGGGCCTGCGGCTCGTGCTCGCACTTTAGCCCCGTTCGGCACCTTCACCGCGAGCTCGGATTGAGTGGAGGTCTGGCGGCTCCAACAACGAACGTTCAATCCACACCGCCCGACACAAACCGATCTGAAGAACCACGTGCTGTGTGCCCATATGCCAACCAGACGTCAGAGAAGTTGTCTGCCTTCCTAGGACGGGGAAGATCAGCGACGCAGCCCATACGCTTTGAAGAGCGTCTATGGACTCGGTGCTCAGGATGCAGTCTCGACAGTTGTCATTGAGGCGATCAATGATCTGTGTGTCCGCACCCATTCTTCGTAGTCCGGAGATAAGGTCCAGCGCCTTCTGGTTCACGCCAGCCGTGCGCATGAAGTGACCGACTTGCTGTTTGGCTTGATACGCTGTGAGCGCCGGCAACGAGCACGGGTAGTACGCGCCAGCGAGGACCGCGACGACATAGCCCCCGACAAGAAGAGCCAGCACAAGCAGCGCGGCAGCGATCTTTGAAATGACCAGCCCCATGTGCGCTCAAGCTAAGAGCCATCGTAGGGTAGTTAAGGCGAAGCCGCATTGCGCCGACACACCTGTCGCGAGTGTCGTACTGGTAGTCGGTGCAATGCGCTTTCGCTTATTGCACCCTACGATTCCGCTCTAACCCCTGCTCAACCCCTTCGCCGCCAGCTCCGACAGATACTCCGCCCAGCGCCGGTCGCGCTCCTCGTGGAGCGTCCGCAGGTACGACCAGGCATAGAGCCCTGTGTCGTGGCCGTCGTCGAAGACGATGCGGACCGCGTAGTTGCCGACGGGTCGTAGGTCCGCAATCTTCACGTTGCGCTTGCGGCCGATGGTGACGCGCTGCTCGGGCGAGTGGCCCTGCACCTCGGCGGACGGGCTCATGACGCGCAGCATCTCGGCGGTGAGCGTGAACGGCAGGGCGCCCGCGAAGGTCACGCGCAGCTCGGCGCCGCCCGCCCGCATCTCGAGCTCCGGCGGCGCCGTCCTGGCGCCGGCCTTCCCCTGCAGCGCCGACCACAGGTTGGCGGCAATCTCGCGGAAGACGCGGGCGTGCGGCCCGTCCGGATCGGTGGCCGCGATCGGCCGGCCCTCGTCGGAGCGCACCCGGATCTCCATGTCGAGCGGCACGGCGCCGAGGAAGGGGAGCCCCAGCTTCTCGGCCTCCCGCCTCGCACCGCCGTGGCCGAAGATGTCGGTGCGCTCGCCGCACTTGGGGCAGATGAACATGCTCATGTTCTCGACGATGCCGAGCACCGGCACGTCCACCCTGCGGAACATGTTGAGGCCCCTGCGGGCGTCGAGCAGCGCCAGGTCCTGCGGGGTGCAGACGATGACGGCGCCCGAGAGCGAGACCTGCTGCGCCATGCTGAGTTGCAGGTCGCCCGTCCCCGGCGGCATGTCGATGACGAGCACGTCGAGCTCGCTCCAGGCCACATCGCGCAGCATCTGGGTGAAGGCGCTGACCACCATCGGGCCGCGCAGGATCAGCGGCGTGTCCTCCTCGACCACGAAGCCCATGGACATGGCCTGCAGGCCGTAAGCCCGCATGGGACGCAGCCGGTTGGGGCCGGCCAGCTCCGGCTTGCCGGTGAGGCCCAGCAGGCGCGGCTGGGAGGGGCCGTAGATGTCGGCGTCGAGGATGCCGGCCTTGAGGCCGTTCGCCTGCAGCGCCACCGCCAGGTTCACCGCTACGGTGGACTTGCCGACGCCGCCCTTGCCGGAGGCCACGGCGATCATATGCTTGATGCCGGCCACCTGGAGCGTGCGCGGCCGTCCGCCGGGGGCCGCGCCCGGAGGCGGACCTGCCGGAGCCGCCCCCATCCCGGCACGCGCGCGCGCCTGTTGCACCCTTGCGCTCTCAGGCGCCCGCCCGGCGCCGGGCGAGCGAACCGAGCCGTTGCCCGCACCACCGCCCGTCCGCTCGGCGGTGAGCACCGCAGCGACGCTGGTGACACCCTCCATCTCGCGCACGATCTTGTCGGCCGCCTGGCGCAGGCCGTCCAGCTCGGCCGCCCGGTGCGCCGGCACGGTGATGGCGAACGACACGCGCCCGTCCTTGACCAGGACCTCCGACACCAACCCCAGGTCGACGATATTGCCTTCCAGGTTCGGGCCTTTGACCCGGCGCAGCCGCTCGATAATCGCCTCTTTGGTCAGGCTCATGTCAGGGACCAGGTTTCAGGGATCAGGTTTCAGGGATCAGGTTTCAGGGATCACATTCCAGCGGTGACTAGCCTCTGAAACCTAATCCCTGGAACCTGAAACCTAAAGTGTGTGCTTGCGCTGCTGGACGATCATGTAGTTGTCGTAGGTGCTGTCGGCCAGCTGCATCCACAAATACTGATCGAGCCGGAAGGCCTTGATGGCGTCCCAGATCTTCTTGAAATCCTCGTTCTTGCCGCCGATCTCGGCATAGGTCTGGTGCGCTGCCCGGTAGCAGACATCGAGCGTCGCCTCCGAGAAGGGGCGCAGCTGGGTGCCGGCGGCGATCAGCCGCTTCAGGGCCTGTGGGTTCTGGGCATCGTAGCGGCTGACCACGAAGGCGCCGGCCTCGGTCGCGGCCGCCGCCAGGATCGAGCGGTAGGTAGCGGGCAGGCCGTCCCATTTGCCCTTGTTGACCTGGACGTGCAGCATGGCGCCGCCCTCCCACCAGCCGGGGTAATAGTAGAACTTCGCCACCTTGTGCAGCCCGAGCTTCTCATCGTCGTAGGGCCCCACCCACTCCGCCGCGTCGATGGTGCCCTTCTCGAAGGCCGGCAGGATCTCGCCTCCCAGGAGCTGATGCGGCTCGACGCCCAGCCTCTGCATCACAGTGCCGGCGAAGCCGCCGATGCGCATCCGGATACCCTTGAGGTCGTCGGCGGAGGCGATCTCCTTGCGGAACCAGCCGCCCATCTGGGCCATGGTGTTGCCGGCCAGGAGCCCGTAGATGTTGTGCCTCTCGTAGAACGCGTTGATGAGCCGCTCGCCGCCGCCCTCGCGCCACCACGCGCTCTGCATGCGACCGTTGAGGCCGAACGGCACGGCGCAGGCCAGCGCGAACGTCGGGTCCTTGGCCCACATGTAGTAGGGCGCGGTGTGGCACAGCTCGACGGTGCCGGCCGAGACCGCGTCGGTGACCTGCAGGCCGGGGACGCCCTGGATGGCGCCGGCGGGGAAGCATTCGATCTGGAACCTGTCGTCGGTTGCGTCGGCCACAAAGGCGGCGAACCGCTCGGCGCCGCCGTAGAGGGTGTCGAGCGACTTCGGCCAGCTGGTGGCCATCCGCCACTTGAGCGCCGGGGCCGACTGGGCGATGGCCGGCGCGGCCAAGGCAACCGTGGCGCCCGCGGCGCCTCCGCGCTTGAGAAGGGTGCGGCGTGAGATGCGAGACATGCTGGCGCTTCCCTATAGTCAATATGGAGTGCAGGCAATCCAATATGTCCGGCGGCGATATGGCGGCGCGCCACCCCGGCTCCAGTCGGAGCCTCCGTCGCCACGCACCGTCGGACCGACTGGCCGCTAGTTCGCACGCCTTGCCGACTGTTGACGAGTCAAATTCCGCGCGCGTTCGTCATCGGGCAAGAGCGGTTGGAAGGTCTGGTGAATGCCACGAGACGGGCGTACCGGAAGCCGACGCTTGTCCTCCGACACGGCAGGAGGGCGGGGCGGCAGACCATTGCAGCTCGGGCTGAGCCGGCTCCTTCCCCGGCCTCGGCGCGGCCGCCATGGGACAGCGTTCATCTGCCGGGCCACGGCATCTTGAGCGCGACAGGGTCCTGGGCCTACAGTTTGGAAACTTAGGGTCGCCGCAACGGTGCGCACGTGGGCGCGAAAGAGGAGCTTCGACGCATCGCCTTCTGGGCCGGCGCATTGACCGAGCCAGAGGCGGCGCGAGCCCTGGCAGGCATCTCGGAACGCCGGTTCGCCGGCGGCGCCTATATCTGTCATCGCGGCGACCGGCTCGTGTCCTGGACCGGCGTCGTGTCGGGCCTGATCAAGATCAGCGCCATCTCGCGGGACGGCAAGCCGATGACGTTTGCAGGCGTCGGGGCCGGGGGCTGGTTTGGCGAAGGCACCGTCATCAAGAACGAAGCGCGCAAATACGACGTCGTGGCGCTGCGCGATACCCGCCTGGCGCTGTTGAACCGCGCCACGTTCATGTGGTTGTTCGAGACCAGCGTCGGCTTCAACCGCTTCCTCGTGCATCAGCTCAACGAGCGCATGGGCCAGTTCATCGCCACCATCGAGCACGATCGCATCCACGACCCTCTCGCCCGTGTCGCACGCAACCTGGCTTGGCTGTTCAATCCGGTGCTCTATCCGCAGGTCGGCAGCCACATTGAAATAACCCAGGAGGAGCTCGCGCTGCTGGCCGGCGTATCGCGGCAGGTTGCCAACAAGGCGTTGCAGACTCTGGCAGAGGCGGGTCTGGTGCGGCTGGAGCGGGGCGGGATCGCCGTCGTCGATCTCGACGCCCTCGGCACCTACGGGGGATGACGGGTGGGACCGCGGCGGCAGTGGGCTCCGTCCAGGACGGACCGTAGGAACCGATGAGTATAGCAGACATCCGGGGCAATGTCTGTCAAGGTGCCGGTTGAGACCGCTCGATTTTTAGTGATATTTGGACATGTTGTCGTGTTGGCAGCGACATCCCGCGAGAATAACGCGCGACCAACGCGCAGGCGCTGGAGTGTCCCGAGGCGTGCTTGCCGGGGGTCCGCAGCCACATCGACGAAGGGAGGAGAATGCCCCGTGAGCCTCGAGAGCTCCGCGCGTCTCGATCTCGATACCGTCCCGAAGTTGCTTCTACGCAACGCGGCGCAGTTCGGCGCGCGCCCGGCCTTGCGCCACAAGGACCTGGGGATCTGGCAAACCTGGACCTGGAAGGCGCTGCGCACGGAGGTGCGCGCGTTCGCGATCGGCCTGCGCAAGCTGGGCCTCGAGCGCGGCGACGCGGTGGCCATCATCGGCGACAACCGGCCGCGCCTCTATGCCACCTTTGCTGCGGTGCAGAGCGTCGGCGGCATCGCGGTGCCCATCTACCAGGACTCGGTGGCCGACGAGATGGCCTATGTCCTCGACCACGCCGAGGTGAGGTTCGCGGTGGTGCAGAACCAGGAGCAGGTGGACAAGCTGATCTCCATCGCCGACCGGGTGCCGCCGCTGCGGACGGTGATCTATGAGGAGGAGCGTGGGCTCGCCGGCTACGACCACACCCACCTCCACGCCTTCGAGCACGTGCAGGAGCTGGGCCGGCGCGAGATGCGCGAGAACGCCGGCGCGGCCGGCTGGTGGCTCGACGAGGTCGCCAAGGGCAAGGGCTCGGACGTGAGCGTGATGCTCTATACGTCCGGCACCACCGGCCGCCCCAAGGGCGTGATGCTGACCCACGACAATATCGTGATCTCGGCCCAGAACGGCAACAAGTTCGACAACTTCACCGACAAGGACACCCTGCTGGCCTACCTGCCCATGGCCTGGGTGGGCGATCACATCTTCTCCTACGGCCAGGCGTTTGCGGGGGCCATGTGCGTAGCCTGCCCGGAGAGCCCCGAGACCATCATCGAGGACCGCCGGGAGATCGCCCCCACGTACTTCTTCGCCCCGCCGCGCGTCTACGAGAACCTGCTCACCCAGATCATGGTGCGCATGGAGGATGCCGGCCGCTTCAAGAAGGCGACGTTCCACTATTTCCTGAAGGTCGCACGGCGGTCTGGCGAGATGATCCTCGACGGCAAGCCGGTGAGCCTCGGGGAGCGGCTGCTCTATGCCATCGGCAACGTCTGGGTGTATGCCCCGCTGCGCAACCGCATGGGCTTCTCGAAGATCCGCGTGGCCTACACCGCCGGCGAGGCCATCGGGCCGGAGCTGTTCCGGTTCTACCGCTCGCTTGGCATGAACCTAAAGCAGCTCTACGGCCAGACCGAAGCCAGCGTCTACGTCACGCTGCAGCCCGACGGCGAGGTCTACCCCGACACCGTGGGGAAGCCGGGTCCGGACGTGGAGATCGCGATCGCCGACACGGGCGAGGTGCTCTACCGCAGCCCGGGCGTGTTCCTGAAGTACTACAAGAACGACCAGGCGACCGCCGAGACCAAGACGCCCGACGGCTGGGTGCGCACGGGCGACGCCGGCTTCATCGACCAGCACGGGCACCTCAAGATCATCGACCGGGCCAAGGACGTGGGCCGGCTCAACAGCGGCGCCTTGTTCGCTCCCAAGTACCTTGAGAACAAGCTGAAGTTCTATCCCGAGGTGCGCGAGGCGGTGACCTTCGGCCAGGGGCGCGACTACGTGACGATGTTCGTCAACATCGATCCCGTGTCGGTCGGCAGCTGGGCGGAGCGCAACAACGTGGCCTACGCCAGCTACCAGGAGCTGGCCGCGCATCCCCAGGTCTACGACATGGTGCTGAAGCGCCTTGACGAGGTGAACCGGCAGCTCGCCGATGAGCCGCAGATGGCGGCCTCTCAGATCCGGCGGTTCCTGATCCTGCACAAGGAGCTCGACGCCGACGACGGCGAGATGACGCGTACCCAGAAGGTGCGCCGCTCGACCGTGGCCGAGCGCTACGCACCCTTGATCGAGGCGCTCTATGACGGCTCCACCCGCTGCCGCATCTCCACGGCGGTCACCTTCGAGGACGGCCGCAAGGGCGTGGTGGAGGGCGATCTCGGGATCGTCGACGTGCCCACCTACGAGGCGAGGGCGGCCGAGCCGCTGCTGGAGGCTGCCGAGTGAAAGCCGATGTAAAGCCCAGGCCAGTCGCTGCCGGCGAGGTCGAGACGGGCGATGTCCTGCTCGCGGTGGAGAACGTGTCGCTGTCGTTCGGCGGCGTGCGGGCCATCCGCGGCGTATCGTTAGACATCAGGAAGGGCGAGATTCGCGCCATCATCGGCCCCAACGGTGCGGGCAAGACGTCGATGCTCAATGTCATCAACGGCTTCTACCACCCCCAGGAAGGCACCATCACCTACAAGGGCCGGCGCCGCCACGACATGCGGCCCTATCTGGCGGCGCACGGCGGCATCGCCCGCACCTTCCAGAACGTGGCCCTCTTCAAGGGCATGTCCACGCTCGACAACATCATGACGGGGCGCACCCTCAAGATGCGGCGCGGGCTGCTAGCGCATGCCCTCCACTTCGGCCCCGCCCGCTGGGAGGAGATCCGCCACCGCGAGGCGGTGGAGCGAATCATCGATTTCCTGGAGATCGCCCACATCCGCAAGATGCCCGTGGGCAAGCTGCCCTACGGTCTGCAGAAGCGCGTGGAGCTGGGCCGGGCGCTCGCCATGGAGCCGGAGCTGCTCCTGCTCGACGAGCCGATGGCTGGCATGAACCTGGAGGAGAAGCAGGACATGTGCCGCTTCATCCTCACGGTGAAGGACATGTTCGACACCACCATCGCCCTCATCGAGCACGACATGGGCGTGGTGATGGATCTCTCCGACCGCGTGGTGGTCCTCGACTACGGCCGCAAGATCGCCGACGGCACCCCCGCCGAGGTGCAGGGTAACCAGGCGGTGATCGATGCGTATCTCGGAGTGGCGCACTAGTGCAGCGGGATACCGGAAATCAGAAGTCGGAAATCGGAAATCGGTCCGAGACGGACCGGCGAACGAACGAAGTGCGTTCCTTTCGAGATCTAGTTGTCTACCAGACGGCGTACCGGCTCTCGCTGGAAGTACACAGGGCGACGCTTGGGTTTCCCAAGATGGAGCAGTACGCTCTGGCTGATCAGATGCGGCGTGCGAGCAAATCCATCTGCGGCAACATAGCGGAAGGGTTCGCCAAGCAGCGTGCATCGTCCGCTGAGTTCCGACGGTTCATCATGATTGCAATCGGATCGAGCGACGAGATGAAGGTCTGGCTCGACTACAGCCGGGACCTTGGCTACGTCGATGCAGCGCAAATCGAACGGTGGCAGACGGAATACGCCCGCGTTTCACGCATGCTGCACAGGCTCATGGATAGCTGGACTGTGGCAGGACGTGGGAAGCCCGCAGTCAGAAATCGGAAATCAGAAGTCGGAACCCAGAAGCAGGACCTCGCCTCCGATTTCCGATTTCCGATTTCCGATTTCCAACTTCCCCCTGACGGGGAAAACTCACGGTGATCGCGTTCGGCCAATTCATGGAAGTGCTCGTCGGCGGCTTGCTGGCGGGCGTGCTCTACTCGCTCGTGGCGCTCGGCTTCGTGCTGATTTTCAAGGCGTCGGGCGTGTTCAACTTCGCCCAGGGGGCCATGGTGCTCCTAGCCGGCCTCGCGCTGGTGCGCTCACTCGACTTCCTCGCGGCACACGGTTTCCCGGCCTGGAGCGCGATCGTTCTGGGGCTCGCCTTCGCCGCGGTCATCATGGCGATCTCCGCCTGGCTCATCGAGCGCTTCGTACTGGGACCGCTGGTCAACCAGGACGGCCTCACCCTGTTCATGGCCACCATCGGGGCGACCTTCATCCTGGAGGGCGTCTCGCAGATGATCTTCGGCTCGGACGTCTACACGCTGCGGCTGTTCCCCACCGGCGCCTGGTTCCTGTTCGAGGGCACCTTCCCCGGCGGCATCCTGGTGAACCAGCTCGACGTCTGGGGCGGTCTCATCGCCGGGGTGCTGGTTGCCGGGCTTGCCATGTTCTTCCAGTGGACCAAGACGGGGCGCGCGCTGCGCGCCGTGGCCGACGACCACGCGGCGGCGCAGTCGGTCGGCATTCCCATCAGCTGGATCTGGTTCGTGGTGTGGCTGGTGGCGGGACTGGTGGCGCTAGTGGCGGCGACCGTGTGGGGCACCAAGCTCGGGGTGCAGTTCTCCATCACCTTCCTGGCCCTGAAGGCACTGCCCGTGCTCATCATCGGCGGATTCACGTCGGTGCCGGGCGCCATCGTCGGCGGCCTCATCATCGGCGCCGGAGAGAAGCTGGCCGAGGTCTACCTCGGCCCCTACATCGGCGGCGGCATCGAATACTGGTTCGCCTACGTGCTGGCGCTGAT
>JBIOWI010000015.1:0-2299 GCA_044868325.1 Hyphomicrobiaceae bacterium
TCGATGGGCCGGAACGGCTCCTTGCGGCGCGTCAGCGTGTTGTAGAGCGTCGGTGTCACGTGAGGTCCCCGCGGTCGGCGGCTTGCGCTGGCACTCGTTGGGCTGGCATGTGGACGCTGGCGACAGAAGGCAGGGCAAAAAAGGGCGCGCGCCAGCGCGGCGGCTAGCCCCTGGCAACGCTACAGCAGGAAATGTGGCCCCTGGGCATCAGTCCGATGTGCCTGCGTCCGACGGTCATGGCGGCCTTATCGGGGCTTTCCCCCGCGGCGTCAAGCCGCGGCGCGGCCCCCGCAATGGGCCGGCAAACGACCCCCGAGTCACCCGTCCACGCCGCGTTTGACCCCTGCCGCAACAATCCCATAATTGGCCGCAAGAAGTATGCTGGAAATCGGCCGTGGCTGCAGCGCGGTCGCCACGGTATCCGCAATCGGCGTCATTTGGATAGCTCGGCATGGGGACTGGGGGATCGACAGCGCGTAGCCGGCGGCTCGTCGCCGCCGCCCTGTGCGCGGCCGTGGGGCTCGCCGTCACGGTGGGCGATGCCACGGCACAGTGGTGGCCGTTTCCCTGGGGCAAGCAGGACGACGCCCCGCCGATCCCGCGCGAGGGGATGCGGCCGCCGCGCGGTCAGCCGCCGCCCGAGCCGCTGCCGCCGCCCTCGCAGCGGCCTCCCTATGGCGGCCAGTCTCCCTACGCCGGCCAGCCGGGTCCCGGTGGTCCCAGCAACATCTGCCTGCAGCTGGAGCAGCGCCTGGTGACGGAGGTCCAAGGCACCGGGCAAGGCCGCGAAATGCTGCCCAAGATCGAGGCCGACATCCGTGAGCTGGAGCGCACCCATCGCAGGGGCAGCCTGCAGCTGGAGCGCTCCGATTGCTGGGATCAGTTCCTGTTCTCCAAGACGCTGCGCCAGAATGCGCGCTGCCGCCAGCTCAACGACGAGGTGGAGAACGCACGCCAGCGGCTGGCCGACCTCGATCGCCAGCGCAAGCAGATCTTGGGGACCGGCGACCGCTCGCTGCAGGACGACATCGTCCGCGAGCTGGCACGCAACGGCTGCGGCGACCAGTACGTGCGGGAGGCGCGCAAGCGCGACACTGCCAACAACCCGTTCGCCCTGCTGTTCGGGGGCGGCGAGGAGACCGAGGGGCCGCGCGGCCCCGCCAACCAGTTCGGCAACCTGCCGTTCGCCACCTACCGCACGCTCTGCGTGCGGCTGTGCGACGGCTACTACTTCCCGGTCAGCTTCTCGACCCTGCCGAACCATTTCCAGCGCGACGCGCAGCTCTGCCAGCAGCATTGCGCGGCGCCCGCCGAGCTGTTCTACCACCAGAACCCCGGCGGAGCGGTGGAGCAGATGGTCTCCTTCGGCAGCCAGCAGCCCTATACGAGCCTCAGGACGGCGTTCCGCTACCGAAAGGAATTCGTGCAGGGCTGCTCGTGCAAGCAGGCCGAGTACGACCCGGGGGTGGAGAAGAAGGCCGAGGCCCTGCCGCCGCCCGCATCGCCGACAACCCCTGGCGTACGCGTCGGCGCCAAGAAATAGCTCCAGCGCCCGAATTTTGCGGCGCCGCGCGGAGTGAAGCGCAATGACCCTGGCCGGCGCTGACGCCTCGAAAACCCTCTCCATCCGGCGTGTCGGCCTCGACGATCACTCCGACATACGCCATCTGCACGTGCGGGCCATGCGGTCCCAATGCGGCGACGCCCTGAGCGATGCCGAGCTCGCCGCCTTTGCGGCCTACGTGGGCTCGCCGGCCTACAGCGACCTGCTGCGCAGCGAGGAGGTGCACGGCGCCTTCCTGGACGGCCAGCTCATCGGCACCGCCTCCTGGCTCGCCAACGGCGACGACGGCGAGACCGCGCGCATCGCCACCGTGTTCGTGCACCCGATGTTCGCGCGCCTCGGCATCGGCGGCCGCCTGCTGGGCGTGGTGGAGGCGCGCGCCGCCCAGTCCGGCTTCGACCAGTTGGGCGCCAGCGCCACCATCAACGCGGTGCCGTTCTTCGAGCGCAACGGCTACACCGAGGCCTCCCGCGGCGTGAAGGCCTTCGGCCCCGACTGCTGGCTCCCGGTCGCCTTCCTCCGCAAGCGCATGCCCCGCCTCCTCCGCACCGGCAACGGAGCGCCGGACGTGGCAAGGCGCTGAAATCGAAGCACCCGGCTGATGGTCGCGCCAACATTGGATCACCTGACATTGACGAGCGCGATGCCCGGCAAGGCGTTAGAATCCAGTGCGCACGCCTGGGAGACGCGCTTAGGCCTCATGTTCAACACCGAGCTCCAAAGTGATGCCCGGAT
>JBIOWI010000016.1:0-9037 GCA_044868325.1 Hyphomicrobiaceae bacterium
GGCTCGATGCGCCGCGGCCCGCGGAGGCGGGCGCGCGCCCGATCGAGGGAGATGACGTTCATGAGCTCTGGACGGGGCTCTGATGGGGCTCAGCCGGCTGCAAGAGTCGATGCGATCTTGCCAGATAGGCCGTTGCCGCTCAAGGTTCGCCGCATGTCGGGATTCGTCATCGAGCGGGGCTTCAGCGAGCCAGACCGGGGCGCCATCGTGGCCCTGCTGCGCCAGTACGAGGCCGGCGTTGGCGTCTCCCTGTGCTTCCAGGATTTCGAGGCGGAGGTGGCCGGTCTGCCCGGCGCCTACGCCCCTCCGCGCGGGCAGATGCTGCTGGCGCGCGAGCCCTGCAGCGGACAGCTCGTCGGCATCGCGGCGCTGCGGCCGGTTCCAGATAGCCCGGACACGTGCGAGATGAAGCGCCTCTACGTCAACCCATCGGCGCGCGGCCTGGGCCTCGGCCGCAGGCTGGCGATTGGGATCATGGAGGAGGCGCGCCGGCTCGGGTACGCCCGCATGTGCCTCGACACCCTGCCCAGCATGACCGAGGCGCAGGCGCTCTACCGCGCCCTCGGCTTCCGGCAGACCGGTGTCAGCGACTATGAGCCCGCCGTGCTGCTGTTCGAGCGGGAGCTGCCCCAGCCCACGGTGCGTTCCGGAGCGCAGTCATGAGCGGCGCCGAGCAGGTCGAGGACCAGCGTCTCAGCCTGCCCGACGGGCGCAGGCTGGGGTTTCGCATCTACGGCGACCCGGACGGTACGCCCATCCTGTTCCTGCACGGCACGCCGGGCTCCCGCTTGAAGTTCTCCATCGCCCACGAGGCCAGCAAGGAGCTCCGCCTCGCCATCGTCGCCCCGGACCGCTGGGGCTATGGGCTCACCGAGGCGCCGGCCGCGCCGTCCCTGCGGGGGTTCGGGCACGACATGGCCGTCCTGATGGACCGGCTGGGCCGCCGCCGCTTTGCCGTGGGCGGCATCTCGGGCGGCGGCCCTTACGCGGCGGCCGTGGCGGCGTGCCAGCCGTCGCGGGTGACGGCCCTGGCGCTGGTGAGCCCCGTCGGCCCGATTGCCGACGCCGGCCTTGGCCCGTCGCTGCCGCTCCTGCACCGGCTGTGCTTCACTGTGCTGCCGCGGCGCCCGCGTACCGTCTCCACCGCCATGCGCGCCTTCCGCTGGAGCCTGTCGCACACGCCGCGCCTCGCCGGCCGGCTGACGACCTGGCGCGCCGCACGCCCGGACAAGCGGCTGATCGGCCGCCCCGAGGTGCGCCAGCGCATCCTGGGCAGCTTCAGCGAGGGGCTGCGCCCCGGCACGGCCGGGCCGAACACCGACCTCGCCATCTTCTCGCGGCCGTGGCAGGTCGATCTGTCGGCCATCGATGCGCCGTCGCGGCTGTGGATCGGCACGGGGGACTCCAACGTGCCGATCGCGGCGGCGCGCGTCCTCGCCCAGCGCATTCCGCACTGCATTTTGACGGAGCTGCCAAATGAGGGACACCTGTGGGTGTCCGTTCACCACGGCGACGTGCTGGCCTGGATTGCGTCGGCAATGCAGAAACCGTAGGGCGCAATGCGCGGAGCGGCGTTGCGCCGGTATCGGCCTATATTCTTTTGACTACCGAAGCCTGCGGCGAAGCCAGCTCGGCGCAATCGCGCTTTCGCCCGGATGCGCCCTACGCCGGTGAGATGCGGGCACGCCGTCCGAGCAGCCCCAGCAGGGACTTGACCCAGTCGGCCCGGTCCGGGTCCGGCTGGCGCACCATGATGGCCTGGCCCGGCATCCATTGCGGCTTGGGCGGCTGGACGACGGCGCAGCCATCCTCGTAGTCGTGCTCGGAGGAGGCCATGGCGAAGCCGGCGGCCCACGCAGCGCTATTGAGTTGCTCGATTCCCATCACGCACCAAACCCGCACGCCCCGGCTTTCGTTCCACCCGCAGCCTGGGCTCTTGTCATCTGCGTGCCACATCCACTCTGCCCGCAGCTGTGTACGCTCAATTTGCGGGTTATTCGTGGCGAGGCGGAAGGTAATGCGCAAATATTCGTGACCTTTTTCTTTCGCACGTGCAGCAGGCGATCCAAAACCGGCTCGATAAAATTTACCCGCCATTAACGCTTGCGCTCGCTGCAGCGCGGGTTCACGATACTGTCACGCGCCCCATGAAGCCCAGGCGCGGGGCGCGCGCGAGCTGGGCGCGTTCCTTTGCCTGGGCGCTCATTTTGAGGAGGATCCCCATGGGGCAATCCGCTGGCCCGGCCGGCCGCAGCTCCCGCTGCATCGCACTGGTTGGGCCTTATCTCTCCGGCAAGACCACGCTACTTGAAGCCATCCTGGCGCGCTGCGACGCCGTCACGCGCCAGGGCACGGTCGCCGACAAGAACACCGTCGGCGACGCCACCGCCGAAGCCCGCGACCACGGCATGAGCGTCGAGCTCAATATCGCCGACGCCACCTTCCTCGGCGACACCTTCACCTTCATCGACTGCCCAGGCTCCATCGAGTTCCAGCACGAGGGCGCGCTCGCTCTCACGGCCTGCGATGCGGCCATCGTCGTGTGCGAGCCCGACCCGAAGCGCGTCGCCGCGCTGCAGCTCATCCTGAAGCAACTGGAGGACCGCGGCATCCCGCGCTTCCTCTTCCTCAACAAGATCGATTCCTTCGACGCCCGCGTGCGGGACATCCTGCCGACCCTGCAGCCCGCCAGCACCAAGCCGCTGGTGCTCAGGCAAATCCCGGTCTGGGAGAACGGCGCCGCCTCCGGCTTCATCGACCTGGCGCTGGAGCGCGCGTTCGTCTACCGCAAGCAGGCCAACGCCGAGATCGTCGAGATGCCGGCCTCCATCAAGGACCGCGAGACCGAGGCCCGCTTCCGCATGCTGGAACAGCTCGCCGACTACGACGACGAGCTGATGGAGCAGCTGCTCTCCGACGTGCAACCCCCGCGCGACAAGGTGTTCGCCGATCTCGTCAAGGAGGTGCAGGAGGGGCTGATCGTCCCCGTGCTCCTGGGCTCGGCCGAGAACGGCAACGGCATCCTGCGGCTCTTGAAGGCCCTGCGCCACGAGGCGCCGTTCGTGGACTGCACGGCGAGGCGGCTCAAGCTCGAGAACGCCAAGTCCGTCGCGCAGGTGCTCAAGACCATGTATTCGCCGCACGGCGGCAAGATGAGCGTGGTGCGCGTGCTGGCCGGCGAGTTCGGCGAAGGCACCGTGGTCTACGGCCCACGCGCCGAGGAGCGCGCCGCTGCCGCCTTCTCGCTCCTGGGCCAGGAGGCCCGCAAGCGGGGCATCGCCAAGGCGGGCGACACCGTGGCCCTAGGCCGGCTGGAGAGGACGCTGTCCGGCAACACGCTCTCCGCCGAGAAGGGCGGCAGCACCCAGATCGCCGCGCCGGAGCCGCCGCAGCCCGTCTACGGCATCGCCATCGGCGTCAAGGACCGCAAGGACGAGGTGAAGCTCACCGGCGCGCTGGCCAAGCTGATGGAGGAGGACCCGTCGCTCAAGGTGGAGCACGCCAAGGACACCCACCAGATGGTGCTGTGGGGCCAGGGCGAGATGCACCTGCGCGTGGCCTTGGAGCGGCTGAAGCGCAAGTACGGCGTCGAAGCCGAGACCCGGCGGCGCCAGCTGCCATACAAGGAGACGATCCGCAAGGGCATCGAGGTGCGCGGCCGGCACAAGAAGCAGTCGGGCGGGCACGGCCAGTTCGGCGATGTGGTGATCGACATCAAGCCGCTGGCGCGCGGCACCGGCTTCCAGTTCGCCGAGAGCATCACCGGAGGCGTGGTGCCGAGGCAGTTCATCCCCTCGGTCGAGATCGGTGTGACGGACTACCTGCAGAAAGGCCCGCTCGGCGGCTTCCCGGTGGTGGACGTGTCGGTGACGCTCACCGACGGCTCCTACCACTCGGTGGACTCCTCCGACATGGCCTTCCGCCAAGCCGGCCGCATCGCCATGGCCGAGGGCATGCCGAAGTGCAACCCCGTGCTGCTCGAGCCGGTGATGGAGGTGGAGATCGCCGTGCCCACCGAGGCCACGGCCCGCATCAACGCCATCATCCCGCAGCGCCGCGGCCAGATCCTGGGCTTCGATGCCCGCGAGGGCTGGCCGGGCTGGGACGTGGTGAAGGCGCAGCTGCCGGAGGCCGAGATCCAGGACCTGATCGTGGAGTTGCGCTCGGCCACGTCCGGCGTCGGCACCTACACGGCCAGGTTCCACCACTTGGCCGAGCTCACCGGCAAGCTCGCCGACAACGTGCTCGCCGCCCACAAGGCTGCGGCGGAATAGCGGATCCTCTCCCCGTTCGGCCGGTGCGAACGGGGAGAGGCCAGCGACGTGCGGGTGAGCAACCTGCCGGGGAGAGCCCGCCGTCGCAATCCGGCGCGGCTCAGTAGCCGAAGTTCCGCCACAGGCAGAGCCGGTACCTGTTCAGCCAGTAGAGCCGGCCCGTGTGGTAGTAGTTCCGCTTCAGCCACCAGCACGGATTGTAGCCGCCGCCATCGCCGCCAACCTCGACGTACACGCCGAAGGGGCCGTGCCCATGAGGCTTCTTGCCCGGGCTCCCCCAGGGCAGGTTGGGATTCGGCAGACTGCCACCAATCGGAGGCAGATTGCCGCCGCCGGGGTTACCGCCAGGCCCGTTAGGGTTGGGCTGGCTGCCGCCAATCGGGGGCAGCTTGCCGCCGCCGAACCCGTTGGGGTTGGGCTGGTTGCCGCCGATCGGGGGCAGCTTGCCGCCGCCGCTGGGGTTGAAGCTGCCGGGGTCGAACGGCATGGGGTTCCTGCCAGGGCCTGCCGGGACGGGCGAGTTGCCCGGAGTGGGCCGGCCGGCAACGCTATGGATGAGCGTGTTGTCGTCGCTGCCGATGTTGATGCCGCCCGGAAAGGCGTCGGCGGGCGTGCTCTGCAGCGCGGTTGCGGCGAGGGCGCCGAGCGCCAGGGCCGCGGTGGCGATATGACGGGTCATGGGTCTTGCTCCTCGGCTTCGGTTGCGGCTTGCGTTGCGTCGCCGTTGATCGGTAGTCGCCGCGAGGTGCCGGGAGGTTCATGGAATGGGGCGACAACGGGGTCAGACCCCTCGCCTCTACGCTTGAGATTTGCACTGAGGTACGCGCGAGGGGTCTGACCCCGTCAGTCCCCGCGCCTCAATCGTCGCACCACATGCGCATGAGATTGGCGGCGCACTTGGCGAGGAGGTCGGCCTCGGCGGTCTTGCCCTCGCGCTCGAACAGGCGGCGCCG
Organism: Hyphomicrobiaceae bacterium; assembly: GCA_044868325.1. Classification (GTDB taxonomy): domain Bacteria; phylum Pseudomonadota; class Alphaproteobacteria; order Rhizobiales; family Hyphomicrobiaceae; genus AWTP1-13. Next base: position 5,228 of record JBIOWI010000016.1, read on the forward strand.
CGCCGTCTCCAGGTCGAACAGCAGCTCGCGCTGCGCGGCGTCGCGCAGATGGCTGCGCACCCAGCCGGCCGCGGCCAGCCGCTCCCCGCGCGTCACGGGGTCGACGCGGTGCAGGGTGGTGGCGGAATAGGTGACGATTGAGCCCGGCGCCAGCTTGAACGCCTCCTCCCCGGACGGCGTGTCGATGACGAGCTCGCCGCCGTCGTAGGACGCCGGCTCCGACAGGAACAGCGTGAACGACACATCGGTGCGCATGCCGCCGATCAGGGCGTTGTCCACGTGCGCACCGTAGGCATGGCCCGGCCGGTAGCGGGAGAACAGCGGGCCGACGATGGCCTTGGGCCGCGCGGCAAGCGCGAACAGCGGATGCGCCGTCAGGCGGTCCTGCACCATCGCCCGCATGGCCTCGACGTCGGGCGTGTCGCTCGCCTGCAGGTTGGACTTGACGAGCCGCGCCGACCAGCCCGCGGTGTCCTCGCCGGGCGCGAACGCGGCCTCGGCGAGGCCGTTGCGCAGGGCCGCCACGTCGGCCTCGGAGAGGATGTCGGAGATGGCCAGGATCATGAGGGTTGCGGAAGCGTTGGCGGAGATGTCGACTTTCGGCAGCGTCGGCAGTCGGCGGTCGCAAATTCGATCCCTACGACTGCCGAAGACCGACTGCCGGGCTAGTCCTCGAACGCGGCGTCGACCGGCACGCGGTAGCCGTTGGCGAGGCGGTTGGTCTCGTTGGCCATGCCCACCACGGCCATCAGCTCGCCGAACATGGCCTCCGTCATGCCGGCCTTGCGGGCGGCGGCGGTGTGGCTGGCGATGCAGTAGTGGCAGCCGTTGGTGACGCTCACGGCGAGGTAGACCATCTCCTTGACCAGCGGGTCGAGCGCGCCCGGCGCCATGGTGGCCTTCACGCTCGTCCAGGTGCGCTCCAGGAGCGCCGGGTCGCGTGCCAGGTACATCCAGAAGTTGTTCACGTCGGGGACGTTGCGCGTCCGCTTGATGTCGTCGAAGACGGCGCGCACCTCGCGCGGGGCCTTGCGGGGGTCGATGGGCTTCGGCATGGGCGGCCTCGCTTCGCGTGCTGTTGCCCCGCTGCTGCGGCAGCGGGTATGGTCGCGGCGCATTGACAGGCTGCGGGGTTCACCATGTCAAGGCTCGCCGCGGTGCTCGCGGCCATATCGATCCTGCCGGCGGCCGGCGCCGGCGCGGCGCTCGCCGATGCGCGAAGCGACTGCTTCGCCAAGAGCGGAGAGGCGGCCATCCGCGCCTGCACCGACGCCATCGCCCTCAACCCCAAGGATGCGGTATCCTATGTCAACCGCGCCTACGAGTACCTGCAGAAGGGCGACTACGCCCGCAGCTTCGCCGACTATACCAGGGCGATCGGTATCGATCCCGCGCGCTGGGATACCCTGCAGGGCCGTGCGTGGGCGCTCCTGAAGTCGGGACGGCCGACCGAGGGTCTCGCCGATGCGGACGCCGCGCTGAAGCTCAAGCCGGACGCGGCCCAGGCGCTCGACACCCGCGCCCACATCCTGGAGGCGCTCGGCCGCCGCGAGGAGGCCATCGCCGACTTCCGCCGCGCGCTGGCCATCGAGCCGCGCCTCACGGGCAGCCGGGAGGGCCTGAAGCGGCTGGGAGCTGCGCCGTGACAGTGTGACAAGTGCCAAAATTGACAGCGCACGCCATAATGTTAGATTGGAGTCAACCAGTGGAGAGCTTATGAGCGAAACCCGCACCTACAGCGTGGTTCTGAGGCCCGAGCCGGAGGGCGGGTTTACCGTGCTCGTCCCCCTGTTCCCTGAGATCGTGAGCTACGGCGAGGACGAGACCGAGGCGCTCGCAATGGCCAAGGAAGCCATCGAACTGGCTATCGAGCATCGCGCTAGCTTGGGCGAGGAGATCCCCGGCACACAGCCGCTTCCGGTGCATGAGGTAACGGTCTTGGTTCCTGCTGCATGACTCGGCGGCTGCCCTCGCTGAAGGCGGTGCAGGTCATGCGTGCTCTCGAACGTGCGGGTTTGGTGCAGGTTCGATCGAAGGGCAGTCACCGCATCTTTCAACACCCTGCCAATCCGGCGCGCCGTACGATTATTGCCGATCATCGCGGCAAGGACATTCCAGTGGGCACACTCCGCAGCATCATCGATCAGGCAGGACTTACAGTCGATGAGTTTATCGACCTCCTCTGATTGCTTGAGGAGAAGGGTCCGTGCTGCTACGTCGGAACGTGGGGCTGCCCCTCACCCCGCAAGCGGGGAGAGGGAGGTTCCCGCAGCTGCAGCGCGAGCGCCGGAATGTCGGCGCGGGTCGTCAGCTTGTCGTGGATGTTGCAAAGCGTGATCTTCAGGTAGCTGTGGGTGGTGGGGAAATCCCGGCTGCGGATCTCCTTGTGGATCGGCATCAGGTTCCAGTATGTCCTGGCATAGGGTGCCGGGATGTCGATGGCCCGCTTGGGCGGATGCAGGCCCAGCGCCTGCAACCGACGGTCGAGGTCGGCGCGAGCCTCGTGCCAGGCTGACTCGCCGAGCGCGGCGGGAACGGGGTAGCGGTCGAGCACCGACAGCACGAACCGGCGCAAGCCGTCGAGATGCGGCGTCGCAGCATCGCCCGCGTGGGTGCGCAGCACTCCCTCGACCAGCTCGCCCACCATGGCGAGCCCCAGCGGGTAGGCGCGCCAGCGCGACCGCTCCAGAGCCTCCATGAACTCGGGCTCGCTGAACAGCACCTTGGCGTAGTGGCCGGCCCGTGCGCGGGAATACTCGTACATGCCCTTCTGCACGAGAAAGGCCGACTGCTCGTCCACGAAGGTGGCGAGCGCGCCGAGGTCGGCGATCGGCGGCCGGCGCCAGAACGCGAGATCGGGCCAGTTCATCCGTTTCCTTCCCAGGTCGGTGTCGCAGTCTTGGACCAAAGTATTATGAGAGCGGCTCGGAGCACAATGTTAGCCTTCGATGGGATTTCCGTGAGCGGCTTTCACGGGGCTGGGCGAAGGTGCGGGCGCAGGGGGCGCGGCATTCTCTTCCCTCCGATCGTTGCAACGGGGATTTCATGAGCTTTCAGGGAGGATAGAACGACCGATGCAAAGTGCAAGCGACCAGGCGCATTGGCGCCGAACCACCCGGCTGATGCTCGCGCATCTCGCTGTGTGGCTGTTCTTCGGATACATCGTCCACATGTTCGTGAACACCCTCAACCAGTATACGATTCCCATACTGAAGTTCCCGCTTGGCTTCTACATGGCCGCGCAGGGATCGCTGATCGTGTTCGTGGTCATGCTGTTCGTGTTCGCCTGGCAGCAGGACAAGATCGACCGCGAGCACGGCGTGGCGGAAGACGACTGAGGGGGGAGCAATGGCAACGCAATCGCAGTCATCGGCTGCATTCTATAAGCAGCTCGGCCGCCTGTACGGCATGTACACGGGGTCGTTTCTCGCCTTCGTGATCTTTGTCGGCATCCTGGAGCTGCTGAAGGTCCCGAACCGCGTCCTCGGTTACCTGTTCGTGGGCTTCACGCTGCTGGTCTACGCCATCATCGGCGTCGCCACGCGCACCGCACAGGTCTCGGAGTACTACGTCGCCGGACGGCGCGTGCCGGCCTTCTACAACGGCATGGCGACGGGCGCCGACTGGATGTCGGCGGCGTCGTTCGTGGGCATGGCGGGCACACTGTTCCTGCTCGGCTACGACGGCATCGCTTGGGTGCTGGGCTGGACCGGCGGCTATGTGCTGGTGTCGATCCTGGTCGGCCCCTACCTGCGCAAGTTCGGCGCCTACACGGTGCCCGACTTCCTGGCCTTCCGGTTCGGCGGCAAC
>JBIOWI010000017.1:0-14382 GCA_044868325.1 Hyphomicrobiaceae bacterium
CGAACGTCAAGCTTCAAACGCCGACGTAGAGGCGAGGGGTCTGACCCCGTCTGAGCCGACGCGTTGGGTCAGACCCCGCGCACACTACACCGCCCTTCCGAAGACGAGCGAGAGGTTGTTGGCCGGCATCTCGACGACGACCGGCTCGCCGAAGCCTTGCGCCGCGGCGAGAGCGGCGACAGCTTCCAGGTCGCGCACGCCCCAGGCGGGGTTCTGCGCCCGCAAGCCTGCGTCGAAGGTCGCATTGCTGGGCGCGGTGTGCCGCCCGCCGCGCTTGTACGGACCGTAGAGATAGAGGACGCCGCCCGGCGGCAACAGGCGCCCCGCGCCGCGCATCAGCCCCTCCGCCGCGGCCCAGGGCGAGATGTGGACCATGTTGATGCAGACCAGGATATCCGCAGCCTCGACCGGCCAGGACGCCGCTGTGACATCGAGCATGACGGCCGGCCGCACATTGGCGAGGCCAAGCATGGCGCTCCAGGCATCGATGCTGGCGCGGCTCGCGGGGTCGGGATCGCTCGGCTGGAAGATCAGAGCAGGGCAGGCCTGCGCAAAGTGCACGACATGCTCGCCCGTCCCGCTCGCCACCTCCAGCACGAGCCCCCTGGGCGGCAGGTGCTGCCGTAACACATCCAGGATCGGCTGCCGGTTGCGGGCCGCTGCGGGAGCCTTAAGACGCGCGCCGCCGGTCATCTGGCCCCCGTAGGCTGGGTCAAGCTGCGGGCTACAGTCCTGCCCTCAGTTGTTCCGGCGCAGGCTGACGTTGACGCCCTGCAGGGCGGTGGTGTCGGTGCGCACCGAGATGGACTGCGAGTTGCCGCTGGTGGTCACCAGCATGGCGCCGGACAGGCTGCCGCCGAACACAAGGCGCAGATTGCCGCCGGAGGCGACCCCGGATACGTCGCCCGAGACGCCGTAGCTGCGCTCCTCCCAGGTGCCGGACACCCGGCTGCCGCGGGCCTCCAGGCTGGCGCGCAGCTCCACGCGGCCCGAGGCGCTGGCGCAGCGGAGCGAGAGGCCCATGGCGTTGCCACCGCTCCTCGGCACGTAGTTGGCGCTGCAGCGGATGGCCTCGCGCTGGCCGTTCTCCAGCTTGATGTGGCCGCTGCCCGACCAGGAGCCGCCGAGCCCGGCGAACGCACTCGCGGCCTGGGCGGAGCCCGAGGCAGCCAGTAGAACGGTCCCCAACACGGCGCCGGCCACCGGCCGCCAGACAGCACCCCAAGTCATGCTCAGCCTCCCTGTCGCGCTTCCGCCCCGGAACGCAGGTCGCTTCTGCGACACAACCATACGCTCGGATGCATCATGCCGGATCAGACGCGCCAACGGTACTGCCGGTTCAAACGCGCCTTAACGCGGGCCCCGGCGAGCCCTGTGGGCCAGGCCAGCGGCGTCCGGAGAGATGTGCAGCCGGCAGCACCGAATCAATCGGCCCAAGCCCCCGCTCCGCACGGATTGAGGATCAACTGCGATCACTTCCCTGTGCAACTGGTGAGATGGTGGGTGGGGTCTGCATGGAACCTCAGAGTCGTGCGACCGCATTCGTCAGTCTCACAACCCCAACTCACCACTTCGCCACTCACCATCTCACCCCGTTTACAAAACTTTACCCTCCGGAGATGGACGTGAAACCGAGGCCTCCGAGATTGCGGGATAGGAAGATCGCCAGCGAGGAGAGCCGACATGACCCAACAGTCCCATCCCGACGTTCCCGCCGGCCGCCGTCGCCGCAGGTGGCTGCCGGTTGCCGCCATCGCGCTCGGAGCCGCATTCACGGGTGCGGTGGCCACCACAGCCCTGGGCCAGTACGGCCCGCCCTGGGGCCGCTGGCACGGCCCCGGCTTCATGCACGGGCCGCTCACCCCGGCGCAGGTCGAGGACCGCGTGGACCGCGGCATCCGGCACGCGGCCATCGAGCTCGAGGCCACGCCCGAGCAGCAGGAAAAGCTGCGGGCCATCGCCAAGGCCGCCGTAAAGGACCTCGTGCCCATGCGCGACAAGGCCCGGGCGGCACGGGAGCGCGCCGCCGAGTTGCTGATCCAGCCTAAGGTGGACCGGGCCGCCATCGAGGCGTTCCGCGCCGAGCAGCTGGCGCTGGCCGAAGCGGCCAGCAAGCGCTTCGCCCAGGCTGTGGGCGATGCCGCGGAGGTGCTGACCCCCGAGCAGCGTCAGAAGGCCCACGAGTGGCTGCAATGGCGCCGCGGCTTCTGGCACGGCTGGCGGCGCGGGTAGCGAGAATGCGGCAGTCGGGCGTCGGTAGTCGGGCAACGCCGATTTACGAGTGCCGAAGCGCGATGCCCGACTGCCGACCTGCCGAAAGCTGGGCTAGAGTACCCCCGTGACCGACCGCATACTCCTGATCGAGGACGATGCCCGCCTGGCCGAGATGGTCCGCGACTACCTGGGCGAGGCGGGCTTCCGCGTGGTCCGCGCGGCGAGCGGCAGCTCAGGGATCGCCATGCACACGCGCGAGGCCTTCGACGCCATCGTGCTCGACCTGATGCTGCCCGACATGGACGGGCTGGAGGTGTGCCGCCAGATCCGGGCGCGCGCCGCCACTCCGATCCTGATGCTCACGGCGCGCGGCGACGCCATGGACCGCGTCGTCGGCCTGGAGATGGGCGCCGACGACTACCTGCCGAAGCCCTTCGAGCCACGCGAGCTGCTGGCGCGGCTGAAAGCCATCCTGCGGCGCGGCGCGGCCCCCCGAAAGGACGACGTGCTGCGCTTCGGCCGGCTGGAGATCGACCGCGCCGCCCGCGAGGTGCGCTTGGCCGGCGAGGCGAAGACGCTGACCTCCTACCAGTTCGAGCTGCTGGTGGCTCTGGCCGAGCACGCCGGCCGCGTCATGTCGCGCGAGGTGCTGATGGACCTGTTGCGCGCCGAGCCGCTGGAGGCCTTCGACCGCTCCATCGACGTGCACGTCTCGCGCATCCGCGCGGCCATCGAGGACGACCCCAAGAAGCCGCGCCGCGTCATCACCGTACGGGGCGCCGGGTACGTCTTCGCCAAGGCGCAGGACTGACGCGCCGATGCACCGCCTCTACAGGCAGATCTACCTCACGATCGTCGCCAGCCTGCTCCTCGTGGTTCTGTTCGGGGGCCTGATGTGGCGGTTCGCGCCGCATCCCTCGCCCGACGAACAGGGCTTTGAGCTGGTGGGCGAGATCATCGCACCGGCGCTGCCACCGGCCGACGCGGACGACGCCACCCAGCAGCGGACGCTCGACCGCGTGCATGACCGCCTCAAGCTCGATCTGGCGCTGTTCGACAGCAATCGGCGCCTCATTGCCGCCGCCGGACGTCCGCTGCCGACACCCAGCCGCCGCGAGACTGGCGGTTGGATCATCGGCCGCGGCGGGCCGGCCTGGGCGATACCGCTTCCCGACGACCGCTGGCTCGTCGCGCGGGCCAGCAGTGGGCGGCGCTGGCCTCGGGTGCTCGGCATCGTCGGCTTCCTCGGCGGCATCGCCCTGGCGGTGGCGATCTGCGCCTATCCGCTGGTGCGGCGGCTCACGCGCCGGCTGGAGCGGCTGCAGGCGGGCGTGGAGCAGCTGGGCGCCGGCGATCTCGCCGCGCGCGTCAAGGTGGAGGGCCGGGACGAGGTGGCCATGCTGGCGGAGAGCTTCAACCGCGCCGCCGTCCGCATCGAGGACCTGGTGGGCCAGCACAAGCTCCTGCTCGCCAACGCCTCGCACGAGCTGAGAACGCCGCTGTCGCGCATCCGCATGGGCGTGGAGCTGCTGAAGGAGGCGGCCGGCCCCCAGGACCTGAAGCGCAAGGCCGATCTGGAGCGCGACATTGCCGAGCTCGATACGCTGATCGACGGCATCCTGCTGTCGAGCCGGCTCGACGCCGTCAACGGCCTGGACCGCCGCGAGGAGATCGACCTGCTGGCGCTCGCCGCCGAGGAGGCCGCGCGCTACGAGCACTGCATGGTCACCGGCGCGCCGGTGACCATGCGCGGCGACCGCTCCCTCCTGCGGCGCATGGTGCGCAATCTGATCGAGAACGCCGAGCGGCACGGCGCCCCGCCCGTCGAGGTGGATGTGCGGTCCGACGGGGCGCAGGCGGTCGTGACCGTCAGCGACCGCGGCCCGGGCGTGGCTCCCGGCGATCGCGAGCGGGTCTTCACCCCGTTCTTCCGGCTGCCCGGCAGCGACCGCAGCTCCGGCGCCGGGCTGGGCCTCACCCTGGTCCGCCAGATCGCCCGCCGGCACGGCGGCGAGGCCCAATGGGTCGGCACGGCGGAGCGGCCAAGCACGATCCGCATTGCGCTGCCGCTTGTCCATGGGGCAGCCACCGAGCGCCACCCGGTCTGAGCCACGCACGGGTGGTTTGCCCGATGGCTACCCCGATTGCCGACCCCCGACTGCCGACGCCCGACAAGACTCTCGGTCTGAGGCAGAGCCTCGTTAGCCGTGAGTATCCAAATCGAGCTGGAGCTCCGAGGCATCCGCCGGCCGCCGGCAGCGCCCGTCGAATTCCGCGCCCTGCTCGATCACAAGCGACATATGGTGGATGTCGCCTTCCACGCGTGCCGACGGCTGCAGCGCCACTGTCATTGCACGAACGACCCCGGAAATCCGCCCCCGCACGATCACGCGCTCGGCGGCGACGGTGCCCGTCACCTTGCCCTGCTCGCCGACGATGACCTCGGCGCCGGCCACGTCGCCTTCGACCTCGCCGTCGACCTGCAGCGTGCCTTGGCTGATAATCTTCAGCCCCTGGCCGATGATCTTAAGGTCATTGCTGATCACCGACTTGTTGTCGCTGCTCGGCCCCGAGCGGCGCGGCATGTTGATCGTTGCGCCCGAGCTCCGAGCGGGGCTCGGCTTGAGCGACTCGTCGAGAGGCATCGGGTCGAGTGCAGAATTGCGCGTGAACATAGAAACCCCTGGCGTGCTTGCCTTTGTTGATCCGCTGGACTTGGCTCTTGTGGCGAACGAGTCCGACGATGGTTGTCGAAGAGCCGGTGCGACCGTCCGCAACGTTCATTCGCTGCGCTGGGAAAGCTCGTGCTCCTTGGCGACGCGCTCGAACGTCTCGTCGACGGACTTGATGCGGTAGAGCAGGTCGCTGCCTTCGGCTGGAAGGAGACGCAGGACCTTGTACCTGCTTGCCGAGAGCATGCCGCTCAATCGTCCGGGCTTGTAGTCGACGAACTCACCGACTTTGAACTTGTGTTGCGCCATTGGCACCTCGTGTCATTGCTCCAAGCCGCCTGTAGCCAACCACGAGTTGGCGTCGGCGGAGTCGTGCGGCGCCCGGGAACAGTGCTGCCTCCGCGCCGTAGTCGAAGGAAGCCATATCAGCCCTCTTTCGGGTCCGCCTCGTGATCGCCGAGCAAGCCAGAGATATCGGCTTCATCCGGCTCCTCCTCGTCGAGCACGACATCCTCGTTAGGGGGAATGAGAGCTTCCTCCTTGGCGTCTTCGGTCGATGCAACCTCCGGTGCAACATCGGGTTCAGGATCGGGGTGCTTGAAGCTCCGGCCACGCCAGCCGGTCTTGTCCGCAAACCGTGATGCGCGCGCGCCGGCTTCGGTGGCCATCGGCTGAGCATCGGGCACATAGTGCGCCCCGCACGATGGACAGACGATCGGCGCCCGCGACAGGTCGTAGAAGCGCGCTGCGCATGCGTGACAGACGCGTTTGGTGCCGCGCAGGGCCTTCATGTCTCGGGAGATCGCAGGTATTTCGGTGACCTCGCAGGTCGTGCTGCCAAATCCGACTGCGCCGGCGGGGCAAGCCCCCGACGACGCATCTCCGTGCCCGCCCGTGAGGGCTTCAGCTAGGCCTTCTTGAGTTGCGCGGCCTGCTTACCGCGGCCCTTTCTATCGTCCTCGAGCGTGAAGGTAACCTTGTCCCCCTCGTTGAGGGTTCGAAGGCCTGCTGCCTCGACGGCCGTCGCATGGACAAATACGTCCTTGGAGCCATCTTCCGGGGTGATGAAGCCAAACCCCTTGGCGCTGTTGAAGAACTTGACTGTTCCGGTGAGTCTCATGCCGATACCCTTTCCCGTTGTGCGTGCCCGTTGTGCGTGAATAAGCCGGTGATGAATGAGCCCACGCTCGGCCCAGACGACTCAGGATTGGGAAAGGGCTCGGCCGGCGATGGCCAGCATCTAACCAAAAAGTGAGCACACGGCCCCTCTTGGGCCGCACCGGCTTCTCAAGTATGGCCTGTGTCGAAGACAAATACAAGGAAAAGCCCGAGAACCGTTCGTCTGTCAGTCTCGGCGACAGTTTCTGGCTCGTTGCCGGGCCGCGGAGCGCCGCTGGGCGCGAAGCTGGCGAAATGAGATCATTTTCCCTCGTTCTTCATCCCACAGTGCGAAGCGGACGCAGCGAATGCTCTGCGGAAGCGTGATTCGCCCCACATCCTTGAGCTCTGGATGGTCGCGCAGAACGCGGGCCAGCCGGTAGTAGGGTATGCGGCTGCACATGTGGTGCACATGGTGGACACCGATATTGGCGGTGAACCAGCGCAGGACGAGCGGCAGGTCATAGTGCGAGCTGCCATGCAGCGCCGCTTCGGGCATGCTCCATGTGGCTGTTCTCGCCCAGAACGTCTCCTCGAACTGGTGTTGAACATAGAACAACCAGACCCCGATCGACGCGGCGAGCAGCACGATTGGCACGTGCACCAGCAGGAAAGGCCCGAAGCCGACAAACCACGTGGCGGCAGCGAGGAGCGCGACGATTGCAGCATTGGTTGCCATCGGGCTCACCCAGGCGCGCCAGTGCCTGAGCGCCTCGCCGGCTGGGTATCTGTGCTGCACGAGAAAGAGGTAGGCCGGCCCGAGGCCGAACATCACCAGCGGGTGGCGGTAGAGTCGATAGGCAACGCGCTGCAAGCGGGAGGACGCGAGATACTCGCCGACCGTGAGTGTGGTCACGTCGCCGATGCCACGGCGATCGAGGTTTCCGGAGTTCGCGTGATGCACTGCATGGCTGCGCCGCCAATCGTCGTAGGGTGTCAGCGTCAGCACGCCGATGATGCGGCCGGTCCAATCGTTGGCCGACCGCTGGCTGAAAAAGGCGCCGTGCCCACAATCGTGCTGGATCATGAAGAGCCGCACCAGGAAGCCGGCCGCCGGCACCGCCAGGGCGATGCTGAGCAAGTAGCTCCAGCGCAGACACGCCCACGCGGCGATCCAAAGCAGGACGAACGGCACGGCCGTGACAAACAGCTCGACGACGCCGCGCATCTGGCTGGTCGCACGGTAGCGGTTCAGAATCGGCAGCCAGTCCCGTGCAGAGGAGGCGCCGCTGCGCGCTGTTTCAACTTTCAAGTAGACCGTCCACCTATGTTCGGGATTTCGAGCAGCGCCAGCTTAAATCGGGCACACTTGGTGTGATCGCGCGCCTCTCATAGCTTATAGCAGCAATTGCAGCGTTCCTTGCCAGGGGAAAACCCACGGGAGGGGGTAGCGCGTCGCTCGCGTAGCCTACCGGTGCACCCTGCTCACCACACGGTAGAGCCGCGCGAAGCCCTCGTCGCGCTCCAGGATGAGCTCCGGCAGCGCGGCCAGCCCGGCGATGCGGCCGGTGTCGGCGTTGAGGAGGAGCACGTAATCGTAGCGCTGCCGCCAATCGGCGAAGTGGGCCGGCGTGCGCTTGGGGTCGAGCAGCGCCTCGGCGGGGTGGAGCCCGTCCTCGGGGAGGGAGATCCGGCTCCAGGGAGCCAGGGCAAGGAGCGGCTGCTTGCCGACCGCCCAGAACAGGTTGGGCACGAACACGTGCCGCCACATGACCGCGAGAACCGAGAAGCTCCAGTGCGTGGGGTGGCCGTTGTGGAAATAGCGCCCCCTCGGGTAGTCGGAAGGCGACAGGCTGTCGTCGGTATTGTCGAGCGGCAGCACCGCGGAGCCGGCCGGCACCGCCTGCACCGCGCGCTCGACGGCCCTAATGTCGGTCTGTCGCTCGTGCCAGACGGTGGCGATCCAGCCGGTGCGGAGCGTGACCACGAGGGCCAGGACCGTGGCGACGGCCAGCTTCCCGGCAGCGCCGAGGTGAAGCTCAGGACGCAGCCCCGCGACTAGGGCGAGCGCCGCCAGAACGGGGAAGCGGTTGTCGATCCACCAGGTTCCCGCCACGGCGGTCGGCGTAACGAGAGCCAGGACGACGAGCCCCGCAGCGGCCAGGAGGAGCCCGGCGTGGGCCTCAACGCGACCCGCGACGAGTGCCACAGCCAGCGGCACCGCGATGGCGCTCGCGAAGGCAAGGTCGAGCCAGAGATCGTAGGTCACGATCGGCGTCAGCAGGATGAAGAGCTTGCCGACGAGGGAGAAATCCCAAACGGGCGCGTTGCCCGCCGCGTCCACATGGTCGCCCGGCAGCGACGGCGACAGGGCGAGGAAAGCGAGCGCGGGTGCGACAGCCGGGACCAGTGCCGTGACGACTGCTCCGGCTCGCGCCTTCAGCTGGCGCCATGAGGCGAGCTCGCGGATGGTCGGCCCGAGTGCCAAGCCGCTCAGCAGGGCGCAGTAGTAGAACAGCGCGAACATGTGCACGAACAGCAGCAGCGAGGCGAGGCCGGCCCTGGCCAGCAGCCGCAGGAACGGGCGGGCGCGGCCGATGCGCGGCTCCAGGGCGGCGGCGAGCAGGGCGCAGCCGATGCCGATCTGAAAATTGAGGAAGCCGGCGATCAGGGTGGCCGTCCAGGCAAGCAGCACGAAGCCGATCTGCCACCAGTGGATGCCGCCGAGCAGCTCGCGGTTGAGGGCTATCGCTCCAAGCGGCGGCAGCACGAGGGACAGGAGCACGAGGCAGGAGCCGAGCGGGACGGCCGGGATGACCAGTCCGAGCAGCGCGGCGAGGTAGTCGATGCCCACGTTGGTGTAGGCGCCCGTCCACGACACCTCGTACATGCGGGACAGCGGCTCGATCTTGGCGCCCCCGGCGATGAGCCAGATGCGGACCAGGTGGTTGGGATAGTCGAGCAGCGGCGGGATGGCTGCGACCGCGACGGGTAGCGCCAGACCCGCAAGCGCGACGGCGAGCAGCGCGCGCAGCGCGAGGCCGTGTGCGCGCATCCGGTCCGGCCGGGCATCGGCGGCTGCGGTGCCGGCCGGCGGTCTCGTGGCGAGCGGTGCCCCCGTCGGCATCGGTCAGGACGGCTGCGCCGGTTGGGCGGCGCCGCTTTCGAAAGGATCGTCGGATGGCGACGCGGTCAGCAGCTCGATGAGACGCACCTGGGCCGACCGCGGCATCTGCGAGAACTGCGGGGGCAGGGGGCGGCTGGAGCCCCCCGCGGAGATCGAGTCGACAAGAAACAGGGGGCGCCCCTTGGACTCCTGCACCAGCCGTCCGAGGTACTCGCCGATGATGCCGAGCACGAGCAGCTGCACGCCGGAGAAGAGGGCGATGGCGGTCATGGTGCTGGACCAGCCGACGACGACGGCGCCGCTCATCCAGCTCCAGATGGTATAGGCGAGGAGAACGCTGGCGACGCCCGCAACGATAAGGCCCAGCCACACCGCGCAGCGCAGCGGCGCGATCGAGAAGCTTGTGACGGCGTCGGCGGCGAAGCGCAGCATCTTGGCCAGCGTGTACTTGGTCTTGCCGGCACGGCGCGGGTCGCGGGTGAAGACAACGGGCGTCTGCTTCCCGCCGATCCAGCTCACCATGCCGCGGATGAACCGCTCCCGCTCCGGCATGGCGAGCAGCGCATCGACGACGCGACGGTGCATCAGGCGGAAGTCGCCGGTGTCCTCCGGGATCGGCACATTGGCGACGCGGGACAGGAGCCGATAGAACGCGGCAGCGGAGGTCCGCTTGAACCAGCTCTCGCCTTCGCGCGCGGCGCGCTTGCCGTAGACCACGTCGGCGCCGCGGTCCATCAGCTCCATCATCCGCCCGATCAGCTCCGGCGGGTCCTGCAGGTCGGCGTCGATCAGAAGGATGCGCTCCCCACGTGCCACGGACAGGCCGGCCGTGGCGGCCAGCTGGTGGCCATGGTTGCGCATGAGGTGCACGCCGATCACGCGCGGGTCGGCCTGCGACAGGGCGTGGATGATCTCTCTGGTGGAGTCGACGGACCCGTCGTCGACCAGCACGACCTCGTAGCCGGCGCCCACCGCCGCCCCGCACGCCTCGCTGACGCGCCGATGGAACTCGGGCAGGCATTCCTCCTCGTTGTAGCAAGGCGAGACGACCGAAAGGGCGACGGCCGCTTTGTCTGCCCTCATATTGTCAAGCGCCACGGCACTGCGACGGCAAACCCGTCGCCTCCCCCGCTCGTGCTCTACCCCTCGGTGCGCGCACCGCACGCTTCCTGCAGGCGCGGCCGGCCTCCGGAGAACAGGTCGAGATCCGGGTTGATGGCCGTCACCAGAGCGTGTCGGACTTGGCGCTGTTGCTCGGCGTCGAGGTGGCCGAGCGCCGCGGCCATGTTGAGAGCGATGCAGGCCCCGGTCTGATGCGCCGACCGCGTCGCCATGGTCTGGCCGGCGGCCAGCCCAGCGACAGCGCCTGCGAGCACGAGTGCAGCGCCAATCAGGATGCGGTGCGGCAATGCTTCCGTGAGGCGCCTTGCGATGGAGAAGGGGTCAGACCCCTCGCCACTACCATTGTGATATGCACTTGGGTCTGTCGCGAGGGGTCTGACCCCTTTCGCGATCTGCCCCTCACTCCAACCCTCGCCCCGCGCCGTCGGAGCGCGTGACGAGGTCGGCGCTGCGCGGGGAGAATGCGACGTGGCGGGGAGAGACATGTGGCCCCTGCATCCATGCGAATTTCGCGATTGGGTAGCTTGGCCCACCTTCCATGAAGCCCGTATGACAGCGAGCGATGGGCAGCGATGTCCCACTGGGGCATGAAAGGTAGGATTTTTCGTTCGGCCCAGGCCCAAGGCAATGATGTGGCATTTCTTTTTCGTTTCGTCCGTTTCTTCGCGAAAAATCTTGCATTACCTTCCTGGCAGGCCAGGCGCCGCAGCGCGCCGACATCCAGGATCACGCCGATGAACTTTCAACAGCTTCGAATCGTGCGCGAGACCGTCCGCCGGAACTTCAACCTGACGGAGGTGGCGAACGCGCTGTTCACCTCCCAGTCGGGCGTGAGCAAGCACATCAAGGACCTCGAGGACGAGCTGGGCGTCGAGCTGTTCGTGCGCCGCGGCAAACGCCTCCTGGGGCTCACCGACCCCGGCAAGGAGATGGTGGAAATCGTGGGGCGCGTGCTCGCCGACACCGCCAGCATCAAGCGGCTGGGCGAGCAGTTCTCCAACCGCGAGCAGGGCAAGCTCGTCATCGCCACCACCCACACTCAGGCGCGCTACGTGCTGCCGCACGTGGTGGCCGCGTTCCGCAACGCCTATCCCAAGGTGCACCTCACCCTGCACCAGGGCAGCCCGGCGGAGATCGCCTCGATGCTGTCCAGCAGCGATGCCGACATCGGCATCTGCACCGAGACCCTGCGCGACGTGCCCTCGCTCACCTCGTTCCCGTTCTATAGCTGGCAGCACGGCGTGGTCGTGCCCAAGGGCCACCCGCTCGACAAGGACGAGGCCGGGCCGCTCACGCTGGAGGCGCTCGCCGAGTGGCCGGTCATCACCTACCACGAGGGCTTTACCGGGCGCGGCAATATCGACCGCGCCTTCGCCAGGGCTGGCTTGACGCCCGACATCGTGGTGTCGGCGATGGACACCGACGTGCTCAAGGCCTACGTGGAGCTGGGCCTGGGCGTCGGCATCATCGCGGCGACGGCGTTCAACTCGAAGCGCGACGCCGGGCTCAGGCTGATCGACGGCAGCCACCTGTTCGACGCCAACACGGCCCTGATCGCCGTGCGGCGCGGCGCCTATCTGCGCACCTACGCCTACCGGTTCATCGAGCTGTGCTCGCCGGCGCTTCCCGAGGGCGTGGTGAGGCCCGCCGTGATGGCCGATGCCCACAAGCACCCCGACGCCAAGCCGGAAAGCGTCCCGCGCCGCGCGGCCGGTCAGCAGCTCTGGCGGTCCAGCGGGAACCCCCTCAGCCGCGACGAGGTCAAGCGCACCGCCTGACCGGGCTGCAGGTTGAGCGCCGCCAGCCGCTCGCGCGTGATCTCCACCTCGAACTGCGGTGGCTCCGGGTTGGCGCCGGTGCCGCCCGCGCCGGTCAGCTCCACGCGGGCGGTGGCGCCGCCCGGCAGCACGCGCTGAACCAGGGCCGGAAGGCCCGGTGCGGCATCGTCTCCCACCACGATGTCGAGCTCGTGCGGACGCGCGAAGGCGATCACCTCCTCGCCGTGGCGCCCGGAGCATTCCGCCAGCGGCACGGTGGCGTTGCCCACGCGCAGGGCACCGCCGTCGAGGCGGCCTGGGAAGCGGTTGACGGCGCCGAGGAAGCTGTAGGCGAACGCCGTCGCGGGGCGCTCGTACACCTCCCCGGCGGTGCCGGTCTGCTCCACCCGCCCCTTGTTCATGAGGACGATGCGGTCGGCCACTTCCATGGCCTCGTCCTGGTCGTGGGTGACGAAGATGGACGTGATGTGCAGCTCGTCGTGCAGGCGGCGGAGCCAGCGGCGCAGCTCCTTGCGCACCTTGGCGTCGAGCGAGCCGAACGGCTCGTCCAGCAGCAGCACGCGCGGCTCCACCGCCAGCGCTCGGGCAAGCGCGATGCGCTGGCGCTGGCCGCCCGACAGCTGGGCCGGATAGCGGTGCGCCAGCCAGCCAAGCTGGACGAGGTCCAAGAGCTCGTGCACCCGCTTCTTTATGACGGCCTCCGGAGGCCGCTGCTTGCGGGACTTGACGCGCAGGCCGAAAGCGACGTTCTCAAGCACCGACATGTGCCGGAACAGGGCGTAGTGCTGGAACACGAAGCCCACCTGGCGCTCCCGCACGTCCCTCTGCGCGGCATCCTCGCCGTTGAACAGGACGCGGCCCTCGTCGGCGAACTCCAGCCCGGCAATGATCCTCAACAAGGTGGTCTTGCCGCAACCCGACGGTCCCAGGAGGGCCACCAGCTGGCCCGTCGGGAATGCGAGGGACACGCCGTCGAGCGCCACGAAGCGGCCGAAGGTCTTGCGGATGCCCTGCACCTCGATGCTCATGGCGTCTCGCTTTCCCTGGAGGCCTCGGCCGACCTCCATTCCACGTAGGTCTTCACGATCAGAGTTACCAGGGCCAGCAGCGCCAGGAGCGAAGCAACCGCGAACGCTGCCGCGAACTGGTACTCATTGTAGAGGATCTCCACATGCAGCGGCATGGTGTTGGTCAGCCCGCGGATATGGCCGGAAACCACGGAGACGGCGCCGAACTCGCCCATGGCGCGGGCATTGCACAGGATCACGCCGTAGAGCAGCGCCCATTTTATGTTGGGCAGCGTCACCTTGCGGAACATCTGCCAGCCCGAGGCGCCCAGCACGAGGGCGGCCTCCTCCTCTTCCCGCCCCTGGGCGTGCATGAGCGGGATCAGCTCGCGCGCCACGAACGGGAAGGTGACGAAGATGGTGGCGAGCACCATGCCCGGCAGGGCGAAGATGATCTTGATGTCGTGGGCGATGAGCCAGGGCCCGAGCCAGCCCTGGGCACCGAACATGAGCACGTAGATGAGGCCGGCGATCACCGGGGAGACTGAGAACGGCAGGTCGATGAGGGTGATCAGCAGCTGCTTGCCGCGGAAATCGAACTTGGCGATGGCCCAGGCGGCCGCAACGCCGAACACAAGATTGAGCGGCACGGCGATGGCCGCGATCAGCAGCGTGAGCTGGATGGCGGAGACCGCATCGGGCTCGACCATCGCCTCCAGGTAGACCTCCCAGCCCCGGCGCAGCGCCTCGAAGAACACGGCGATCAGGGGCAGCAGGAGGAACAGTGCGAAGAAGCCGAGCGAGACTCCGAGGATGACCGCCTTGATCCAGGGCGGATCGCGCGTTGCCGCGTTGGCCTCGAACCGCGCGGCCCCGGTGTGCGCCGCACCCGGCGTCGTGGTTACCATGGATGCCATCAGCGCACCTTCGCCGAGCGCCGGTCGGTCCAGCTCTGCAGGCCGTTGATGATGAGGAGCAGTGCGAACGACACCACCAGCATCACCGCCGCCACGGCCGTGGCTCCGGCGTAGTCGTACTGCTCCAGCTTGGTGATGATGATCAGCGGCGTGATCTCCGACACCATCGGCAGGTTGCCGGCAATGAAGATGACCGAGCCGTACTCTCCCACGGCGCGCGCGAAGGCCAGGGCAAAGCCGGTGAGCAGGGCCGGCAGTAGCATCGGCAGCACGATGCGCCGCATGGTCTGCCAGCGCCCGGCGCCGAGGCTCGCCGCCGCCTCTTCCAGCTCGGTGTCGAGGTCTTCCAGCACCGGCTGCACGGTGCGCACGACGAACGGCAGCCCGATGAAAGTGAGCGCAACGAACACGCCGAGCGGCGTGTAGCTCACCTTGAACGGCAGCAGC
>JBIOWI010000018.1:0-21145 GCA_044868325.1 Hyphomicrobiaceae bacterium
GCCTTGGCGGCGTAGAGGCTGAACACGCCGACGTTGGCGCCGAGGTCGACGAAGGTGTCGCCGGGCCTCAGCCCGGCCGTGATGCGCTCGACGTGCTGGAGCAGCCGCTCGGGCCTGCCCAGGATGCGCATCTCGGCGACGTTGTCGCCGATGCGGCAGCGCAGCTTCAGGCCGCCGCTGGTCTCGATGTCGTAGGCAGGGCTGAGCCTCGCCAGCACGCGGTAGACCGGCTGGCGGAAGGCGCCCCTGAGGAGCTTGCGCCGGATGGTGCCAAGACACAGCGAGGCCGCCCTCGTCGGGCGCAGGGCTCCCCACGGCAGAGCATCGATGGTCGTATGCAAGACGATCAACCCTCCGGCCCGTATCCGGGCTTATTCCCGGGATGGCGATCGCCCCCGTCGCCATCGATTGCTGACAGACGCGCTGGAATGTGGCCTGCAGGGGCCAGTGTGCTGTCCTGTGCCCCCCGGCCGTCCCAAGTCGGATATCTTATATCGCTTATTGGGAGGCAAGCCCAGGGGGTATAGTGGCTATGGTGGCGCCGGACGGGGGCTGCCGGCTGACGGGCCAGCTCAGCGACACATTAGGTGAGTTGTCAGGTTGCGGATGGGGGACTGGGATATGGCGTTGCAGAGTGCAGACGCGCCGTGGGGAGAGTTGCGGCCCACGGGTGTTGCCGCCCTGACGATAGGGCTCCTCCGAAACCGTCTCTATGCCGGACGGCGCTCCAAGCGTGCGATCTACCGCCTTCTGGAGCGCCAAGGCCCTTCCTACGATATCGAGGTCGACGGTATCAGGTTCAGAGCGCGAGCTGGCGACAACGGCGGCGAGATGGTCCTCATCAATGGCCGCAAACTCGCGCGACGCGATGAACTACAGCAGACGGTCGCCAATCTGGCGCCCGGCGATACATTCGTGGACGCGGGAGCCAACTTCGGCCTGTTCTCAATGTATGCCGCAAAGACCGTGGGGCCTATAGGTCGCGTGCTCGCCATTGAGCCCAACCCACTGTTAGTGGGGCGACTGCAGTTCAACGTGAATGCTAACGGATTCTCGCATGTGTCCGTGGTTCCCGTCGCGCTTGGTGCCGAGAAGGGCACTGCCACCCTCCACATACCGAGCACTGAGCAGGATCGCGCCAGCCTGCTCCAAGTGCAGGGCCAGGATGCCACGCAGTCGGTCGCCGTAGCGCCCCTAGGAGCAATTCTTGCCGAGCACGGCGTCAACAAGATCGACCTTCTCAAAATCGACATTGAAGGTTACGAGGATCGCGCCCTGTTTCCCTTCTTCAATTCTGCCCCCAAAGCACTCTGGCCCCGAAAGGTCCTAGTCGAGCGCAACGAGCACCTGTGGGAACGGAACTGTATGACCCACATGCTTACGCTTGGGTACCGCGTGATATGGGAGAAGGGACGCACCGACGCGATATTGGAACGTTCCGCGTCATAGGTTCCATCACCTGACGAGACGCAGTCCGGCCTAGCGGCAGACAAAGAATACATCCTCGCTCAAGATACGGTGGCGGTGCATCAGCTCTTGCGTTGGGCGCTCGACCTGAACGGCAAAGCCCGCTGCCGTAAGGCGCGCCACGATATCGCGCCCGTAAAGGCGCTTGTGGTCCCAGCCGCAGATGCGTTCGACTTCCCACGTCGGCATGCCCGCGGAAGGCTCCCACGTGTCCTGGTCCATGTTGACGGGCACAGAGAAGAACGCGATGCCGCCAGATCTCAGTACACGCCGGCACTCGCGCATGGCGGTCGCGTCGTCGGGGACGTGCTCCAGCACGTGATTGCAGATCAGCGCATCAAAGGATGCGTCCGGTTCGGCAAGGGCAGTGATATCCCGAACTGCGTTGGCGTTACGTCGTCGGATGATGTCGGCGCCAATATAGCCGGGTGAACGACGCAGGCGGTTGAATAGTGGCCACTCGGGTGCGAAGTGTAGCACACGCATGGTTTCAAGTGTGAGCTTATGCTTGCGTAACAGCAGGGCCAAGAACCGGTCGCGCGGGCGCGACTTGCACCCTGGGCACCGGAATTCGCGCAGGCCTCGGAGATTGGCGCTTACGAACAGACCACGGAAATTGCAGCATGGACATTCGCGCCGGGAGCGGTGCTGCAGGTGCTGAGTGGGGTCGCGAAGGGTGCCGCGCACCCACTCAGCTGCCCAACTCGCAACACTCGAACCCTGCAGTGACATAAGAAGACATCCCAGCCACCATCGGCGAAACCCTATCCGCTACCGCGCTGTCAGGGCAACGGAGGTCAAGCGCACTGACTCCGCAACCGCTCGACCTGATGTCTGCGGGTCACACAGCAACGGACGGGCAGCAGGGGAGCATTGGGGTTCGCACTCCACCGCCGCCTGTAGCTCCGACAAGCATGCCCCGCCGCCACGGCCCAAACACCCTCATACCTCCACCGCGCCCAAGGCACCGGAGCCGCGCTGGTGGCGGAGCATGCGCACGATGCGCGCCCAGCGGTAGTACGCGATAATCCAGGCCACCCTGGCGCCCATCCAGCCGCCGGTGATGTGGCCGCGCACCACGTAATACTTGAGGAAGACGGCCGGCAGCTCGGTGAGGAGCCGCAGGCGCAGCCACCAGGGCGATTTGCGGCCCATATGCTGGGCCTGGTAGGTGGCGCGCTCGTCGCTCTTGCGCTCGAACTCGGCAAGGCTGCGGATCGTGTGGTGATGCACCACGCCGCGCAGCCGGCCCACCGGCTGGTCGCCCGGCACCACCGAATCGTGCAGCGTGGACTCGCGAAAGCGCACGCGGCGGCGGTCGTAGAGCCTGAGGCAGTAGTGGTCGCGGCCCCAGAGGCGCGGCCGCTGCCAGCCCGGATAGACGATGCTGATCTGCATGCCGTAGGCCGCCATCTGAGGCTCGCCGCCGCGGAACAGGGCGGCGATCGCGGCGGCCAGCTCCGGCGTGATAACCTCGTCGGCGTCGAGGTTCAGGAGCCAGCCGTTGCGGCACTGCTCCTCGGCGAAGCGCTTCTGCTGCCCGAAGCCGGGCCAGGCATTGTAGACGACGCGGGCGCCTTCGGCCTCTGCCAGGGCGACGGTGCCGTCGGTGCTGCCGGAATCGACGACGACGACCTCGTCCACCCAGCCGCGGACCGAGCGGATGGTCGCGCCGATGCGGTCGGCCTCGTTCAGCGCGATGATGAAACAGGAGATCGGCAGCGGCATCGCGGCTCCCCCGGTCGTAGGTCGTAGGTTTGGATTAGGCCCGAAGGGCCGTAACCCAACATGGCAGTCGAGTAACCCAACGCGGCCGTAACCCAACGCGGCCGGCGCGCCTGTCGATGTTGGGTTACGCGCTTCGCGCTAACCTACGCCTACGCCGCCGCCCGGCCCTCGTCCAGCTTGCGGAAGCGCATCATCGTGAACAGGCCGAGCGGGCGCAGGCCGCGGCGCTCGATCAGCTCCAGGTCGCCGCAGACCATCACGCGCCCAACGTCGAACACGGGGCGCCAGCCGAGCTTGTCGGCGAACGGGGCCATGCGGCGCTCCACCCAGCCGCGCATGCCCTCCTCGGTGCTGAAGTGGTTGACGATCAGCACCTCGCCGCCCGGCTTGCAGACGCGGGCCAGCTCGCGCATCACCTTCTCGGGCTCCGGCACCACCGTCATGACGTACATGGCCACCACGGTGTCGAAGGAGGCATCGGGGAACTTGAGGTCGCCGGCGTCCATCTCGTGCAGGCCGGTGACGTTGGCGAGCTTCTCCACGGCCACCCGCTCGCGCGCCTTGCGCAGCATCTCCGGCGAGAGGTCGATGCCGACGATCTCCAGCTCGCGCCTGTAGGCCGGCAGCGACAGGCCGGTGCCCACCCCCACCTCCAGCACCCGGCCCGAGCGGGTGTTGACGATCTCGACGGCGTGCTTGCGCCCCTCGGCGGCTACCAGGCCGAACGTGGTGTCGTAGACCGGGGCCCAGCGCCGATAGGCGCTCTTGACCGCGGCCTCATCCATGGGCGGCAAACGCGCTTTCCCCTCCTTTCCGCGGTCGTCCTTCGTCCTCGGACCCGACCTCATGGCCACTCTCCTTCCCATGCTTTCCAACCTGTACGCCAAGACCGGCACCGCGGCGCTCCGAGGAGCCGGCACGCTCCTCGCGCTGCCGGGCCGGCCGCTGCTGGGCCGCCCCCGGGGCCGCACATGGGCCGCCCGTTGCGCTCTCGATCCAGCCTCCGCCCAGCACGCGGGCGCGGGGGCCGGTATCGGCGTAGAAGACGCAGGCCTGGCCGGGGGCCACCCCGTGCTCGCCCTCGCCAAGCAGCCGCACGCAGACCCGGCCGCCTTCATGATACACGGTGGCCGGCTGCAGCGGGGCCGCGGAACGGATGCGCACGGCGACATCCTGTCCCGCGGCGGGGAGCAGGCCGTCGCCCAGCCAGTTCACGTCCCGCAAGACGAGCCGGCGCGTGAGGAGGGCCTCGCGGGGGCCGACGACGACACGGCGCGCGGCGGCATCGAGGCGCACCACGTAGAGCGGCTCGCCGCCGGCCAGCCCCCCCGACAGTCCCAAGCCGCGGCGCTGGCCGACGGTGAAGCGGACGATGCCATCGTGGCGCCCCAGCACGCGGCCGTCCACGTGCACGATCTCGCCGGGCCCGGCGGCATCGGGCCTCAGCCGCTCGACCACGCGCGTATAGCGGCCCTGGGGCACGAAGCAGATGTCCTGGCTGTCGGCCTTGTCGGCCACGGGCAGGCTAAGATCGCGCGCCAGCGCCCGCACCTCGCTCTTGGGGCGGCCGCCCAGTGGGAAGATCAGCCGCGCGAGCTGGGCGCGCGTCGTGGCGAACAGAAAATAGCTCTGGTCGCGCTCGGCATCGTGCGCGCGATAGAGCTCGGGGCCGCCGGGGCCGTCGCGGCGCTCGATATAATGGCCGGTGGCCATCAGGTCTGCGCCCAGCTCCAGGGCCGTCTCGAGCAGGTCGCGGAACTTGATGCTCTGGTTGCAGGCCACGCACGGAACAGGCGTCTCGCCCGCCGCGTAGCTGTCGGCAAAGGCCTGCATGACGCCCGACCGGAAGCGCGCCTCGTAGTCCAGGACGTAGTGGGGGATGCCGAGCTTGTCGGCCACCCGGCGGGCGTCGTGGATGTCCTGGCCGGCGCAGCAGGCGCCGCGCCGCGCCGTGGCCGCGCCGTGGTCGTAGAGCTGCAGGGTGACGCCGACGACATCGTGCCCGTCGCGCTTGAGGAGGGCCGCCACGACCGAGGAATCGACCCCGCCCGACATGGCGACGACCACGCGGGGGGCGACGACCACGCGGGGGCGCGTGCTCCTTGCTTCGGTACCGGCGCGGGGGCCGGTGGGCAGGGTGGAAGGCATCGACGCCGTTCTAGAGGTGAGCAGCTGAGAGACATGAGCCGTTCGGTGGGCCGTTGCGTATGACCGTTGACTGGCCCTCCTATCGGCGCGGCGACCAACCTTCCCATCGGCGTGACTGTTTCAATATGGCCGCCCTGGCCGTCGCAATCAAGGCGCGTGGGCGGCCAAGCATGCCGCGGAAAGTCGCGGTGCTACAGGGCTTCGCAAGACCGACGCCCCCGGTTGGGAGCCGCGCTGTTTGCGGCCAGCGCCGTGCGGGTCGAGCTCGCTGCTGCTGTCAGGCGAGATGCGTCTGGGCGTAGACCGCCGGCAGCGGGCAGGCGAAGGCGATGCTTTCCAGGCGGAGGCTGCCGTCGGCCCCGATCCTCTCCGGCTCCTCGGGCCAATGGCCGTCCGGCCCGCGCCGCAGCAATTCCGCCAGGACCCGGGTGGAGTGCACGATGGCAATCTCGCGGACGCTCGGAATCGTGGTGTAGGACCACACGTTCTCCCAGGTCTCCCTGACATTGCCCGGCGACAGGATCTCGATCAGCACGACCGGGTCGGGCAGGGTCAGCTGGTCCGGCGCATCGGCGGTGCAACTCACGCCCAGGTCCGGGACCCGCATGTTCATCTGCGCGCGGATGCGGGTGATCACGCCGGGCTCGCCCACAACGCGGCAGCGCCCGCCAGCCGCGACCAGCACATCGCGGATCAGTGCCCCAAGCGTCATTTGAATGGTCCCGTGCGTCGCGCTGCCTGGTGACATCGGCCGCGGCTCCCCATCGACCAGCTCGAACTTGCGGCCGGTGCCGTCGCCCGGCCAGGCGAGGAACTCGGCGACCGTCATGGTCGCCGGCGGCAATTCGTTCAGCGGTGCGCGCATGTGCATGATCGACCTTCCAAAGGCAATCTAACGCAATTGCGGACTGAGTCCAAGAGTTTTCATACTGCCGAGCAGAACAGAGCTCTCCGCCTCATTTGACACGGAAGGGGCGGCCCGCCGCTCCCGCTGACAGCCAAGTGGGGTTGGTCTCGGGAGCCGGACATTTACCCAAACGTAAGCACTACCACAGACGGCCTCAGAATTAACCATGCCTGATTTCCGATTAACCATTGCAGCACCTAATATGACCCAAGGCTTGCCTAAGTATTTACCCATCCCGGTAGCTCGATTTTAATCGCATTCCTCTAGCGTCTTTACAGGTCAGACAAGTGTAGCGAGCATCATGACCGAACAACAATTCAGGGCGCGAGTGCGCTATGTCATCGGGCCGGATGGTAGCCCGCTGACCATCGCCGATCTTCCGCCCAAGGATACCAAACGCTGGGTGATCAGGCGCAAGGCGGAGGTGGTTGCTGCCGTGCGCGGCGGCCTCCTGAGCCTTGAGGAGGCTTGCGAGCGCTACAAGCTCACCATCGACGAGTTCCTCTCGTGGCAGCGGTCCATCGAGCGCCACGGCCTGCCGGGGCTGCGCGCCACCCGCGTCCAGGATTACCGCGACTGAGACCTCCGGCGCACGGGACCTGAGGGCCGCACACGCGGCGGCCCTCCCGCAAGCGGCGGCCCGCTTTAGGGCTTCTTCTTGGAAGCGTTGGCAGGGGCGTTGTTCGCAGCCGTGCTCTTCGCCGCGGCACGCTTCGGGGCGGCAACCTTGGCCGGCTTGGCCGGGGCCTTGGCCACCGCAGCGGGCGCCGGGGGCGGGAACAGCGCGCGCAGCTGGCATCCGGCGCCTGCCTTGGCGCCCTCCTTAGCCCACATCTCGACGTCGCGAGCCATGGCCTCGGCGAGCTTCAGATCGAGCTTCAGGGCAGCCGGGGTCACGCGCACGCCTCCCATCTCGCTGGCGAACGAGATGCGGTAGGCCCTGGGGCCGCGCTGGTCGCGCAGCGCGGTGTCGCGCTCGTGAATGACGATCTCCGCCTCCCCGCCCTTGGCCGGCGGCTCCGCCTCGGCGCGGTAGACGTGGCTGGCCTTGAGCGGACCGTCGGCGCCGAACCAGCAGCCGAGCACGCCCTGGGCTACCTGGGTGAAGACCCCCGTGGGCGTGCCTGAAGCCAGCACCGAAGTCTCGTAGGGTTGCGACGGAGTGGCGACGCTGCTCGTCTCCGTGGGCGGCGGTAGCAGCGACTGCAGCGTCGGCATCCCGTTGGCCGAGCAGCCTCCGGCAAGAGCCGCGAGAACGAGGCCGATCCCAGCCTTGCGAGGTCCGGATATGGAGCGGGTCATGGAGGAATTTTGGCGCGAGTCGCAGGCGCGCGCGAGGCCTACGGCCTAGCCGCCCGCGACGGCGCGCGGATCGCCCTTGTGGTGGACGCGCTCACGCTCCTCGGAGGACGGCTCCAGCAGCTTCAGTGCCAGCATTGCGTCCTCGTAGTCCTGCTGGGCGAGCGCGAGCTTGGCCTTGAGATCCTCGACCGAGGTGAGGAGATTGGCGCGCCGCTGGGCGGCCGCCTTGGCAAAGGTGGAATAGGCGAAGTGGAACTGGTCTCTGATGCCGGTGCGATCTTCCTCGTTGGCGATCTGCCGCGCCAGCTCCGAAGCCATCTGCTCGAAATCCCGGATCGTCGCTTCGAGCGAAGCGACCTTGCGCGCCCACTCGGCAACCTCGAACCGCTTCGTCCGTACCGCGGAATCACGTGACTTCATCGCGCGTACCCCAACACCCCAATGGTCGACCGACTTCCCGCAAATGGCTCCGCAAGCGGCGCTGTCGCCTGTGCTGGCCGGCATCCTGCCAAGAGCCTCAAAGCGTCACCTCGCCACCTGGCACGCAGCCGGCTTGGCTCTCGATGCGCCCCGGCGCACGCTACGCGGGAGCATTTAAGTTGCGGTAAAGCAACGCTAGCTCAGCCCTATTCGGCAGCACCACGCAAGTGGAATTTTTTCGCTTGTACCCCTCTAGGGGCTCGTCCGCAAATCAGTTAGGTTCTCCTACGGGTCGTCGGCAATTCGTCGAAATCGTGTCCGGCGGCCGTTTCGCTGGGCTGACCTGTGGGGGCTGAATAGCAGACCTGGGGAACTCGCTTCCCTCGGGCGCTGGCCCGAGGGTGGCCAGTTTTGTGACGATTTTCCCGCGTCGGTGGTATGCGCGCTCGGCTTGCATGGTCTCTGAAACGACACGAGGCGGTTGTGCAAAGCGGCGCAACGGCGTAATGCAAAATTAGCTTTCGTTAACTTGTAGCGTCTAGGTTGCAATGTGGCTTGACCTAGACAACGCGTCTCCTTCGTGCGTGGGCAGTGGGACTCTACAGGGTCGAGGAAGAGAGGAACAACAATGCGGGTCCTTCTGATCGAAGACGACAGCGCAACCGCGCAGAGCATCGAGCTGATGCTTCAATCCGAAGGCTTCAATGTCTACATCACCGAGACTGGCGAGGAGGGTGTGGATATTGGCAAGATCTACGACTACGACATCATTCTCCTCGATCTGAACCTGCCCGACATGAGCGGCTACGAGGTGCTCAAGACCCTCCGGGTGAGCAAGGTCTCCACCCCCATCCTCATTCTCTCCGGCCTCGCCGGCATCGAGGACAAGGTCCGGGGCCTGGGCTTCGGCGCCGACGACTACATGACCAAGCCGTTCCACAAGGACGAGCTGGTCGCGCGCATCCACGCCATCGTGCGCCGCTCCAAGGGCCATGCCCAGTCCGTCATCGAGACCGGCAACCTGCGCGTGAACCTCGACACCAAGACGGTGGAGGTCAACGGCCAGCGCGTGCATCTGACCAGCAAGGAATACCAGATGCTGGAGCTGCTCTCGCTGCGCAAGGGCACGACGCTGACCAAGGAGATGTTCCTCAACCATCTCTACGGCGGCATGGACGAGCCGGAGCTCAAGATCATCGACGTGTTCATCTGCAAGCTGCGCAAGAAGCTGCAGGCGGCCACCGGCGGCCAGCACTACATCGAGACGGTGTGGGGCCGCGGCTACGTCCTGCGCGATCCGAACACCAATAACGTCGCAGCGTAGGTGTCAGACCCCAGAGGGTCTTACACTGGGCACCAACACCGTTGTCTCAGCGGCTCACCCGGTAAAATCGGATGCCGTGGAAACCGGCAACGGCGGCGCGTGTCCCGTCGGGAGAGACGAGGACTGTCACGACCTTGGGGATCGGGCCGACCTCCTGAACGAATGCGCCCGTCGCGTTGTCCAGGATGGCCAGAGCGCCGTGCAGGGACCTCGCAGGCGCCCTCGCTTCGATATGCATCCCCAGGCCCGGCAGGCGGTTGGGCGCGCCCAGGTAGCGGCCGCTCGGTTTCACGCCAGTGGCAACGCGCTGGCCGGACTGCGTGCTCCAGAACTCATCGCCGACGTAGAGGCCGGACAGGTCGTCCGCCAGGCGCGAGAGGCCTACGTACATCGGCCGGTACAACGGCTGCCGCGTGGTCAGGCTGAACGACTGCACCGCCGACCGCGGCCCCTTCACCGGCGTCGGACTGGCAAACCTGGTCGTCAGGATCAGGTCGTCGGCGAGGCGCGCGAGCCCGTCCTCCCAGTAGCTCTCCGACCAGCCGGGGGTGGGCGACGGCGGCAGGAAGCTGTCCTCGACCTCCAAGCCCGGCACCTTCAGCTTGACGGCCTTCGCCTCCTTGTCCTGGTGGCTGCAGAGGAGCCACAGCGCCCTGGAATCCGCCGTGAAGGCCATCCCGGACGCCAGCCCTGCGCTGCAGCCCGCGTCCGCGGCGGAGATGCGGGCCAGCTCCCGGCGAGTGCGGGCGGCGTAGAGCCGAACGGCGGCGAGCGAAGGGTCCCGCTCCGCAAGAACGCGCTGGCGCTCGCTCAGCGCGATCAGCTCCCCATCCGGGCTCCAGGCCGCGTCGGTGATCTGAGGGCCGGCATAGAGCGGCGGGTCGAGAAGCTTCCCGGCTGCGACATCGAGGAGGCGCACCTCGCCCACAGGGAGATTGAGGTTGTCGAGCAGGAGCAGCCGGCCGTCGGGGCTCCAAGTCGCCTTGGGAGAATTGAACTCGATGTCGAATGCGGATTCGAACGTCAGAATGGGGCGGCCTTTTGAGACCTCCCTCGGCTTCTCGCAATCGGCGATTTTGTTCCGGCGGCAGATTTCGATCAGCGCCGCATCCGCAAGCCGGTCGAGAAAGCTCATCATTCGGATGGGCTCTCCATCGCCAGCATCGGGCGAACTGCATGTCGAAGCGAAGGCGGGGCCGAAGATATTTCGGCGCGTCTTGCAGTCGCCCAAGACAGCGAAATGGATAATGGCGTCGATCATCTCCTCGCGCGGCAGGTATTCGGCCAGCGTGGACTCTTTCTCCTCGGCGTGCGTCGGTGCGCCGGCAACCGCACCCACGGCGAGCCAGAGCAGGATCGTCAGCACCTGTGGAGCGGCGCCACGCGGCATCGTTGTCGCCCAACCTCCGATCGGCCTCGCCGGGAAGCGGCGGTGCCGCCCACTTCTAGCACGCCGCGTCGCCGTGCATCCCTTGCGTGGCGCGTGCGGGCGTGGTGCTCTTGGCCCGGGACGGTTAACGGGGCTTCGGGCATGGCACGCAACATCACGTCGCCGCTGGCGGGACAGCTGATCTCACGCCTCGTTCAGGAGGGCGACACGGTGGCGGCCGACACCGAGGTCGCCATCGTCGAAGCCATGAAGATGCACATCCCCGTGAACGCCGAGCAGGCCGGCCGCGTCGCCCGCTGGCTGGTGGCCGAGAAGAGCACCGTCGCCGAGGGCGAGGCGCTGCTCGTGCTCGAGGATTGAGCGCCGAATCGAGCCGACACATGAATTGGAAACCCGAGCTCGACGAGCTGGAGCGTCGTCGCCGCCTCGCCCTGGAGCTAGGCGGCCCCGACAAGGTCGCCCGCCACAAGGCCCAGGGCAAGCTCACCGTGCGTGAGCGCATCGCCGGCCTGGTGGACGCGGGCTCCTTCGAGGAGATCGGCTCCGTCGCCGGCTTCCCCGAGTACGACGCCGAGGGCAACCTGACAGGCCTCACCCCCGCCAACATCGTCTGCGGTCGCGCCCGCATCGACGGCCGCCCCGTGTTCGTTACCGGCGACGATTTCACCGTGCGCGGCGGCGCCAACGACGGCGGCCTGCGCGACAAGTTCGCCTACGCCGAGACCTCGGCTCGGCGCTGGCGCGTGCCGCTGGTGCGCCTCGTCGACGGCACCGGCGGCGGCGGCTCGGTGAAACACCTGGAGACGCTCGGGCGCACCTACCTGCCCGACGTGCCGGTCTTCACGGAGGTGCTGGACGCCCTGTCCGAGGTGCCCATCGTGGCCCTGGGGCTCGGCTCCGTGGCCGGCATGGGCGCGGCGCGGGTGTGTGCGTCCCACTACTCGGTGATGGTGCGCGGCACCTCGCAGCTGTTCGCCGCCGGCCCGCCGGTGGTCGCCCGCACCGGCCAGACCGTCACCAAGGAGGAGCTGGGCGGCTCCTCCATCCATGCCAAGAACGGCACCATCGACGACGAAGTCGAGACCGAGGCGGAGGCCTTCGCCCGCGCCCGCCGCTTCCTGTCCTATTTGCCGGCCTCGGTGCACGAGCTGGCCACGCGCCGGCCGAGCGCCGATCCGCCCGATCGGAATGCGGAGGAGCTGCTGTCGGTCGTGCCGCGCGATGCGCGCCGCGTCTACAAGATGCGGCCCATCGTCGAGGCGGTGGTGGATGCTGGCTCCTGGCTCGAGATCGGCAAGGCCTGGGGCAAGTCGGTCATCGCCGGCTTTGCCCGCCTCGACGGCTGGCCGGTGGCCGTCCTGGCGAGCGACCCCTATCACTACGGCGGCGCCTGGACGGCCGACGCATCCCGCAAGGCCATCCGCCTGGTGGATCTGGCGCAGACCTTCCAGCTGCCTGTGGTGCACCTGGTCGACATCCCCGGCTTCCTGATCGGCAAGGAGGCCGAGGCCTCAGGCGTGATGCGCGTTGGCACTCAGGCGCTGGCGGCGGTGCGCAATTCCACGGTGCCGTGGTGCGCCATCATGGTGCGCAAGGCGTTCGGCATGGCGGCCTTGTCGCAGCGCAACGGCTCGCCCGCGTTCCTGCGCTACGCCTGGCCGTCGGCCGTGTGGGGCTCGCTGCCCATCGCCGGCGGCGTGGAGGCCGCCTACCGCGCCCAGATCGAGGCGGCGCCCGACCCCGCCGCTACGCGCGCCGAGATCGAGGCCAGGCTGGAGGCCCTGCAGTCGCCGCTGCGCACGGCCGAGGCGTTCGGCGTCGAGGAGATCATCGACCCGCGCCTAACGCGCACCTATCTCTGCCGCTTCGCCAATTTGGCCGCGCCGTTGCGCCAGCCGGGTCGGCCGCATTTTGGGTATCGGCCGTGAGCAAACCGCAAATATGGGCACGAGCCAATCAGGAGCGAAATCGATGTCTGCTAATCAACGGATGACCGTCGGGCGTATCAGAGGCACAGCGTATTGGTCACTGATCGGTCTCCTCTTCGTGTCGCGCCTCGCATTGACTGCACTACTGGCCGACGGAGGAATTCTTGTCATAGTCGCCAAGTATATGGATTTGTTTCTTTGTCTTGGGCTTGTGCTGATACTGGTTGCTCGCTTCCACGATTTTGGGCACTCGACCTATCTCGCGCTGGCTTGCGTATTGGCGTCCTTCCTCCTTCCGTCCATAGCGCTCGTTTCCGTCTTCGGCCTCGTTAGTCCGTGGCCGCTGCTCAACTCATTCGGACACATCCCTGGCGTCCTCCCGCCCTACGTCGGGTCGGCCGGCTATGCGGCCGCGTTTCTGCTCGCCGTCGTCGCGGGTCTGATCAAGGGTGAGAGCGGCCCGAACGATTTTGGGGACGAGCCGAGAGCAGGGAGCACCGCACAGCTATGGCGTCTTCCGCAAAAGTGAGCGGCTGAGGTATCGGCTGTGAGCGCAGAGCCGCAATCACGCGACATCGCGCGCGTGCGATCTCGTGCCCGGCGACCGCTCGCGCCGCTTCGGCGGGCAGCGTCATCACAGCGAGGTCCCGCTCGCCATGATGTGATCGGCCTTCCGATTTTCATATTGCCCGCGCCGCCACTCCGCGCCAGACTGACGTTAACGTCAACCAAGAGCCCTGAAGGGCCAGCACCGCGAGGAGACCGCCCCCATGCCGGAGCCGAAGACCCTCAAAGTCCGCGTCGATCCCGACAAGTGCCAGGGCCACAACCGCTGCAAGGCGCTGGCGCCGGAGCTGTTCGAGCTCGACGAGTTCGGCAACGCCCGCGCGGCAGGTGACGGCCGGGTGCCGGCGGCCCTGGAGGAGAAGGCCTACCTTGCCAGGTCGAACTGTCCCGAGTTCGCGATCGAGATCGTCGAGGAGGAAGAGCGATGACCGCCCGCCCTCCCGTCAAGGACTGGGCCACCGATTGGGACCATCTCGATCCTCGTTGGATCAACGACCCCTTCCCGATCTGGGACGAGATGCGCAAAGGGTGCCCGATCGCACACACCGACCGCTTCATGGGCGTCTATTTCCCCTCGCGCTACGACGACGTGCGCGCCATCTCCTACGATACGGAGCACTTCTCCTCGCGCCGGGTGGTCGTGCGCGAGACGCCGCCGCCGCGCATACCGGCACCGCCGATCACCTCCGATCCGCCCGAGCACCGCCCCGCGCGCATGGTGCTGCTGCCGCCGTTCACCCCGGACGCCATCAAGAAGCTGGAACCCAGGGCGCGCGCGCTTTGCAACGAGCTGATCGACGGGTTCATTGCAAGGGGCGACTGCGACGCGGCGGTCGAGTACGCGCAAGAGATCCCTACGCGCCTGATCGCCCACATGATGGACCTCCCGGAGGGCGATGGCGACCTCTACCGCAAGTGGATCAAGATGATCCTGGAGGACGGCATCACCGATATCGGAGTTGTCGTCGAGGCCGTCGGCGAGATGACGAACTACTTCATGGGTCCCGTGCACGAGCGCCAGGAGAAGCCCGGCGACGACCTGATCAGCTACCTGTGCCATGTCGAATTCAAAGGCCAGAAGCTGACTACCGAGAACATCATCGGCTCGTTGCGGCTGCTGCTGATCGCCGGCATCGACACGACCTGGAGCGCCATAGGCTCCAGCCTCTGGCATTTGGCCACAACGCCCGAGGACCGCTGCCGCCTGGTCAGCGAGCCATCGCTGCTGCCGACCGCCATCGAGGAGCTGCTGCGGGCCTATGCCCCCGTGACCATGGCGCGCGAGGTCGTCAAGGAGACCGAAATCAAGGGCTGCACCTTCAAGCCGGGGCAGATGGTGCTGCTCTCCTTCCCTGCCGCCTGCCGCGACCCGGAGGTGTTTCCCGACGCCGACAAGGTCGTCATCGACCGCAAGGAGAACCGCCACGCGGCGTTCGGCCTCGGCATCCACCGCTGCATCGGCTCCAATCTCGCCCGTATGGAGCTGACGGTGGCCGTGGAGGAGTTCCTGAGGCGGATTCCCGAGTTCGGCCTCACCGGCGAGGTCAGCTGGTCGGAAGGCACCGTACGTGGGCCGCGCAGGCTGCCCTTGCAGTTTCATGGCCTCGGCCAGCAGCACTGAGATAGTGGGGTTCCTCTGTGAGCATGCGTCCGCCCGTCACCGACTGGACGACCGACTGGGACCATCTCGATCCGCGCTGGGTCGAGGACCCCTATCCGATCTGGGACGAGCTCAGGCGGAAATGCCCGATCGCGCACACCGACCGCTTCGGCGGCGTCTATCTTCCCACGCACTACAAGGATGTGCGCGATGTCGCCTACGACACGGAGCATTTCTCCTCGCGCAAGGTGGCCATCCGCGAGGTGCATCCGCCTAACGACCGCGGTGCCCCGCCCATCACGTCGGACCCGCCGCGGCATCGGCTCGCCCGCATGGTGCTCCTGCCGCCGTTCACGCCCGACGCGGTGGAGAAGCTGCGGCCCCGGGCGCGGGCCATCTGCAACGAGCTGATCGACGCCTTCATCGCCAGGGGCGCCTGCGATGCCGCCGTCGAGTACGCCCAGCACATCCCCACCAAGGTGATGGCGCACATGCTGGGCGTGCCGGAGAGCGACGGCGAGCTGTTCCGCACCTGGATCAATGCCACGCTGCAGGAGGGCGTGACCGACAACGCAGCCCTGATGCAGGCGCTGGTGGAGATGACGGAATACTTCCGCGGGCCGATGCACGAACGGCGGAAGAACCCCGGCACGGACCTCATCAGCTACCTGGTGCAGCAGAAGTATCCTGACGGCCGCAACCTCACCGACAACCACGTGCTGGGCTCGGTGCGGCTGCTCCTGGTGGCCGGCATCGACACGACCTGGAGCGCTATCGGCGCCTTCATCTGGCACCTGGCCAAGACGCCGGAGGACCGGCGGCGCCTCGTCGCCGAGCCGAGGCTGATGCCCACCGCCATCGAGGAGCTGTTGCGCGCCTACGCCCCCGTGACCATGGCACGCGAGGTGATCGCGGAGACGGAGATCGGCGGCTGCCCGTTCAAGCCCGGGCAAATGGTGATGCTGTCGTTCCCGGCCGCCAACCGCGATCCCCAGATGTTCCCCGACGCCGACAAGGTGGTCATCGACCGCAAGGAGAACCGCCACGCGGCGTTCGGCCTCGGCATCCACCGCTGCATCGGCTCCAACCTCGCACGCATGGAGGTGACGGTGGCCGTGGAGGAGCTCTTGAAGCGCATCCCCGAGTTCAGCCTGGCGGGGACCGTAATCTGGTCGGAGGGGAGCGTGCGCGGCCCACGGCGGCTCCCGATCCGGTTCGGTGCGTGACTCAGGTACCAGGTGTCAGGTTTCAGGTATCAGGGTAGCGTGGGTCGATCGTGACACCTGAAACCTGACACCTGGTACCTGGATGCCGACACCTGTCTGGAAGCCCATGGCTCTGGTGCCGGCCAGCGGCCCTGTCGCCGGCATCGTCTGGATGACCATCTCCATGGCGCTGTTCGCCGGGCTTGCCGTGTTCGCGCGCGCAGCCATGAACGCGGGCCTGCACCCGTTCGAGGTGGTGTTCCTGCGCAACCTGTGCGCCACCCTCATGCTGTCGCCGCTCCTCTTCTGGCGCGGCGCTGCCCTCTTCAGGTCGAGCCAGCTGTCGCTCTACGGCCTGCGCGTCCTCGTCTCGCTGCTCTCGATGCTCGCCTGGTTCTACGCGCTGGCGCTGATCCCGATCGGCGAGGTGACCGCCATCGGCTTCCTCGCGCCGGTATTCGGCACGCTGGGCGCGATCTTCCTGCTGGGCGAGAAGGTGCGTTTGCGGCGCTGGACCGCCATCATGGTCGGCTTCCTGGGAGCGATGATCATCATCCGGCCCGGCATGTCGCCGCTGGGCCTGGGCCAGGCGTGCGCGGTGTTCAACGCCATGTCGATCGGCATCGTCGCGATCATGATCAAGCAGCTCACCGCGGTCGACGACCCCGACAAGATCGTGTTCCTCACCAACCTGATGCTGACGCCGCTGTCGCTGGTGCCGGCGTTGTTCGTCTGGACCTGGCCGACGCTGGAGGCGTTGCTCCCGGTGCTCGGCTTGGGGCTCACGGCGGTGCTGGGCCACGTTGCACTGGTGCGCGGCTATGCCGCCACGGACGCCTCGCTCGCCATGACCTTCGAGTTCTCGCGCCTGCCGTTCTCGGTGGCCATCGCCTACCTCGCCTTCGGCGAGACTATCGACGCGTGGACCTGGGTCGGCGCGGCGATCATCTTCGCATCCGCGGTCTACATCACGCGCCGCGAGGCCAAGCTTGCCGCCCAGCGTCGCGCCGCCGCCGGATCCTCCCGCCAAGCCTGAGCTGCTTCACAAAAGCGCGCGCGATGACGTCGAGGACGGCCTCCGGCCGCCTCCAGGAACCCCAGTGCCGACAAGACGTTAACCGATCCTGAGAGGCGGCCCGCGCCGGGCCGCCGAAACGGAGGAGGCGCAAGACACGCCGGGTGCGCCCCGAAGCAAGTGGAGCAACGGCATGAAACTCAAGTCTTGGCTCACCGGCCTGACGGGCGCCGTCACGTTGGGTGTGGTCGCGCTGCCGGCAGAGGCTGCGCCGGCCGGCGGCCTCAGCGCCGCGCAGGGCGCCGCCGCCGCCCCGACGGCCGACGTGCAGCAGGCCCACTGGTACGGCCGCCGCTACGGCTATCGGCCGTACTACTATGGCTACGGCCCGAGGCGTTATGGCTACTACGGCTACCGGCCGGACTTCCGGTTCCACTATGGGCCTCGCTACCATCGCCGGCATTGGCATTACCGGCATTGGTGATCGGGCCAGAGCGGCCTCTCCGCCTTTGGGTGGGGAGGCCGCAACTCATGACGATCTGTCTCTCCGCCGCTGCCCCGCAGTTCGCCGAGCCGCCGGGCGTCGCGGCTCGACTCATCACCTCACGATCTCGCGCATCACTTGTGCATCAGAACGGCGCCGCAGCCTTGCGCGCCGGCTGCCGGAGCCAGCGCTTTCACGGCGCTGTAGCGCGGCGTCTGCAGGCCCCTGTTACGATGATCGCGCTCCGCTTCGGCCTGGCACTGGCTGGCATGGGTCGAAAGCAGATTGAACTCGCCGCTGGACAGCGGCTCGATCACGACCCAAGTATCGAGCGGCAAATCCGCTACCCTCATTTTTGCATCTCCTCTCTTTTGTTCGGTCGCATCTGTCGTCTACGCTCTTATTGACTCCGTGCTATTCGCGCTGGCTCCGGTGTCACGGGCCACGCTTGTCGCAAACAGGCTTTGTCCCAAAAGCCCATGCATGTTTCGGGCCGGAAGAAAGAGCCGAGGCGCCGCCGCGCGGCAATCGCTTGAGGTCGTCTCTGCACAGCAAATGCATGGCGCACTGCAGCGTTGGCGTGCACTGCAAGGCTCGGCGAGCAGCTGTCCGGCTCATCTACCGCAGTACGCAGGGGCACGCTCAAGGTTTCAGTGGCGTTGGTCAATTTCGCGCTAACGGCTGGCGCTGCGGGTGCCGGCGGCGCGCTCTCGGGCGTACGAAGGGCGACGGCAGGCACCGAAGCCGTGCTCACGCTTGCTCCCGACGCGGAGGCAGGGATGCCCACTTTGGCGTCATCTGCAATGCGGATCTGCCCGCGAAAATTACTCATGAACGCGACCGCCATCGCCTTGGCGCGCCTTTAGCGGCGCCGCTATTTGCCCGGGGGGAAGCAGACAGGTTAGCAACTCTGATCGAGGCGGGCTACAATAATATTCCCGCTCGCCGGCTTTTGTCCGTTACCGTTGCACCGGCGCATATACTCCGCATTCAAACCGCGTGTTGGATGATGCGCTGCAGCAGGAGTTATTGGCTCTCGTCCCTTTTGAAAAGGTCGCGCAGCTCGGTTTTGAGGATCTTGCCGTAATTGTTTTTTGGCAGTGCAGCGACGAACCGGTAGCCCTTGGGACGCTTGAAACGCGCGATATTGTCGAGGCACAGCCGGTCGAGGTCGGTCTCGGAGACGGAGGCGTCGCCGCGGCGCACCACGAAGGCGATGGCCTCCTCGCCCCAATCGGGGTGCGGGCGGCCCACTACGGCCGCCTCCGCCACGGCCGGATGGGTGAGCAGCACCTCCTCGATCTCCCGCGGGTAGATGTTGGCGCCGCCGGAGATGATCATGTCCTTGGAGCGGTCCTTGAGGGTGAGGAAGCCCTCGGCGTCGATGGCGCCGAGGTCGCCGGTCCACAGCCAGCCGTCCCGCAGCGCCCGCGCCGTGGCCTCCGGGTTGTTCCAGTAGCCCTTCATAACGCAGTCGCTCTTGGTAACGATCTCGCCCACCTCGCCGTTGGACAGCTCGCGGCCGTCCTCGCCCACCACCTTCACGGCCACGCCGGTGCGGGCGATGCCGGTGCTGGCGAGCCGCTCCTCCCAGCGCGGATGGGCGCGGTCGGCGTGCAGGGCCTTGTCCAGGCCGGTGATGGTCATGGGGCTCTCGCCCTGGCCGTACAGCTGGTAGAGCTTGGACCCGAACAGGTCGAGCGCGCGCTTCAAGTCCGCCACGTACATGGGTGCGCCGCCGTAGACGATGGTCTTGAGGCCGTGCGTGTCGGCGGCGCCGGCCTTGGGATGATTGATGAGGCGGGACACCATGGTGGGTGCCGCGAACATGCTGACGTTGCAATAGGTGGCGAGGGCCGCGAGCACGCTCTCGGGATCGAACGAGCCCGGCAGGATGAGGTTGTGAGAGCCGCGCGCGATATGGGCGAGGCCGTAGAGGCCCGAGCCGTGCGTGAGCGGTGCGGCGTGCAGGATCGTGTCGTCGACGCCGACGGGATCGATGTCGGCGTAGTAGCAGTGGCAGGCGAACAGCAGGTTGCGGTGCGTCAGCAGCGCGCCCTTGGGGCGGCCAGTGGTGCCGCTGGTGTAGAACAGCCAGGCGACCTCATCGGGGTCTCCGGGCTCGCCCATGACGGGCTCGCCTTGCAGGAGCGCAGTGTAGTCCGGCGTGCCGGTGGCGATAATCGGCGGCAGGCAGGAGAGGTCCGGGGTGGACAGGGCATCGGCGAGCGTCGGCGTGGCGACGCACAGCCTCGCCTCGGAGTCGGTAAGGATCCACGCCATCTCCCGGACGTGCAGCTTGCTGTTCATCGGCACCGCGGCGAGACCGGCGCGCCAGATACCGTAGAGCACCGGGAGCAGCTCCGGCCCGTTTTCCATGGCGAGCGCCACGCGGTCGCCCAGCTTCAGCCCGTGGCGTCGCCGCAGCCCCCCGGCGATGCGCTGCACGGCGGCCTCGAACTCGCAATAGCAGAGACGCCCACCCTCCCACGAGATGGCGGGGCGGACGGGATGGACCCTGGCCATGGTCTGCAGGGTGAGGGAGATATTCATGGGGCCGCTCCAGATCTGTCGCGGCCCGACTATAGGGTGCCTTCGCCGGCTTGCGTACCGGGCGCTTCAGGCCCTGGCCAGGGCTTGGGCCAGCTGGTCGAAGTTCGCGCCGTAGCCTTGCTCGAGCCCGGCGTGCATACCCTTGAAGGTCGAGACCTCTTCCTCCGTCGCCCCGTGCGGGGTGGCGCGCAGGCTCACCGTGGTCTTGCCGGCGCGCTCGGCGAAGGTCACGTCGTTGAGAATCTCGAGCGGGATGGGCATGCCGAACGGCGCCCGAGCGATGCCGCAGCCGGGGTTGGAGAACGAGTTGAGCCACAGGATGCGCTCCTGGGCCGCGATCTCGCGGTAAAGGAACCGCCCCCACCACTCCGTGCCGTTCGGGAACCGCATGCTGTAGTGGAAGAAGCCGCCGGGCCTGAACTCAAGGCTGGCCACCTCGATGGTGCACCCTTTCGGACCCCACCAGGCCTTGAGCTCGTCGGCCTCGCTCCACGCATTCCAGGCCAGCGGGAGCGGAGCATCGAAGACGCGGGTGACGACGAACGTGGCGTCTGCCGCGAGCGCGCGCTTATTTTCCGGCATTCCTTCGTCCTTTCCCTTTCGCTGCTTGAGCCTTTTTCAGGTGAGCGTCGAGGCGATCGAAGCTGTCCTCCCACAGGTGGCGGTAGGCCTCGATCCATTCCGCCACGCCTTTCAGCGGCGCCGTCTCCAGCCGGCACGGCCGCGTCTGTGCGGCGCGCCCGCGCGAGATGAGACCGGCCCGCTCCAGCACCTTGAGGTGCTTGGAGATGGCGGGCTGGGTCAGCTCGAACGGCGCCGCCAGCTCGTTGACCGTCGCCTCGCCCCTGGCGAGCCGCGCCAGGATCGCCCGCCGCGTCGGGTCGGCGAGGGCCGCGAACGTCCTGTCGATCTGATCTTGCTGCATCTGGAGTGCTGTCTGTTATATTTCCTATTAGTTATATAAAGATTCAGCGATGTAACGTCAAGACCTGCTGTGGCGCCAGCTCTCGACATGCGCGCTCCGCTCGAAGTTGATTGGGCCGGCCAATCTCGCCTACAAATCCAGAGCCGCAGAATCCCCTCTCTCCGTATTGGGGCGGGGGGGGG
>JBIOWI010000019.1:0-5456 GCA_044868325.1 Hyphomicrobiaceae bacterium
GTGTAGGTGGAGTGGATGCCCCACTTCTGGTGCGGCGTGATGAAGTTGAGGATGATCTGCTTCTCGCCGTTAGGCTTTGTGTCGATCACCGGCTTGACCGAGCGGGTGTCGATCGGCGGGCGGTACACGCACAGCGCCTCGCCGAAGGCGCGCATCCACAGGTGGTCCTGGTAGAGCTGCTGCCGCCCAGTGAGGGTGCGCCAAGGGATCAGCTCGTGCACGTTGGTGTAGCCGGCGTTGTAGCAGACCTTGTCCGACTCCAATCCGGACCAGATCGGCGAGGAGATGATCTTGCGCGGCTGGGCGACCACGTCGCGGAAGCGGATCTTTTCGTCCTCCTTCGGGATCGCGAGATGAGTGTGCTCGCGCCCGGTGAAGCCGCCCAGCGAGGCCCAGGCTTTCACTGCCACCTCGCCATTGGTCTCGGGCGCCAGCGTCAGGATCACCTCGGCCGCGTCGATGTCTGTGTCGATCTTCGGCAGGCCCGTGGTCGGCCCCTCTTCGGTGACGACGCCATTCAGACGTTTGAGGAAGTCGACCTCGTGCTCGGTATTCCACGCCATGCCCTTGCCGCCGTTACCGAGCTTCGACATGAGCGGGCCGAGCGACGTGAAGCGTTTGTAGAGGTTGGGGTAGTCGCGCTCGACAACCGTGACCGCCGGCATGGTCTTGCCGGCGACCGGCTCGCACTCGCCGCGCTTCCACTCCTTAACGTCCATCGCTTGGGCGATCTCGGCCGGTGTGTCGTGCAGGATCGGCGTCAGCACCACGTCCTGCTCGACGCCCAGCACCTCGGGCGCAACTTGAGAGAACTTCCTGGCGATGGCCTTGTAGATCTCCCAGTCGCTCCTGGCCTCCCACACCGGGTCCACCGCCCCGGTCAGCGGGTGGATGAAGGGGTGCATGTCGGAGGTGTTGAGGTCGTTCTTCTCGTACCAGGTGGCGGTGGGCAGCACGATGTCGGAGTACACGCAGGTGGTCGACATGCGGAAGTCGAGCGTGACCAGCAGGTCGAGCTTGCCCTCCGGCGCCTCCTCGCGCCACACGACCTCGCTGGGTTTCTTGGCGCCCATTGCGCCCAGCTCCTTGCCCATCACGCCGTGCGTGGTGCCGAGCAGATGCTTGAGGAAATACTCGTGGCCCTTGCCGGAAGAGCCGAGCAGGTTGGAACGCCAGACGAACAGGTTGCGCGGCCAGTTGTTCGGGTGGTCCGGGTCGTCGCAGGAGAGCTTGAGGTCGCCCGACTTGAGGGCGGCCGCGACGTAGTCCTTGGCCTCCTTGCCGGCGACCGCGGCCTGCTTCGCCACCTCGAGCGGATTGGTCTCGAGCTGCGGCGCGGAGGGAAGCCAGCCCATGCGCTCGGCGCGCACGTTGTAGTCGATCAGCGCGCCGTCCCACGGGCCTGCCGGCGCGGTGGGCGAGACGATCTCCGAGACGTCGAGCGTCTCGTAGCGCCACTGGTCGGTGTGGGCATAGAAGGCCGAGGTGGAATTCTGCTGGCGCGGCGGTCGGCCCCAGTCGAGCGCGAAGGCGAGCGGCAGCCAACCGGATTGGGGCCTGAGCTTCTCCTGCCCGACGTAGTGGGACCAGCCGCCGCCCGACTGGCCGACACAGCCGCACATCACCAGCATGTTGATGACGCCGCGGTAGTTCATGTCGCAATGGAACCAGTGGTTCATCGCCGCGCCGATGATCACCATGGAGCGGCCGCCCGTCTTCTCGGCATTGCGGGCGAACTCGCGCGCCACCTGGATGATCTGGTCGCGCTTGACGCCGGAGATGCGCTCGGCCCAGGCCGGCGTGTAGGGCTCGTTGTCGTCGTAGGTCTGGGCGACATGAGCGCCACCGAAGCCGCGGTCGACGCCGTAGTTGGCGAGGAACAGGTCGTAGACCGAGGCCACCAGCGCTTCGCCGTCCTTGAGCTGCATCCTCTTCACCGGCACGTTGCGCGCCAGAACGCTGGGGTGCTCGGTGCCGGCGAAGTGGTCGTGCTCGCGATTGCCGAAGTAGGGGAAGGCAACGGCGGCAACGTCGTCCTTGATCGGCGCCAGCGAGAGCCGGAGCTTCGTGGGGGCGCCGGAGCCCCCCTTCTCCTCCAGGTTCCACTTGCCCTTCTCGCCCCACCGGAAGCCGACAGATCCGTTGGGCACGACGAGCTCGCGGGAGGTCTCGTCGAAGGCGACCGTCTTCCAGTCGGGATTGTTGGTCTCGCCAAGCGCGCCATCCAAGTCGGAGGCGCGAACCAGCCGCTCGGGCACGAGGTGCTCCCCCTGCTTCACGAGGCGCACCAGCATCGGCATGTCCGTGTACTTCCGCGCGTAGTCCTCGAAGTAGGGCACCTGCCGGTCGACGTGGAACTCTTTGAGGATCACGTGCCCCATCGCCATGGCCAGGGCCGCGTCGGTGCCCTGCTTCACGCTGAGCCACATGTCCGCGAACTTGGACGCCTCCGAGTAGTCGGGGCAGATGACGACGCTCTTGGTGCCCTTGTAGCGGACCTCGGTGTAGAAGTGGGCGTCGGGCGTGCGCGTCTGCGGCACGTTGGAACCCCACAGGATCAGGAAGCCGGCGTTGTACCAGTCGGCGCTCTCCGGGACATCGGTCTGCTCCCCCCAGGTCTGTGGCGAGGACGGCGGCAGGTCGCAGTACCAGTCGTAGAACGACATGCACACCCCGCCGAGCAGCGAAAGGTAGCGCGAGCCCGCGGCGTAGGAGACCATCGACATGGCCGGGATCGGCGAGAAGCCGAACACGCGGTCTGGACCGTAGGTCTTGACCGTGTAGGCGTTGGCCGCGGCGATGATCTCGGTGACCTCGTCCCAGCTTGCGCGCACGAAGCCGCCGAGCCCCCGCTTCCTCGTGTAGGATGCGCGCCTCTCAGGGTCCTCCACGATCGAGGCCCAGGCGGCCACCGGCTTCTTCGTGGCGCGCGCTTCGCGCCACACCTTGATGAGCCGCGAACGCACTAGCGGATACTTCACGCGGTTGCCGGAGTAGAGATACCAGGAGTAGCTGGCGCCGCGCGAGCAGCCGCGTGGCTCGTGATTCGGCAGGTCCGGGCGTGTTCTGGGATAGTCTGTCTGCTGCGTCTCCCAGGTGACGATGCCGCCCTTGACGTAGATCTTCCATGAGCAGGAGCCGGTGCAGTTGGCGCCGTGGGTGGAGCGCACGATCTTGTCGTGCTGCCAGCGCTTGCGATAGCCGTCCTCCCAGCGCCGGTCCTCGCGCGTGGTGATGCCGTGGCCGCTGGCGAAGGTGCCGTCGATGCGGTTGAAGAACGTCAGACGGTCGAGGAAATGGCTCATGTCAGGGATCCCGGTTCATTCCGCTGCGTGAGGTGCCGTCACCGGCTTTTGCGTCGGGGCGGTGCCGCGCTCGATGTCGCGCAACAGCCCGCCGCGGCGCGTGTAGAACCACCAGGTGATGGCGATGCAGGAGAGGTAGAACGCGAGGAAGGCCCAGAGCGCCGCCTGC
This sequence comes from Hyphomicrobiaceae bacterium, assembly GCA_044868325.1. Classification (GTDB taxonomy): domain Bacteria; phylum Pseudomonadota; class Alphaproteobacteria; order Rhizobiales; family Hyphomicrobiaceae; genus AWTP1-13. Next base: position 3,475 of record JBIOWI010000019.1, read on the forward strand.
GCCCCGCCCGTGAGGCTGATCGAGGTGCCGTAGCTCTTGGGGATGAAGAAGGCGCCGTAGGCGGCGATCGCGGAGCTGAAGCCGATGATGGCCGCGCTCTCCTTGTCCGCCTGTCTGATGCGCGTGGCGGCATCGGCGGTGGGCATCAGCCGGCCCATGTCCGTGCGCATGATGGCGGGGATCATCTGGAAGGTCGACGCGTTGCCGACGCCGGAGACGAAGAACAGGACGAGGAACATGGCGAAGAAGCCGGACCAGATTCCCGCGTTGAGGAAGTAGAGGACGCCGGCGACGCCGACGGCCATGCCGACGAACACCCAGAAGGTGACGCGGCCGCCGCCCCACTTGTCGGACACCCAGCCCGTGAGCGACCGCGACAGAGCGCCAACCAGGGGCCCGAGGAAGGCGTAGGCGAGTGCGTTGACCTCGGGGAACTGGGTGTTGGCGAGCAGCGGGAAGCCAGCCGAGTAGCCGATGAACGAGCCGAAGGTGCCGGTGTAGAGCCAGCACATGATCCAGTTGTGCTTCCTCTGGAAGATCACGGACTGCTCGGCGAACGAAGCTCTGGCGGACGCGATGTCGTTCATGCCGAACCAGGCAGCGAAGGCGCTTGCCGCGATGAACGGCACGAAGACGAAACCGGCGTTCTGCAACCACAGCTTCGCTTCGCCACCTGCCGCAATCGTCGTGTGCGGCTCACCGCCGAGCCACCCGAACACGCCGGCCGTGATCACGAGCGGAACCACGAACTGCACGACGCTGACGCCGAGATTGCCCAACCCGGCGTTGAGCGCGAGCGCGTTGCCCTTCTCGGCCTTGGGGAAGAAGAACGAGATGTTGGCCATGGACGAGGCGAAGTTGCCGCCGCCGAAGCCGCACAGCAGGGCGAGCGCCAGGAACAGCCAGTAGGGCGTGGCCGGGTTCTGCACGGCCATGCCGATGCCGAGCGCCGGGACGATCAGCGACCAGGTGGTGAGCGTAGTCCACAGACGGCCCCCGAAGATTGGGACCATGAAGGAATAGAAGATCCTGAGCGTCGCGCCGGAAAGTCCGGGCAGCGCCGCCAGCCAGAACAGCTGGTCGGTGGAGTACGTGAAGCCAACCAACGGCAGCTTGGCGACCACCACCGACCACACCATCCATACGGCGAAGGACAGCAGCAGCGCCGGGATGGAGACCAGCAGGTTGCGGCGGGCGATGGCGCAGCCCTTGCTCTTCCAGAATTCGGCGTCCTCCGGTCGCCAGTCGTGCAAGACCGCACCGGAGAGCGCACCGATGGTTTGAGGCTCCCTGATCTCGGGCTTGTGCACCTCGGGCTTGTGGATGTCGTACATCTCCGGCAGCTCGGGCAGCTTCTCCGGAGCCACGCCGGGTGCTTCCCGCTCCATCTGCCGGATGGCGAGGTGCATCCACACCAGCGCCATGACCGAGATCGCGAACAGCAGCATGAAGCAGCTCTGCCACACGCCGGTGAGGTCATTGGCGAGGCCAAACAGGATCGGCAGGACGAAGCCGCCGAGCCCGCCGATCAGCCCGACGATGCCGCCGACCGACCCCACGTGCTTGGGGTAGTAGACCGGGATGTGCTTGTAGACCGCGGCTTTGCCGAGGCTCATGAAGAAGCCGAGGATGAAGATCAGCACGGTGAAGGTGAAGAGGCCCGTCTCGAGCCGGAACACCATCGGCCCGCGGATGCCCTGGACGATGTATTCGGTGGGCGGATAGGAGAGGACGAACGAGACCGCGACCGAAACCCCAAAGGTCCAGTACATGACGCGGCGTGCACCATAGGTGTCGGAGAGGTGCCCGCCGTAGACGCGGAACAGGCTGGCCGGCACCGAGTAGGCCGCGCCGATCATGCCGGCGGCGGCGATGTCGAGGCCGTAGACGCCAATCAGATAGCGCGGCAGCCATAGTGCCAGCGCCACGAAGGCGCCGAACACGAAGAAGTAGTAGAGCGAGAAGCGCCACACCTGGATGTT
>JBIOWI010000020.1:0-7502 GCA_044868325.1 Hyphomicrobiaceae bacterium
CGCGGGCGCGCTCGCGCAATCCGCCGAGGCCGGCGGCTGGCGGATCGCCGTAGCGGCGGCGCACGCCATGGTCGAGCTTGAAGCCCGCCAGGAACCAGCCCTGGGTGCCGTTCTCCAGGGCGTAGACCGGGTTGGGCATGCCGAGGTCGATCAGGGTCTGCGCGCCGACGATGGAGCGGGTGCGGCCGGCGCAGTTGACGACGACCTTGGTCTTGGGGTCCGGCACCAGGGCGCCGACGCGCAGCGCCAGCTCGCCGTTGGGGCACGAGACGCCGCCGGGGATGCTCATCTTCTGGAACTCGGCGAAGGTGCGCCCATCGAGGATCGTCAAGTCCTCGCCCGCGTCCTGCATCGCCTTCAGGGCCGTTGCCGTGACGCGCGGCGTGGCCCGCGCATGCTCCACCAGCTCGCCGAAGGCCTTGCTCGCCACGTTGACTCCCGCATAGAGCGCGTAGCCCGCGTCCCTCCAGGCCTTCACGCCGCCTTGCAGGATGCCGACGTTGCCATGGCCCAGCGCCGCGGCTCTCCTCGCGGCACGCTCCGCCACGCCGTCGTCGCCGTCGCAGAGAACGAGCCGCGTCGCCGGGTTGGGGACGAGCGCCGGCAGGCCCAGCTCGAACCGGCTGTAGGGAATGGAGACCGCGAAGAACGGATGCCCCTCGCCGTACTGGCCGTGCTCGCGCACATCGACGAGGGCGATCTCGCCCCTGTCCGAGAGCCACGCCTTTAGCGTGACGGCATCGATGCGCCCTATCATTCGTTGCTCCACCCGGTCCCGCGCGCTTCACGTCTTCGAGAGATGGAAGCTGCCCACCGCCGTCCGACGCGCCGGCATCTGCAGCCTTGTCACGAAGAAATATCCACTCCATGGCCAGTATTCACGGAATTCCAGGGTGGGGGAAGCCGGGTTCGCCGTCGCGTACGGATCGTGTCAGGAGTGTTGGCGTAAAACTGTTGCCGTCGGCCGAACCCGCCTTATTTGCCGCCCATGGAACCAATAGCAAGCGGGTGCATTAGTATCGACCGCGACCGGCGTCGGCCTCCGGGGCGCGCGCGGGTCGATGCCTGGGGGCACAGGCAAGAACCAGCGATAGAGGCAGCGCCATGACGCGACACACGACGCGACAGAAATCCGTTCAACGCGCAACCATCGATGGCCAGCGGTTTCTAGAAAACCGGCTGCTGGACACGCGCCATATCTCCCATGAGCTCGTGGCGCCGCTGTCGCCCGAGGACATGGTGGTGCAGGCCATGGACGACGCCAGCCCCACCAAGTGGCACCTCGCGCACACGACTTGGTTCTTCGAGACCTTCATTCTCGCCAAGCACCTGCCCGGCTACCGGATTTTCGACGATACCTTCAACTACTGCTTCAACTCCTATTACGAGAGCCAGGGCGCGCGCCAGCCGCGGCCCAGGCGCGGCCTCCTCACCCGCCCCTCCATCGATCGCGTCATGGCCTATCGCGCCCACGTGGACGACGGCCTGCGTGCTCTGCTCGCGCGCGGCATCGACGCGGAGACCGCACGCCTCATCGATATCGGCATCAATCACGAGCAGCAGCACCAGGAGCTGCTGCTGACCGACATCCTGGCGCTGCTCGCCGCCAACCCGCTGCGCCCCGCCTATCGCCCACGGCAGCTGCACCCGGTCGAGCCCGAGCCGGGTGCGCCGGGCTGGATCGAGCTTCCGGGCGGCATCCGCTCCGTCGGGCATGGCGGCGAGGGGTTTGCGTGGGACAACGAGGCCCCGCGCCACGAAGTGCTTGTCCATCCCTTCCGGCTCGCCGACCGGCTGGTGACCAACGGGGAGTGGCTCGAGTTCATGGCCGACGGCGGCTACGCCACTGCGGAGCACTGGCTCTCCGATGGATGGGCCGCGGTGAGCCGCGAAGGCTGGCAGGCGCCGCAGTACTGGGAGCGGCGCGACGGGGAGTGGCTCGCCATGTCGCTGGAAGGGCTGCACCCCGTCGATCGCGCCACGCCCGTCTGCCACGTGAGCTACTACGAGGCCGACGCCTTCGCCCGCTGGGCCGGTAAGCGGCTTCCCACGGAGTTCGAATGGGAGGTCGCGGCGCAGGGGCTGGATGCAGCCGGAGAGGACGCAGCGACGACGGCAGGAGCGCTGCAGCTGCGCCCGCTGCCGGCCGGTCCGGCACGCAGCGGCCTGCGCCAGATGCGCGGCCACGTCTGGCAGTGGACGCAAAGCGCCTACCTGCCGTATCCGGGCTACCGCCCGCCGGCCGGAGCGCTCGGCGAGTACAACGGCAAGTTCATGGTGAGCCAGCAGGTGCTGCGCGGCGGCTCCTGCGCCACGCCGGCCGGGCACACGCGCGCCACCTACCGCAACTTCTTCTATCCCCACCAGCGCTGGCAGTTCATGGGCCTGCGCCTCGCCGCGGAGACCCAATAAATGCTGCGCTCAAGCGTCAAGCGCCCGCCCGGCCTCGCCAGGGCGGAGGAGGACGATTTCGCCGCCGCGGTGCTGGCGGGACTGTCGCGCCCGATAAAGAGCCTCCCGTGCCGTTTCTTCTATGACGCCCGCGGCAGCGAGCTGTTCGAGGAGATCACGCGGCTGCCGGAGTATTACCCAACGCGAACGGAGGCCGCCATCCTGGAGGCGCACGCGGCCGAGATGGCGGAGTGCCTGCCCGCCGGGGGCATCCTGGTGGAGTTTGGCTCCGGCTCCAGCCTCAAGACGGAGATCCTGCTGCGACAGCTGCCCCATCTCGGCGCCTACGTGTGCATCGACGTGTCGGAGAGCGCGCTGGCGGGGGCACGCGACCGCCTCGTTGTGCGGTTCCCCGCGCTCGACGTGCGCCCAATCGTCGGCGATTTCTCGCGCGCCGTGACGTTTCCGGCCGATCTCGCGGAGCAACCCAAGACCGGGTTCTTCCCCGGCTCCACCATCGGCAATCTCACGCCCGCCGAGGCCGTACATCTGCTTCGGGCGTTCGGCGTCTCGCTGGGCGTGGGCGGACGTCTGATCGTCGGCGTGGACCTCAAGAAGGACGCGCGCCGGCTGCACATGGCCTACAACGACCAGGCCGGCGTCACGGCGGCGTTCAACCTCAACCTGCTCGCCCGCATCAACCGCGAGCTGGCCGGCACCTTCGACCTCGCCGCCTTCCGGCACGAGGCGGTCTACAACCCGCGCGAGGGCCGCATCGAGATGTATTTGCGGAGCACGCGCCGCCAGGTCGTGGGCGTCCTCGGCCGCCCCTTCCATTTCGGCGCCGGCGAGCGCATCCACACGGAGAACTCCTACAAGTACGCCATCCCCCAGTTCCAGAACCTGGCCCGCTCCGCCGGATGGGAGCCCCGGCGGGTGTGGACGGACGGGGAGGTTCTGTTCAGTGTGCATGAGCTGGTGGTAAGGGGTCAGACCCTGCGGGTCTGACCCCATGCTCCGACCTCGGTATTGCGGCGAGACCAGCCCGCACTGGCATGGTACACATCTCGCACTGCCGACAACGGCGTAGTCGCCGTAGAACCGCTCATCGCGAGGTCCCGCCACGGGGTCAGACCCGCCGGGTCTGACCCCGCCGCTTGACCGCGCGTCTTCGCCCTTCAGGACTGTGGCGACGTGTGCTAAGCCCGTGCCATGGCCCAGGATGCGGCGATCGCGGTTGAGAATGTCAGCAAGCGGTTCGGCGATGGCCGGGCTGCGCTCGATGGGGTGTCGCTGGCCATCCAGGCTGGAGAATTCGTGGCGGTGGTGGGGCCGTCCGGCTCCGGCAAGTCCACGCTCCTGCGCCTCATCAACCGGTTGGCTGATCCGAGCACGGGAGCAGTCCGCATCGGCGGAGTCGATGCGGCCAGCATCGACCCCGTCAAGCTGCGCCGGCGCATCGGCTACGTGTTCCAGGAGGTCGGGCTGTTCCCGCACATGACGGTGGCGGAGAACATCGCCATCACGCCCCGGCTGCTCGGCTGGGACAAGGCCCGCATGGCCGCGCGGGTGGACGAGCTGTTGGAGCTGGTGCGGCTCGACGCCGGCTACCGCACGCGCCTGCCGCATGAGCTCTCGGGTGGCGAGCGCCAGCGCGTCGGCGTGGCCCGCGCGCTGGCGGCCGGCCCCGACACGGTGCTGATGGACGAGCCGTTCGCCGCCCTCGACCCGCTGACGCGCGACGCCCTGGGCCAGGACTACCGGGCGCTGCACGACAAGCTCAGCCTCACCACGCTGATGATCACCCACGACATGGTGGAGGCGCTGGGTCTCGCCGACCGCATCGCCGTCCTGCTCGACGGCGCCATGGTGGCCGAGGGCGCCCCGGCGGCCATGCTGGACCACCGGCACCCCTACGTGCGCGAGCTGATGCAGGCGCCGCGCAACATCGCCCGGCGGGTGGATGGGCTCCTGGCCGGGAAGGAGCGGTAGGTGGACGGTCGCTTCGCCGACGCGCTCTCGCGCCTGCCGGACTATCTCGGCAACCATGTGCTCGTTAGCGTGACGGCGTTGGCGCTCGGCCTTGGACTGAGCTTCCCGCTGGCGCTGGCCGCGCTCGGCCGCCCCACGCTGCGCACGCTGCTGCTGGCGGGCACCAGCGTTGTGCAGACGGTGCCCGGCCTCGCGCTGCTGGCACTGTTCTACCCGGTGCTGCTCGCCGTCGCGGCGTTCTCAGAGCGGGTGCTGGGCCTCGGCTTCTCGGCGCTGGGGTTCCTGCCGGCGGTGCTGGCGCTGGCGCTCTACTCCATGCTGCCGGTGGTGCGGAACACCATCACCGGCATCCTGGGCGTCGACCGGGCGGCGAAGCAGGCCGCCATCGGCGTCGGCATGACGGAGGGGCAGGCGCTGCGCATGGTGGAGCTGCCGCTCGCCATGCCGGTTATCATGGCCGGGGTGCGCACCGCCGCCGTGTGGGTGATCGGCACGGCCACGCTGTCCACGCCCATCGGCCAGACCAGCCTCGGCAACTACATCTTCGCCGGCCTGCAGACGCAGAACTGGGTGTTCGTGCTGTTCGGCTGCGTGGCCGCGGCGGTGCTGGCGCTGCTGGTGGATCAGCTGCTGGCCCTGATCGAGCGCGGCTACGCCGTGCGTTCCCGGGCCCGCATGGCGGCCGGGGCGGCTGGCCTCGCGCTCACCCTGGTGGCGGCGCTGGTGCCCAACGCCCTGCGTGCCGGCGGCGGCTACATCGTCGGCGCCAAGTCGTTCAGCGAGCAGTACATCCTCGCCGCCCTGATCCAGGACCGGCTGCGCGCCAACGGCTTGGCGGCGGGCCGGCGCGACGGGCTCGGCTCGGCCGTCATCGTCGATGCGCTGGCGGCGGGCGATATCGATGCCCACGTTGACTACACCGGCACCATCTGGGCCAACCAGCTCAAGCGCACCGACGTGCCGCCGCGCGCCGAGGTGCTCAAGGAGGTCGGCAGCTGGCTCAAGGCGAAACGCGGCATCCTGATGCTGGGCGGCCTCGGCTTCGAGAACGCCTACGCGCTCGCCATGAAGCGCGAGCGCGCCCTCAAGCTCGGCATCCGCTCCATCGCCGACCTGGCGCCGCACGCGCCCGGCCTGTCGGTGGCGGCCGACTTCGAGTTCTTCAGCCGGCCGGAATGGAAGGCGATCCGCGAGGCCTACGGGCTCTCCTTCGCCCGCGAGCGCCAGATGCAGGCGGAGTTCATGTACCCGGCCGCGGCGGCCGGGGAGGTGGACGTGATCTCCGCCTACACCAGCGACGGCCGCATCGCCGAACACGACCTGGTCGTGCTGGAAGACCCTAAGCAGGCCATCCCGCCCTACGACGCCATCCTGCTGATCTCGCCGCGGCGGGCCGACGACCAGGCCTTCCTCGCCGCCCTGCGCCCCCTCCTCGGCGCCATCGACGTGGAGACCATGCGCGAGGCCAACCGCCGCGCCAGCACCGGCTCCACGCCCGAGGCGGTGGCGCGGTGGCTTGGGGAGAAGATCGAGAAATAAGTTGCCGGGGCCTGCGGACCATCGCTCATTCTGGCTACCCCCAGCCAAGGCTCCGCCCGTATTCGACGAACGGGCGGTTGCCCACGGGCATGGGGTGCAGATAATAAGGCAAACGCCACGGGTTCCATGGGAGGAGAAGCGCGCGATGTCTGAGAAGGTCTACAACGTGCCGGCCGAGTGGGCCGCCCGCGCCTTCCTCGACAACGAGAAGTATCTGGCGATGTACAAGCGCTCGCTGGAGGACCCGAGCCTGTTCTGGGGCGAGGCCGGCAAGCGCATCGACTGGATCAAGCCCTATACCAAGGTTAAGAACACCTCGTACGGACCCGGCAACGTCTCCATCAAGTGGTACGAGGACGGCACCCTCAATGCCTCCTACAACTGCATCGACCGGCACCTGAAGAAGCGCGCGGACCAGGTGGCCATCGTCTGGGAGGGCGACGACCCCACCCACGACGAGCAGATCACCTATCGGCAGCTGCACGAGCGGGTGTGCAAGTTCGCCAATGTCTTGAAGGCCAACGGCGTCAAGAAGGGCGACCGCGTCACCGTCTACCTGCCGATGATCCCCGAGGCGGCCTATGCCATCCTGGCCTGCGCCCGCATCGGCGCCATCCACTCGGTGGTGTTCGGCGGCTTCTCGCCCGACAGCCTCGCTGGCCGCATCAACGACTGCGACTCCAAGTTCGTCGTCACGGCGGACGAGGGCGTGCGCGGGGGCCGGCCGATCCCGCTCAAGAAGAACACCGACGAGGCGCTCAAGCTCTGCAAGGGCGGCGAGAAGGTGCTGGTGGTGCGCCGCACCGGCGCCGACATCGGCTGGGTGCAGGGCCGCGACATCTGGCTGCACGACGAGCTCGTCAAGGTGAGCGCCGACTGCCCACCGGTGGAGATGAGCGCCGAGGACCCGCTGTTCATCCTCTACACCTCGGGCTCCACCGGCCAGCCCAAGGGCGTGCTGCACACCACGGGCGGCTATCTGGTCTATACGTCGATCACGCACCAGTACATCTTCGACTATCACGACGGCGACATGTTCTGGTGCACCGCCGACGTGGGCTGGGTGACTGGCCACAGCTACATCCTCTACGGCCCCCTCTCCAACGGCGCCACCACGCTGATGTTCGAGGGCGTGCCGAACTACCCCACGCCCTCGCGCTTCTGGCACGTGATCGACAAGTGGGGCGTGAACATCTTCTACACCGCCCCCACCGCCATCCGCGCGCTGATGGGCGCGGGCGACGACTACGTGAAGCGCACCGACCGCTCCTCGCTGAAGCTCCTCGGCACCGTGGGCGAACTCATCAACCCCGAGGCGTGGGAGTGGTATCACCGCGTGGTGGGCGACGGCCGCTGCCCGATCGTCGACACCTGGTGGCAGACCGAGACCGGCGGCATCCTGATCACGCCGCTGCCCGGCGCCACCAAGCTCAAGCCCGGCTCGGCGACGCGGCCGTTCTTCGGCGTCCAGCCGGCGCTGGTGGACGACAAGGGCAACCTGCTGGAGGGCGCTTCCTCGGGCAACCTGGTGATACTGGACAGCTGGCCCGGCCAGATGCGCACGGTCTACGGCGACCACG
>JBIOWI010000021.1:0-5190 GCA_044868325.1 Hyphomicrobiaceae bacterium
CCGACCTTCCTGGAGGCCGGCGTGCCGGTGCAGGGCGTCGGATGGTACGCGGTCTATGCCCCCGCCCGGACGCCTGCGGCCATCGTCGGCAGCCTCAACAAGGTGATCACCGATGCGCTGGCAGACGCCGGATTCAGGGAGCATGTGCTGAAGCTGGGGCTGGTGCCGAAAGGCTCGACGCCAGCCGAGCTGGCCGCCATCCAGAAGACCGATGCCGAACGGTGGGCGCCCGCTGTCAAGGCCTCAGGGTTCACGCCACAGCAATGAGGCTCTTCTCCTACAGAAACCGGCTTGTGCATTTCGGGCCCTACCCGCTCGAGCGACTGGCCCGTCAGCGTGCGATGCCCCACCTGGCCGGCACGCCGCCATTCGAGGCCGTTACCTACGCCGACGAGGCAAACCCCGAGTCGCTTGCCAACGCCATGGCGCGCTACATTGGCATGTTCGATGTGGTGCGTGATGGCGCGGTCGCTCCGTTGCCGGCGGAGATCCCCGACGATCCCAAGGAGCGCTCCAACCATCTCAAGGCCGCCGGCTACTACTACGACGCCACCCAGGTGGCGGTCTGCGCGCTCCCCGCCGAAGCGTTGCTTCATCAGCCGGTGCGCAACCCGATCATCGCGGACCTCGCCGAAGAGCTGGAGAGGAGCCAGCCCAAGACCTATACCGCCGGCATCGACGTTATCTACGCCGACGTGCTGGAGTGCGCGCGCCGCGCGCTGGGGTCGGTGCCGCACCACCGCTTCGCCCTGGTGTTCCTGGTCGAGTATATGCGCGACCCCCGCCCTGGAGAGCCGGGCACGGAGTGGTTCGCCGGTACCCAGGCGCGGCGGGCCGGCGTGCTCGGTGCCAACACGGCCATTGTGCTGTCGAGCTATATCCGTGCGCTGGGCTACGAGGCGCGCGCTCATACCGTGACCAGCAGCGACGTCGACCTCAACAAGCTTGCCGTGGCCTCGGGGCTTGCGCGCATAGCTACCCGCGGTGGACGAGCCGTTCTTGAGAACCCCTACGTCGGCTCCGCCTTCGGGCTCGCGGCCGTGACCACCACGCTTGAGCTGGCACCCGATCTGCCGTTGGCCGTAAAGAGCGGCTTGGCCGCGCGCTGGAGGAGCCATGGGCCGGCGTGGTGGCTTGGCAAGGGCACGTCCAAGAATGCCTTTAACCGCGAGCCCTACCGCCGTCGCCCCTTCCACATGGGCGCCTACCCGTTCGAGAAGCTGAAGCGCCGCGAAGAGCCCACCACCTTCATCGACGAGCCGCGCGTGCCGCGCTTTCCCAAACGCGCCGACTTCTTTGCCCGCACCATCTTCGGCGACATGGGCAAGGAAATGCAGAACAACGCCAAAGGCGGCTTCTACGTGCAGAAGTCGGCCATCGGTCACTGCGCCAGGCGGGCGCTGGGCGCGCTTCTGCTCCTGCAGTTCGGCGACGCCCGCGGGCCGGTCTCGCCCACCGTGAAGGATCCCGAGCGCAACGCCCGCAACATCAAGGGCGCGGCCTACTACATGGCGACCGACGCGGTGGGCCTCTCCCGCTGCCCCGAGTGGGCCTACTACAGCCACGACGCCGGCGGCAACCCGATGCCCGCCTACCACAAGAACGCGATCTCGATGCTCTACGACCAGGGGCACGAGACCTTCGAAGGGGCGAGTGGTGACGACTGGGTGTCGGTGGCGCAGAGCATGCGCGCCTACCTGCGCTTCTCGCTCTTGGGCGGCATTGTCGCCGAGCAGATCCGCCGCCTCGGCTACTCGGCGCGTGCCCATTCGGTGCTCGACGGCGACGTGCTGCAGCCGCCGCTCCTGCTCTTGTCGGGCTTGGGCGAGGTGTCGCGTATCGGCGAGGTGATCCTCAATCCGTATCTGGGTCCCAGGCTCAAGTCCGGCGTGGTGACCACCGACATGCCGTTCACCTACGACAAGCCGATCGACTTCGGTCTGCAGACCTTCTGCAATAACTGCAACAAGTGCGCACGCGAATGCCCGTCCGGAGCGATCACGGCCGGCCCCAAGCTCATGTACAACGGCTACGAGATCTGGAAGTCGGACGCCGAGAAATGCACGCGCTACCGCATCACCAACCAGGGCGGGGCCATGTGCGGGCGCTGCATGAAGACCTGTCCGTGGAACCTCGAAGGGCTGTTTGCCGAGGGCGCCTTCCGCTGGGTGGCAATGCGCTGGCCGAAGGCGGCCAGATGGATCGCCAGGCTCGACGACCGGCTCGGCCGCGGCGGCATCAACCCGGTGAAGAAATGGTGGTGGGACATCGAGCTCGACCGGTCCACCATGCAGCACAAGCGGGCGCGGGCCACCAATCGGCGCGGGCTCAGCCTCAACCTCGATCTGAAATACGAGGAGCAGACGCTGGCCGTCTATCCCGCCGACGTCATGCCGCCACCTTATCCGGTGCCGTTTCCGGTCAACCGCGAGGCTGGCATCGCGCGCTACCGCAGTCTGCTCACCCCCGAAGAGCACAAGGCGCGCCTTGCCCGGGGGAAGACCGAGGAACTCGTGCCGCAGTTCAGGATGCCCGAGGGACCGCCGCCGGTGTTTCCCGCGCTCGTCAGGCGCCGCGAGGACATGACGGAGGACGTGGTGCGCTTTGAGCTGGTCTCGGGCAACGGCGCGGCATTGCCCCCATTCGATGCGGGGGCGCACGTCGATGTGGTCATTGCGCCGGAGTATCTGCGCCAGTTCAGCCTGGCCGGCGACCCCGCCGACGCTTCGCGCTACGTGCTCGGCGTGCAGCGCGAGGCGAAGGGCCGCGGCGGCTCGGCCCTCATGCATCGTGTCTTCCGCGAGGGCCGCCGGGTGTTCATCTCGCCGCCGCGCAACCACTTTCCGTTGGCCGAGGACGCGGCCAAGACGTTCTTCTTCGCCGGCGGCATCGGCGTCACGCCCCTGCTGGCGATGGCGCACCGGTTGCACGCGGTGGGACTCGCGTTCGAGTTCCACTACAGTGCGCGCAGCCGCAGGACCGCCGGCTTCCTGCACGACCTGGAGACGGCACCCTGGCGCGATTGGGTGCGGCTGCACTTCACCGAGGACGGGCAGCGCGCGGACTTGACGGCGCTGGTTCCGCCCTACGCACCCACCCATCACCTCTATACGTGCGGCTCGGCTCGTTACATGGATGCCGTCTACGCCGAGGCCACAACCAAGGGCTGGCCCGAGGACGCCCTGCACAAGGAGCACTTCTCGGTGCCGGAGGCGGGGGACTATGTCAACCATCCCTTCGTCCTGCGCCTGGCGCGAAGCGGCAAGACCGTCTCGGTGCCGGCCGACAAGAGAGGCACGGATGCGCTGGCCGAGGCCGGCATCGTGGTGGACATCAAGTGCTCCGACGGCATCTGCGGAACCTGCTCCGCCGCCGTGCTCGGCGGCGAGGTCGAGCACCGCGATCACGTGCTGAGCAAGAAGGAGCGCGAGCGGAAGATCATTCTGTGCTGCTCGCGGGCCAGGGACCCGGGCGGTGAGGTCGTGATCGACCTTTGAGCGGCGCGAGGCCGGCCTTTATCGGACCGGCCGCGCCCGCCCGTCAGGCCTTGCTGTAGTCGATGAAGGCGAGTCTTGCGCCGAACGGATCGGCGATGGTCGCCATGCGGCCGACCCCGGGGACCGTCGTCGCTTCCGCGATGATCTTGGCGCCAGCGGCCTTGGCCTTCGCCACTCGGCGGTCGACATCATCGACCGTAATAAAGCTGAGCCAGCCGCCGTTACCCGGCATCGGCGAAAAGCCGCCCACGGGCTTGTCGCCGACGACAATCGCCGGATAGTTCGAGCCGTTCTTCATCGGCATCTCGTTGACAGTCCAGCCGAGAACGGTCTCGTAGAACTTGCGGGCGGCGATGGGATCGCTGCTCGAATGCTGCAGCCAGCTCGGGGTACCGTGGGTGGCGTTCGGTTTGTTGGCCATGGTTGATCATCCTGTTCCTGAAAAGACTTGTCTTGCGCCGCTTGCGCGACGCACGGACCAGGGGACGTTCAAGAACAGTCAAACCGGACAAAGGTCCCGAGATTTTTTTCAAAGGCCAGTGCCGTCCCGGATCAGGACGATTGCTTCGTCCAGCCTACGCACCTTGGCACTTCACTTCGGCGGCAGTGTACCGACGAAGCGGGCGGCGAAGTCAATCCAGGTCTCCAGCCCGACCTCGATCGCCGCGTCGGCGTCCACCCAAATGATGCCGCGCATCGGCTTGCCGGTGATGTCCATGGGGCTCGCGCCGGGGCGCTTCAAGGCTTCGGCCTCGAGGTCCTTGCCGATGCGGAACATGAAGCGCCCGACCTCCACGCCGCACAGCATGTTGCCATTGAGCATCGAGCAATAACCACCGAACATCCTCTTCTCGGAAACGCCGGGACGGGAGGCCAGCGCGTCCCGCATCAGCGCGGCAAGGTGGGGGTCATGGGGCATCGGCGGTCTCCTTGCTCAAGAGGGGTCCTGCACGAAGACGTCCGAAGCCTGGTCAGCCGGACAGGATGGCGCGCTTCTTCTTCAGCGCCGCGATTTTCCCCGCCAGATGCGCCGCTTCCTGGCGGGTCGGATCGCAGATGAGCGCTGCCTCAAGCGCCGTGATCGCCGCTTCGAGATCGCCGCTCTCCTCCAGCAGTGCCGCCCGCACCGAATGATAGGGCAGGTAGCGCTGCAAATCCTCGGCGAGCGGCTTCAGCATGGCCAGCGCAGGCTCGGGGCCGCGCACCTTTGCCACCGCGACGGCGCGGTTAAGGCGCACGACCGGGCCGGGCGCCAGAAGCTCGAGCGCTCCATAAAGCCGCTCGATCTCCGCCCAGTCGGTGTCTCCGGCGCATGCCGCGGCGCAATGGACCGCGGCGATAGCGGCTTGAACCTGGAGAGGCCCCGGCCGGCCGTGAAGCAACGCCTTTTCCACCAGCATCCGACCCTCGGCGATCTTGGCCTTATCCCACAGGGAGCGGTCCTGCTCCTCCAAGGAGACCAGCCGGCCCTCGGCATCGATGCGCGCCCGGCTGCGTGAATGCTGGAGCAGGCACAGCGCCAGGAGGCCCATGAGCTCGACCTGCCCGGGGAACAACTCGAGCAGTAGCCTCGCCAGCCGGATCGCCTCCTCGCACAGCGCGTAGCGGATGTGCTCGTCGCCGCCGGCGGCACCGTAACCCTCGTTGAAGAGGAGGTAGATCATGGTCTGGACCGCGCTCAAACGTTCGGCCC
>JBIOWI010000022.1:0-2161 GCA_044868325.1 Hyphomicrobiaceae bacterium
TTCGCAACATACTCCATGAAGCCAGTTCAGGTGCATGGTCATCGCCCTTCGAGTCTTTGATAGCTAAGCAGCCTGCACGAGATTTGACGAGGGATGGAGTGTTTTCCCGGGATGAGGGCTGTGGAGATCAGGTATGCCGGGAAAATCGAAATTGACGGCCGATGCCGGGGCACAGGCGGCGCTGCGCAACCTGTCGAAGTCGGCGCATCGCGGCGAGGCGGATCGGGCACGGGCAATCCCCGGCCTGCGCCCATAGGCGCTAACTTATCGATAGCATTTGTTGATATTGGCGTGTTCGGGATGGCTCGCATAGGTGCCGTCTGAGGCGCCGGCGCGAGCGTCTGAGGCGGGCGAGTGTTGGCTGCGGAAGAATGGCTTGGCGCAAGGTGGCGAGGAGTTGGCGCAACAGGCGCCATCCGCCGGGTCGGGTCAGGCGGCCGCCGGGCGGGGGGAATCCGCGAGCGCGTCGATCAGCGGCTCGAGCAGGAGGATCATCAGCAGGTGCGCCAGTACATAGGGTCTGGCGGAACGTGTGTCGGTGCTCGGCGGCCCCTTCAGGCCGACCAGGCTTTTCAGCCGTTTGAAGGCGAGTTCGATACGCCAGCGCAGCCGGTAGAGGGCGAGGATGTCGGCGGCGGCGAACGCCTCGGGCGGCAGCGAGGTGACCAGGATCACCCAATCGGCCGCCCCCAGGGTCGCCTGAGAGATTTGGTGCCCGCCTTTTTGCGCCTCGCGCCGCGCCTTGCGGCGGGCCGCTTCGGCGGCCTGCGGCGATTTCCTGACGGCGACCAGACGCAGCGCTAGCGGCGCTGCCGCGCCCCGGCGACGCACCCAAATCGGCCGGTCGGTCAGGCCGCGCTCGGCATTCTCGCGCAGGGCCAGCATCATGTCGAACGGCTCGCCCGCGGCATCGAGCCAAGCGGCGTTGCGCCAGCCGCAGCGCACCAGGACATCACCGCCCGCTGCCAGCACCGCGGCGATGCGCTCGGGCTGCATGTAGGCGCGATCGGCAACGCGGATTTCGCCTGGCTCGACCGGGATCCGGTCGAGCCGCTCGCCACCCCTCTCGTCGGTCAGCGCGAAGAAAGAAAAGCGCTCGGCAGGCAGATCGAAGGCGCTATGAATACGCCACACGCCGTTACCCCGCCGGGCAGCGGCCCCGGGCTTCGGCACGGCGGTGGCATCGATCAGGCGGATTAGACGGCCACGACTGGCCGCAGGCGCCGCGGCGGCCAGCAAGGAGCCAACCAGCACGGCCAGCCAATCGCCGCACCCGCGCAGCCGATTGAGCAAGGCGACATTGGAAATATCGGCCAGCCCGACAGCACTGGCCCAGGCAGCGGTCGATCGCAGGCCGCCTTGCCGCAGGTAATAAGCCAACGCCAGCCGCAACAGCGCCACCGCCCCAGGGACCCCGCGGGCGCGCCGGAATGCCTTGGTTTCGCGAGCGCTGGCCGCGATCGCCTCGGCCCCGCCAAGGCGATCGACCACATGGCACCAATCCCGGTGCAACAGGCAGGCACGATCCATCCCGTGGTAAAATTACCAACCATCCCAGCACGCAAGCCATATGTTAGCGCCTATGGGCCTGCGCCGGGGCAGGCTCTACGCGCCCGAGCACAATCCGGACGAATTCCTCAATAATGACCTCAAGCAGGCGATGGCGCGCCGCCGCACGCCACGGGACAAGGCGGCGCTCAAGTCCGGTCTGACCTCCTACATGCGCAGCCTGCAACGCTGTCCCGCCAAGGTGCGTGCCTTCTTCCAGGCCCCGACCGTCCGATATGCCGCGTGAAATCACAATGTTATGTATTTGCCGATCGGGTTAGTAACCTCTTGAAGAGAATGGCGGACCCGAAAGGATTCGAACCTTCGACCTCTGCCTTCGGAGGGCAGCGCTCTATCCAGCTGAGCTACGGGTCCCTTGGTCGGGATCGGTGCTGATTACCCCCTCGCGGGCGATGGCGCAAGAGCACCCGCTCCGCGGTCTGCGCCGCGCTTCCCGGCGCGACAGGTCTCGGACGGGTCACCCGCGCCGGTTTGTTGCCGCATGGGCAACCGCCGATGCTGGCGAGGCACCGGCACCGGATATATTGCGCGTAGCGGCGGTGCGTTCCGGCGCGGGCGGCCACGGAGGTGCCGAGCCGGTGGCGTCGGCCTT
>JBIOWI010000023.1:0-8246 GCA_044868325.1 Hyphomicrobiaceae bacterium
GCGAGGGGTCTGACCCCTCCCGCCTCCCGCGCACGCTGGGCGGCGTGCCAGCCGGCGGAGAGCCTGTCGGCCGAGGTGACGGCCAGCACGCCGATGCCGCGCCTGTCCTCTCCGAGCAGCCCCGCCGCCGCGATCGCCTCTGGGGCCACCGCACCCGTGTAGACGATGGCGAGGTCTGCGTTCGCGTCGGGCCGGCGCAGCCAGTAGCCGCCGTCGATGATGGCCTCCCGCAGGGCCGGCGTGACGGTGCGGGTAAGCTGCTCCAGCGGCCTGGTGGTGAGGCGCAGATAGACTGAGCCGCCCTTCTCGTCGCGGTGCCAGCGCTTCTCGCCCTCCTCCGGCGCCTCGCGCTGCATGTAGTCGAAGGCCCATGCCATGATCACGGCCAGCTCGTCCACATAGGCCGGCTCGAAGGCGGCCAGCCCGTCCTGGGCCATGCCGATGAGGGGCGTGCCGATCGACTGGTGCGCGCCGCCCTCGGGCGCGAGCGCGAGGCCTGCCGGCGTGCCGGCCACGATGAAGCGGGCATCCTGGTAGCAGGCGTAGTTGAGCGCATCGAGCCCGCGGCAGATGAACGGATCGTAGAGGGTGCCCACCGGCAGCAGCCGCTCGCCGAACAGCGAGTGCGACAGCCCCGCGGCCGCCAGGAGCAGGAACAGGTTCATCTCGGCGATGCCGAGCTCGATGTGCTGGCCCTTGGGGCTCATCTCCCATCGCTGCGGCGACATCAGCCCGCGCAAGCGGAACACGTCCTCATGGCTTTGCATCGAGAACAGGCCGCGCCGGTTCACCCAGCCGCCGAGGTTGGTGGAGACGGTCACATCGGGCGAGGTGGTGACGATGCGCTCGGCAAGAGGCCCGCCGGCGCGCGCGATCTCGTCGAGGACGCGGCCGAAGCCCGCCTGCGTCGAAACCGTGCCCTTGATCTCGATGCGGGGAAACGAATCGACCGGAATGCGCGCCGCCTTCAGCCGGCGCCGGCCCCTCTGAGCGAACGGCACGCGGCGCAGGAAGGCCTCGATCTCGGACGGCGGCAGCTCCAGCCCCGCGAGCTTGTCCCACTCCTCCCCCTGGTTGATGCCCTCGCGGGCGCGCAGCTCGTTGAGCTGCGTCTTGGTCATCAGCCCGGCGTGGTTGTCCTTGTGGCCCTGGAACGGCAGGCCCAGGCCCTTGATGGTGTAGGCGATGAAGCACACCGGGGCGCCGGTGGGCGCCGCCTCGAAGGTCTCGACGATGGTCTCCATGTCGTGCCCGCCGAGGTTGGTCATCAGGCGGGCCAGCGCCGCATCGTCGTGGCGGGCCACGATGGCCAGTGTGTCGAGATGGCCGGCGAGGTCCGCCTTCAGCTGGCGCCGCCACGCCGCCCCGCCCTGGAACACCAGGGCCGAGTAGAGCATGTTCGGGCAGTCGTCGATCCAGCGCCGCAGGTGCTCGCCGCCGGGCTCCGCGAAGGCGCGCTCCAGCAGCTTGCCGTACTTGAGCAGCACCACCTTCCAGCCCAGGTTCTCGAACAACCCGGCCAGCTTCATGAACAGCCGGTCCGACACCACCGAGTCGAGGCTCTGGCGGTTGTAGTCGATCACCCACCAGCAGTTGTCGAGGCCGTGCTTCCAGTATTCCAGCAGCGCCTCGTGGATGTTGCCCTCGTCCAGCTCCGCATCGCCCACCAGCGCCACCATGCGCCCCTTCTGCCAGTTCCGGCTCCAGCCCTTGGCGTGCACATAGTCCTGCACCAGGCTGGCGAAACCGGTCACCGCCACGCCGAGGCCCACCGAGCCGGTGGAGAAATCCACGTCGTCGGCATCCTTGGTGCGCGAGGGGTACGACTGCGCACCGCCGAAGCCGCGGAAGCTCTTGAGGTTGTCGAGCGTCTGGTTGCCCAGCAGGTACTGGATGGCGTGGAACACCGGGCTGGCGTGCGGTTTCACCGCCACCCTGTCTTCCGGCCGCAGGATGTGGAAGTAGAGCGCCGTCATGAGGGTGACCAGGGACGCCGAGGACGCCTGATGCCCGCCCACCTTGAGCCCGTCGCCGCGGTCAACCTCGTGGTTGGCGTGGTGGATCGTGTAGGTGGAGAGCCACAGCACCCTGCGCTCCAGTTGGCGCAGCATGTCGAGCGTGCATGGGCCGGGCGGAGCCGGAATTGCGCCTTCCATCAGTGTCCGCCTCCGGAGTTGCCCCGCACGTCCACCTCCAGTCCCGCAGCCTTGAGCTTGCCCACCGCCTCGTCGAGGTGCGCGCGGTCGCGTGTCTCGATCACGACCTCCAGGACCGCGCCCTTGGCCGGCAGATCTGTGAAGACACGCTGGTGATAGACCTCGACGATATTGGCGCCGGCGTCGCCCAGGATATTGGCCACCTTGCCCAACGTTCCTGGCCGGTCGACCAGGTCGATGCTGAGCTGCGTGAGGCGCCCCTCGCGCGCCAGCTCCCGCGTCAGCACACCCGCCAGCAGGCGCGTGTCGATGTTGCCGCCGGTCATGACCAGCCCCACGATGCGGCCCTTGAACAGCTCTCGGTGCGCGCACACCGCGGCCAACCCGGCTGCGCCCGCGCCCTCCACCACCGTCTTCTCGATGTTGATGAGCAGGCTCACGGCATGCTCGATCTGCGCTTCCGACACCAGCAGGATGTCGTCCACCAGCTCGCCGACGATCGGCGCGGTGATCTGCCCCGGCGCCTTGACCGCGATGCCCTCGGCCAGGGTGTCGCCGCGCATCGCCAGGCTCTGGCCTTTGATCCTGTTGTACATCGAGGGATAGAGCGCCGCCTGCACCCCGATCACCCGGATGTCGGGCTTCAGCGCCTTGGCGGCGATGGCCATGCCGGAGATCAGCCCGCCGCCGCCGATCGGCACCACCAGCGTGTCGATCTCCGGCGCCGCCCCCAGCATCTCCAGGGCGATGGTGCCCTGCCCGGCGATCACCAGCGGATCGTCGAAGGGATGGACGAAGGTAAGCCGCCGCTCGCGCCCGTGCTCGCGGGCGAAGGCCGCGGCCTCCTCCACGTTCTCCCCGTGCAGGATCACCTCCGCCCCGTACCGGCGGGTGTTCACCACCTTCACCGTCGGGGTGCTCACCGGCATCACGATGGTGGCGGGGACGCCGAGCCGGCGTGCCACATGGGCCACGCCCTGGGCGTGGTTGCCGGCCGACATGGCGATGACGCCGAGCCGGCGCTCCTCGTCGGACAGGGCGGACAGCCGGTTGATGGCGCCGCGCTCCTTGAAGGAGGCCGTGAACTGCAGGTTCTCGAACTTCAGCCAGATCTTGCAGCCCAGCATCTGCGAGAGCGTGCGGCTCCAGTCGCAGTCGGTCTCGACGATCTCCCCGAGCACGCGCCGGCGGGCAGCCTCGATCGCCTCGATCGTCACGGGCAGTGCGTTGGTCAAGGACTGGCCTCCCGATCGGCGCCGCCGAAAGTTGCGCGACAGACGTCCGCGGAGCGTTTACCATGCTCAGCCGCCGGGCCGCGTGCCGCTCATATAGGCCACAGACTCGAGCCCTGGAAACGGTCCATGTTTCCTGAACGCCAGATAAACGCACCGTTCAGGCAACGCACAGGCGCAGCGGCTCATTGGGTTCACCGGGTCCCCACATGGGGCGCCTCCGCTCGTGCGCCTCAATACTTTCTTGGCATTGCGAAGTCTGGAGACCATCTTGACCTTCAGGACCGCCCTCATCGCAATTGCCGCCGTGGCGGCCGTGATCGGCGCGGCGCTGATCGCCGTGCCCTCGGCACAGGAGGGGCTCCATCTCTGCCTCGACCTCCCCCGCTGCCTGGGTTTCTGACCCCGACTCCCCTGACAATCGCCCCATCCTTGGTTAAGAGTGGCGCCAAAGCGGGCCATTCCAGAGGAGAGATGTCATGGCAGGCAATGGGGCAAAGGTGGCTTGGATCGGGTTGGGCGTCATGGGCTACCCCATGGCCGGACACATCCGCAAGAAGGGCGGCCACGATCTCACCGTCTACAACCGCAACGGCGCCAAGGCCGAGGCCTGGGCCAAGGAGTACGGCGGCCGCACCGCGCCCACCCCTGCCGAGGCGGCCAAGGACGCCGACTTCGTGTTCTGCTGCGTGGGCAACGACAACGACCTGCGCGAGGTGACACTCGGACCCCAGGGCGCCTTCAACGCGGTCAGGAAGGGCGCCGTCTTCATCGACAACACCACGGCGTCCGCCAATATCGCCCGCGAGCTCTACGCCGCCGCCAAGAGCAAGGGCTTCGACGTCCTCGACGCGCCGGTGTCGGGCGGCCAGGCCGGCGCCCAGAACGGCGTGCTGACCGTGATGGTGGGTGGCGACCAGGCGGCGTTCGACCGCGCCCAGCCGGTGATCGCCAACTACGCCCGCATGGTCACGCTGATCGGCCCGGCCGGCGCCGGGCAGCTCACCAAGATGGTGAATCAGATCTGCATCGCCGGCCTGGTGCAGGCCCTGTCCGAGGGCATCCACTTCGCCCAGAAGTCCGGCCTCGACCTGCAGAAGGTGATGGACACCATCTCGAAAGGCGCCGCCCAGTCCTGGCAGATGGAGAACCGCTGGAAGACCATGAGCGAGGGCAAGTTCGAGTTCGGCTTCGCCGTGGACTGGATGCGTAAGGACCTCGCCATCTGCCAGGACGAGGCCAAGCGCAACGGCGCCAGCCTGCCGGTCACGACAATCGTCGACGGCTACTACGCCGACGTGCAGAAGATGGGCGGCAGCCGCTGGGACACGTCGAGCCTGATCGCGAGGTTGAATAAATCGTAGAGCGGATCAGGGCGAAGCCCGTAATCCGCCATTTTTGCGCGAAACGGCGGATTACGCTTCGCTAGTCCGCCCTACATTTAGCGACATGATGGGAGCGGCCAAAGAGGAGATGACTGATAGCTTCAGTGCTCCGAGTCCTTCGATATCTCCGGGGACGATGCCTTCCAGGTCTCGAACATGATCCCGCCGCAACGCCAGCACGGCGCAGGGCAGGGGATGAGCTCAGGGCTCGTCGTGGTCTCTCCGCACGTGAAGCAGATCCATGCGTTGCTGAGGATGTGATCCTCAGGGCCAATGAGCAGATCGGGCAAACCCAGGCGGTCGATGAGCTCGCGCTCGTTCATACCTGAGGGTGTCGGGCGGCGAGCCAAATTCGCAACAACCGCCTCAGCTTGCGGTAAATCGAAGAGCGGGGCAGCTGCGGTGCTTGCGGCGCACCTAACCGGGGCGCCCCTGCAGAACCCGCCTCAGCTCCTCGGGCGTGTCAACGTCGGCGAAGATGGCGGAGGTCCCCATGGGCACCTCCTGCACATGCTCCCGGAGCGCCGCGATGAGCCGTTTGGCGCCGGCATCGCCTTCGAGTTGCAGCAGCGCTGGGAAGTAGCGGCGCGGCCAGAGCACGGGGTTGCCCGGCTTTCCCTCATGCGTGGGCACCACAATCATATCCGGCGCGGCTACGAATGCTTCGATCAGGCGGTCCACATGCTCCGCCGCGACGCGCGGCATATCGCCGAGCAGGATCAGGGCGCCGTCGCAGTCCGCCGGAACGGCGCGGATGCCGGCCTTGAGCGAGCCGGCGAGACCCGTCGCGTAGTCAGGATTGGAGACGAGCGTTACATCGAGCGTCGAGTCGCGACGGAATTCCCCTCCCCCTTGTGGGGAGGGGCTAGGGGTGGGGGGAACCCCCACCTTCGATGTTCTGGAATCCCCCCCACCCTGTCCCTCCCCCACAAGGGGGGAGGGGACCCTGCGGCGCTCGCCTTGCTCAATCTGCGAGGCCCAGACTCCTTCTACGGCCGCCGCAACATCGGCCGCCATATGGCCAGTCACCACCAGCACCGGCCGCGCCTTGCTCGCCAGCGCCGCCTCCACCACCCGGCGCACCATGGGCTTGCCGGAAATGTCGGCGAGGAGCTTGTTCTGCGGTCCCATGCGGGTGGAGCGGCCGGCCGCGAGCACGATGACGGCCACCCGGGCCGGGCCCAGTTGACCGCCAATCTCGCCGCTGCCGGCCTGCATCTCGACCCCTAAGCTTCAGCCCTTCATCGCATCGAACCGGCCCTCGCACACCAGCTGCGACAAGGGCGCCCGGTCGTTGGCCTGCTCGCGAGCCTGCAGCGTCTCGGGGGATCGACGTGTCGCCCCTCCGGCCGAGGGCCCGCATGCCTCAGCACACGTTACCGGCAACGCGGAACCGCTGGAAGTCCCAGCCCACCAGCATCTAACATCCGGTGGTGGCGACCACACCATGCGGCCACGAGCAGAGGAGACTTTCCTGCAGTCTTCGGACATCGCGGGCGCCGGCGGTCCGTTAGTTCTATGCGCAGGATCTCGCTTGGCGAGGCGTAGGATGGGGGCTGATGTGGTTTCGTTGCCATCGGCACGATTGACAACAGTCGCTTGCCATGCTCGCTAGGCTGAATTTACTCATATTCCGATGGAGGGGTGATGTGAACCTTGCCATGCTCTCACGCGGCCGTACCCGCCGGCTTCGCATCCCATCGCTGGCAGGCGCCATGCTCGTCGCAGGCGCCGTCTGGTCACCGTCGAGCGCCCAGAGCCCGCAGCCACCCCTCATCGCCCTGGCCTGCGCCGGGTGCCACGGTCAGGCCGGCGCGGGCATCGGCTCGGTGCCCAAGATCGCCGGCTACAACCGCGACCTGTTCGTCGCCCAGTGGAAGGCCTTCCGCGAGAAGCAGCGCCCGGCCACCATCATGGACCGCATCGCCACCGGCTACACCGAAGCCGAGGTGGCGACGCTTGCCGACTATTTCTCCAAGCTGAAGTGAGGGGCGTTCCATGACCGGTTCCGGCATCACGAGGCGTAGCTTCGGCACGATGGTCGCGGCCGCCGCGCTCGCCGCCCCGGCCACCCTGCGCGCCCAGGGACGGGCGCGGCTGGTGGTCATCGGCGGCGGGTTCGGCGGCGCCTCGGCGGCGCGCTTCGCCCGCATCCAGTATCCCCAGCTCGACGTGACGCTGATCGAGCCCAAGGCCAGGTTCATCACCTGCCCCTACGGCAACCTGATCCTGGCCAGCCGGCGCACCCTGCCGCAAATCACCCACTCATACACCGGCCTCGTCAAGCGCGGCGTGCAGCACGTGCGCGACACCGCCGTCGCCATCGACCCGGCCGCCAAGACGGTGCGCCTCGCCGGCGGCCGCACCGTCGCCTACGACAAGCTGATCCTGAGCCCCGGCATCGCCATCCGCTGGGGCGGCATCGCCGGCTACGACGAAGCCGCCTCCAAGGTCTTCCCGCACGCCTGGCTTGGCGCCGACGGCGCCCAGATCACGCTGCTCCGCCGGCAGCTGGAGGCCATGCCCAACGGCGGCGTCGTCGGCTTCGCCATCCCCGCCAACCCGTTCCGCTGCCCGCCCGGCCCCTACGAGCGCATCAGCATGGTCGCCTCGTACCTGAAGAAGGCCAAGCCCAAGTCCAAGATCCTGGCGCTGGACGCCAAGGACGCCTTCTCGAAACAGGGCCTGTTCCAGGACGCCTGGAAGGAGCTCTACGGCGACATGGTCGAGTGGGTGCCGGTGGGCAAGGACGGCAAGGTCACGCGCGTGGACGTGAAGGCGAAAACGTTCGAGACCGAGTTCGGCAACAAGCACAAGCTCGCCGTCGGCAACGTCATCCCGCCGCAGTCCGCGGCCAAGATCGCCGTCGACGCCGGCCTCACCGACGCGACGGGCTGGGTGCCCATCGACAGCCGCACCTTCGAGGCGCAGAAGGCCCAGCACATCCACGTCGTCGGCGACGCCAACCTGGCGACGCCCATGCCGAAGTCTGGCTACATCGCCAACACCACCTCCAAGCAGGCGGTGGCCGCGGCCGTCGCCGCACTCGAGGGCAAGCCCACGCCGGCCGACCCGGTCTACTTCAACACCTGCTTCAGCCATGCAGGTGACGAGTACGGCATATCCGTGGTCAACATCTTCCGACCGACCGACAAGGGCTTCCAGGACACGCCCGGCGGCGTCTCCCCGCGCGGGCCTCTCGCCGAGCGGCGCGAGCAGCGCCGCCTGGAGGCCCAGCACGCCGACGCCTGGTACGCCAGCATCACGCGGGACGCGTTCTCGTAATTCTCGTAGGTTGGGTTAGCCGCAGAGCGGCGTAAGCCAACATGGTAATCGACAATGGTGGAGTTTGCCATGATCGCGGTAGGGACGTGAGTTACCTCACGCCCCCCGCACAGATCCGTACGTGCCCAATTAAGGCATACGGCTCCCACCTCGGGTATTTGGCGGCAAAGCGGATGCTCGGCCATGGG
>JBIOWI010000024.1:0-14718 GCA_044868325.1 Hyphomicrobiaceae bacterium
CCCCCCCCCCCCCCCCCCCCCCCCCCCCCCCCCCCGCCACAGGGGGAACGCCTTCCACCCCGGCCCTCTCCCGGTCGCCCCCGGGACCATTGTGGTGAAGGTCGTCCTTGTGGATGGCCCGAGGGCGGCGGGGAGAGGGAGACCGCGCGGCCTCGCCACCGATCCAATCAGCCTGAAGGGCGGCGGTCTTTCGCGCGGGACTGGGCGCCGATGAGCTGGCCCAGGAAGCTGCGGAAGTCGGTGCGGCGCGCGGCGGGCGGCTCAGCCTGTGCCACAGACCCGACGGCGGGAGGGGCGGGCGCCACGGGCTGGGGGTGGGGCGCGAAGAAGCGGAAGCCGGCCGGGCGGTAGGGAGAGCCTGGAATCTCGTCGCTGCCTGAGAAGCGCACCAGCGCCAGCAGCTGCTCGGCGGCCTGGGCGGGGGCAAGACCCTTCTCCAAGATCATGTCGAGATAGATGAACTCGGTGAGCGCGCTCTGGGCCCAATCGACGCTGGTGGTGTAGCCCGAGACGGGGAACGGCGCGGCTGCGAGCGCCTGCCCCGCGTCCTGTCCGACCAGACACGCGGAGAAATGCAGGAGCTTCAGGCCGTCGGCAAGCCGCAGGGCATCGACCACCGCCGGCATGGCGATGGTCCGGCCCTCGACCGTGAGACCGTTGGTCTCGCCGTGGCCGGTGATGACGAGAACGGCGGGCTCGGGCAGATAGATCAGCTGGCGGCACCAGTGCACGAGGCTCGCTTCCTCGGCGTAGAAGCGGTGGCGCACCTGCGTCCAGGGCACGCGCGCGAACAGCTCGTGCAGCATGCGGCCGAAGGCGAACTCGTTGTCGTCGAGCGCGCGCTGCCAGTGCGCCTCCAGCACCACGAGCCACGTGAGCCCGGGATGCGGCAGCACGCGGCGGCCGAGCAGCTGCTGCGGCGGCATCCCGTCCGGCGCCCACTCGCCGGCGAGGGCATAG
Source organism: Hyphomicrobiaceae bacterium (assembly GCA_044868325.1). GTDB lineage: Bacteria > Pseudomonadota > Alphaproteobacteria > Rhizobiales > Hyphomicrobiaceae > AWTP1-13. The sequence continues at coordinate 961 of JBIOWI010000024.1, forward strand.
CCCTGGTGGTCGAGCTCCACGGCGCCGCGCCCCTTTCCGCGCGCTCCCTCGATGCGGAGCCGGAGGCGCCCGCCTTCCTCATCGAGCTCCAGGCGGGCTGCGGCGTCGTGCTCGACCCCGCCGCGCAGCGGGCCGCCTTCGTCGATCAGCTTCAGGCGGCCGATCGAGGTGTCCCACAGGCCGTCGAAGCCGCGCCAGCCGTACCAGGACCGCGGCCGGGGCCAGCCCGCCGCCAGGTACTCGCCCACGAAGCAGCCGGGGCGCCGCAGCCTGAACGATCCGCTGCCGTGCTCGACAGGCTCCTTGTACGTGAAGACGAGCCTGCCGTGCTCGACCGTGCCCTCGATGGTGCACTCGTCGCCTTCCCGGCCGTAGGTGCCGGCGACGCGGTTGCCGTCCTGGCGCAGCGTCATCCGGCCGAACGAGGTGACCCACCGGCCGGAATAGTCCGCGGGCGCCGATAAGGATGCCGACAAGGATGTCGACTGGGCGGGCGCCGGCGGCGGAACGGGTGGCACGAGGGTCATCGCCGGGCGTAGCCTTTGAGCCTGGCCAGCAGGTCCCTGAGCGGGTCGTCGACCCAGGCATAGGTGAGGAAGTCGCGGTGGCCGGCATCCTTGGGTGCCGGGAGGAACGCGACATTGCCTGGCAGCAGGCGCGGCTCCAGCGCGGTAGTGAAGGGGACGTGCCGCTCGGCGAGCACCTTCTGCAGGTGGACGTTGCGCGTCTCGGTGGAGCGCGTGTAGGTGCTCACGAAGAACGCGGTGGTCTGCCGGGTGATCCAGTCGGCGAAGGTGTCGAGCTCGCCGTAGAGGGCGTCGAACAGCACCACGCCCTGCAGGCGCTTGCCGAGGCCGCCGTGGTGCACGGCCCAGGCGGTGGCCACGTAGCCACCGCTGTAGGCCACGATCACCACCGGCATGCTGGCGAACGACCTCACGGAGCGCGGGTCGCCGTGCAGGCGGGCGAGGTGCTGCCCGGCCTCGCCGAGGAAGCGGGCGAACGCTCCCGGCTCCCAGAACTTGCCGGCGCTGGAATCGGCCGCGTTGAAGGCGAGTTGCGGGGCGACCAGGGCGGCGTTGATGCCCGAGGAGGAGATCTGCGTCGGCACCTGCTGGCGCAGGTAGACGTCGTCGGCCAGCTTGGCGCCGTGACCGTGGAAGAAGACGATGATGAGGCTCGGGCGGCGGATGTCGAAGCCCTTGGGCAGGTGCAGCAGCACCTGGCGGTCGTGGTAGGTCTCGTCCTCCCAGTAGATGCGGCCGGCACCGGTGCGGTGCCCGCGCCGGCCGTTCTCGACTACGTCGAGGAACGGCCTGTTGGCGCGCGGCACGACGCCGTCGTAGGGGAATGGCGCGGTCTCGAACTCGACGAGCTTGGAGCGGGCGCGGGCCAGCGGGCCGCTGCGCGCCTGCACGAGATGGGGGGCCGGCACGCCGTCGACCGCCGCCGTCCGGCTCGCCTGGCCGCCTTGGGCGCCGGCGGCGACGTCGGCCGCGACGAGCCAGGCGCCACAGAGCAGCGCGGCTGCGGCGACGCGCGCCAGAGAGCCCCCGTGTCTTCCCTTAGACCCCTGCAAGTCCCACCGTCTCCGACCGGGGTCCGATCCCTCGTATCCACGTCGTGCTCACCGGGGTCAGACCCCTCGCGTCTGCCGTCGAGTTGAATCGCGAGGTCTGTTGCGAGGGGTCTGACCCCGGCGACCCCGGCGCGCAGATCTGACCACGACCACCCGCGAGGATTGTGCCCGGCCCTCGACCCAACTAGGCCCGAATCGTGTCCGAAGCGTGGACGTGAAACGGGGCACGATGGCAGGCTATACTGTCGTCACGGTTAACATCCGGTGCGGCAACCCCCGTTCGCCCCCTCCTACAGGCGAGACATGACTACGAGAAGCTCGGCCAAGGCTGCGCCTGCCTGCACCGACGCCGGCCGGGCGCCGGTCACGCTCGCCACGGCCATCGCGCTGGCCGTGGCGAACATGATCGGCATCGGCGTGTTCACGAGCCTCGGCTTCCAGGTGAAGGACCTGCCCTCGGCCTTCGCCGTCCTCGTGCTCTGGGTGGTGGGCGGGGTTGTCGCCTTGTGCGGCGGGCTGTCGTATGCCGAGCTGGCTGCGGCGTTCCCGCGCTCGGGCGGGGAGTACAACCTGCTGTCGCGCATCTACCACCCGGCGCTGGGTTTCCTGGCCGGCTGGCTGTCGGCGACCGTTGGGTTCTCGGCCCCCACCGCTTTGGCTGCCATGGCCTTCAGCGGCTATCTCGGCGGCGCCTGGCCCGGCGCGCCGGAGCTTGCCGTGGCGCTGGTCGTGGTGTGGGGGGTGACGCTCGTCCACCTGTGCGGCATCCAGGGGGCCAGCGCGTTCCAGAACGTCTCCACCCTCCTCAAGGTGGTGCTGATCGTGGGGCTCATCCTGGCCGCTGTGGCCTTCGGCCGTCCGCAGTCTCTGTCGTTCGCGCCCTCGTCGGGCGATCTCGCCCTGATCGTGAGCCCGCCGTTCGCCGTCAGCCTGGCGTTCGTGATGTACTCCTACGCCGGCTGGAACGCCGTCACCTACATCGCTGGCGAGGTGCGGGAGCCCAAGCGCACCGTACCGCTGTCGATGATCGCCGCGGTGGCCGTGGTGACCCTGCTCTACGTCAGCCTCAACGCGGTGTTCCTCTACACCACGCCCATGGACCAGCTGGCTGGCCAGATCCGGGTGGCGGCGATCGCGGGGCAGCACATCTTCGGTGCAACCGGAGCGCGCATCGTGGACGCGGTGATCTGTGTGGGCCTCATCTCCTCCATCAGCGCCATGATGTGGCTGGGCCCCCGCGTGACCATGACCATGGGCGAGGATTTCCGGCTCCTGTCGGCCTTCGCCCGCAGGAGTAGGGATGGAGTTCCAACTGTCGCCATCTTTTTCCAGGTTGCTGTGGTCACCGCGCTACTCCTCACCCAAAGTTTCGAGTCGATCCTGGAGTTCATACAATTTAGTTTAACGATCTCGTCGTTTCTTACGGTATTGGGCGTCATTGTGCTCCGCTTCACCCAGCCGGCACTGCCCCGCCCATACAAGGTCTGGGGTTACCCCTTCACCCCGCTGTTGTTCCTGGCCGTGTCGCTGTTCATGATGGTCAACCTGGTGCTGGAAAGGCCCGCTCAGTCGCTCGCGGGCGTGTCCATCATGCTGTCGGGCTTGCTCGTCTACGCGGTCTCGGCCAGACAAGGGCGGTAACATTCCGAGGAGTTCTCAAGTCATGCGTGCAACCCGGAGACTGGCGACGGCGGGAGTTCTCTCGCTGGTCCTCTCCCTGCTGACGGCCGTGCCCGGCTTGGTTCCGGTCTGGGCGCCGGCATGGGCAACGGAGGCCACGAAGGCCCCCGAGGCCGTCAAGGCCGTCGAGACGCCCAACGACGTGGCGCGCTTCCTGGCCGGCCTGGAGCCGTCGGCTGGCTCGCAGCTGGCGGCGCTCGCCCGCGACCCGGCCTGGCAGCAGCACGCCAAGGCGCTGGACTCCGCCTGGTCCCGGCTGGAGGAGACGCGGCTCACCAAGATCCGGGCCTGGTCGGCGGCCAACCTGCCGGCACCGCAGCCCACCGTTCTCTACATGTTCAGCGGACCCGACTATCTTTACATGGACGCCTTCTTCCAGGACCGCACCACCTACGTCATGAGCGGGCTCGAGCCGATCGGGGCCATTCCCTCCATTGCCTCGGTGCCGCGCAAGGCCCTTTCGGGCGCGCTCGGCGGCCTGCGCGCCTCGGTCGGGACCGCCCTCAACTACAGTTTCTTCATAACTGCCCAGATGCAGCGCAGTCTGCGCACGAGCAACCTGAACGGTGTTCTGCCCGTCCTCTACCTGTTTCTCGCCCGCTCCGGGAAGACCCTTCAGGACGTGAGCCTGTTCGCCGTGGACAAGGACGGCGCCGTTGTCGCCGCTGGCACCAAGGACGCCACCCAGGGCGTCAAGATCGTCTTCACCGGCCGGGAGGGGAAGGTGCAGACGATCTACTATTTCCAGACCGACCTGTCCGACGGCGGGGTGAGGCGCTCCGGCTTCCTCAAGTTCTGCGAGCAGTTCGGCAAGGCCGACGTCTTCGTCAAAAGCGCCTCCTACCTCCTGCACAGCAACAACTTCGCCATTGTGCGGGCCTTTCTCCTTGAGCGGGGCGCCGCGGTCGTGCAGGACGACACCGGCATTCCCGTGCGCTATTTCACGGCCACGGACTGGCAACTTCAGCCTTTCGGCCGCTATCTCGGGCCCATTGCCGTGTTTCCCGGCATGTTCCAGAAAGGCCTGAGCGAGGTGTTCCGAAAATCCAACCCGCCGCGTCTGGAATTCGGCGTCGGCTACCGCTGGCGGCCGCAGGAATCCAACCTGCTGCTGGCGGTGCGCAGCTCGCCCGGCGGCGTGGCGCAGGAAACCGCTCGGCAGAAGTAAAGCACGGCAGTCGGGCGTCGGCAGTCGCGACGCGGGCGAGTGTAGAACCCCTAGCGATCTGGCCCTTGCCCGACGGCCGCATCTGGGATTTGCCGACTGCCGAAAGTCTCTGGTCACGCGGAGAACCGCAATGACATCGCCCCAGCTCCGGCCGCGCCTGCGTGCGGTCTTGTACCTGGCCGCCGTCACCGCCACGGGGGCCGCCCTCGCCCAGCAACCCGCCTACGAGCCGCAGGTGGGCCAGGCCGGCAAGGACGTGGTGTGGGTGCCCACCGCCCAGACCCTGGTGGAGAAGATGCTCGACATGGCCAAGGCCGCCCCCGGCGACTACGTGATCGACCTGGGCTCCGGCGACGGCCGCACCGTCATCACGGCCGCCAAGCGGGGCATCAAGGCGCACGGCATCGAGTACAACCCGGACATGGTGGCCCTTTCAAAGGGCAATGCCGAGGCTGCGGGCGTGGCCGACAAGGCCACCTTCGCCAACGCCGACATCTTCGAGAGCGACTTCTCGCAGGCCACGGTGCTTACCCTGTTCCTGCTGACGGACCTGAACATCCGCCTGCGTCCGACCATCCTGAAGATGAAGCCCGGCACGCGCGTAGTCTCCAACACCTTCAATATGGGCGACTGGGAGCCGGATGAGATCGTGCAGGCGCCGGAGGGCTGCACCAACTTCTGCCGCGCCCACCTCTGGATCGTGCCGGCGCAGGTGGCTGGCACTTGGCAGCTGGGGGGGCAGTTGGGCGAGAGCGAGCTTACCCTCACCCAGACCTATCAGACCTTCACCGGCAAGCTCGTCACCGGCAACGTGGTCGCCCCGATCGCCAGGGGCCGCCTCGACGGCGACCGTATCGTCTTCACCGCCGCGGGGACGGAGTACGCCGGCCGGGTGAGAGGCGCCGCGATGGAGGGGACGGCCAAGAAAGGCGGCACGGAGTCCCAGTGGAGGGCGACGCGCAAGTAGCGGTCGGTGCGAGGCCCTCCGTTTTGAGCGCGCCCGGATCCCCTCTCCCCGCAAATGCGGGGACAGGGTTAGGGTGAGGGGCAGCAACACGGGAAAGCCCCTCTACGCGGGCGCCTTGAGGTTGCGCGAGCCGTTGTATAAGGGAGGCCTCCATGCTCGCACGCGCCATCGCCGCCGCACTGCTCCTGCTCGTTGCGCTCGCGCCGTCGTCGCACGCGCAATCGGGAAAGCCCATCGAGCTCATCGTCTTCCCGGGCGGCTTCAACTGGCCGATCTGGGTGGCCGAGGAGAGGGGCCTGTTCGCCGGCAACAAGGTGGCCGTGAGGATCACGCCCACGCCGGGCTCGGCCTTCCAGCTCGCCGGCCTGATCGACGGCAAGTTCGACATCGCCATGACCGCCATCGACAACGTCATCGCCTACAGCGAGGGTCAGGGCGCGGCGCCTACCAAGGAGACGCCCGACATCGTCGCCTTCATGGGCGGCGACAACGGCTTCCTGCGGCTCATGGCCGTGCCGGAGGTCAAGGCCTACGCCGACCTGAAGGGCAAGCAGATCTCGGTCGATGCTCTGACGACAGGCTACGCCTTCGTCCTGCAGGAGCTGCTGGCCAGGGGCGGGCTCAAGCCCGGCGACTACGAGCTCGTCACCGCCGGCGGCGTCCTCCAGCGCTTCCAGGCCCTCATGGAGAAGAAGCACGCGGCCACGCTGCTCATCTCGCCGTTCGAGGTCAATGCCGAGGCCAAGGGCTTCACGCGCCTCGCCAACGTCGACGACGCGCTCGGCGCCTACCAGGGCCTGGTTGGCGCCACCCGCCGCGCCTGGGCCAGGGAGCGCGAGGCGGATCTCGTCGCCTTTATCCGCGCCTATCTCGCCGCGCTCGACTGGCTCTATGCGCCAGTCAACAGGGGCGAGGCCGTGGCCATCCTGCGCAAGAACCTCCCCACGATGCCCGAGGAGCTCGCGCAGAAGTCCTACGACATCCTCCTCCACCCCTCGCGCGGCTTCTCCCACCGCGCCGAGCTCGACGTGGCCGGCATCAAGACCGTGCTCGCCCTGCGCAGCAAGTACGCCCAGCCGCCCAAAGCGCTCGCCGACCCGGCCAAGTATTACGACCTCACCTACTACGCGAAGGCGCAGTAAGGATCAGGCCCCGCGCTCCGGCCTCGCCGGGGCGCAGGGCCTTGCATGTTGCGCCGCTCAGGCCCGCTTCACGAGGCCGAGCACGAACAGCAGGATGATCGCGCCGATCACCGCATTGATGATGGCGCCGATGAACGGACCGCCGATCGGCACCCAGAGCAGCGGGAACAGCCAGCCGGCTATCGCGGCACCGACGATGCCGACGACGATGTTGCCGATAAGACCGAGTCCGCCGCCGGTCATGATGTTGCTGGCAAGCCAGCCGGCAATCGCACCGATGACCAGCCAGGCGACAATCGCTTCGATGGGCAAGCCCATGGCACCACTCCTTGGTCGGCTGCCATGTTGCGTGTTGCGATGTCCGGGCTCGCCGGCAGCCTTCTGGCGGCCCCGGACAGCGTGTCGAATTTTACCGCGCTTCGCGTTGGGCAGCCAGCGGAACCGCCGATATCGGAACATGGCAAGTGTGCGGTGCACAGGCCAATTTATCGTTGCCGCACAGGCCAGTCGGGTTGCGAATAGGGCTTGGCGCGATCGCCGGGCTGTGTCTCCCTTGCAACTCTCTCACGCAAGCGAATCATAGCCTTCGCTGGAGGCTTCGCTCGTAGTTCGAACCTGGGAAGGATGGAGGAAGGCATCGTGGCGGGGGTTCTTGCAGGCATCCGCGTGCTCGATTTCGGGCGCTATATCGCCGGTCCCTATTGTGCGGCACTGCTCGCCGAGCACGGCGCCGACGTGATCCGCATCGAGAAGCGCGAGGGCAGCGAGGACCGCTTCCCGGCCCCTGTTGCGGAGACGGGCGAAGGCGCGCTGTTCCTGCAGATGAACCGCAACAAGCGAGGCCTCACGCTCGACCCCATGACGCCCGAGGGCCAGGAGGTGGTGCGCCGGCTGGTTGCCACCGCCGATGTCGTGGTGGCCAATCTGCCGCCGCAGACGCTCCTCGCCATGAAGCTCGACTACGAGAGCCTCGTCGCGGCGAAGCCCGATATTGTCCTCACCACCGTCACCGCCTACGGCCGCGGCGGTCCCTACAGCGACCGCGTCGGCTTCGACGGCATCGGCCAGGTCATGTCGGGAGCGGTGTACATGACCGGAACGGAGGATCAGCCCTTCCGGGCGCAGGTGCCGTGGGTCGACTTCGGCACCGCGTTGCACTGCGCGTTCGGTACCATGGCGGCGCTGATGGCGCGCCAGGCGACCGGCAGGGGCCAATGGGTGGAGGGTGCGCTGCTGGCGACCGCCGTCACCATGACCAACGCCATGCTGATCGAGCAGGCCGTCATCAAGGCCGACCGGGTGCCGACCGGCAACCGCGGCCAGACCTCGGCGCCGACCGATCTCTACCGCACCAGGGACGGCTGGCTCCTGGTGCAGGTGATCGGCCAGCCGCTGTTCAAGCGCTGGGCCCGGCTGATGGGCGAGGACCACTGGCTTACCGACCCCCGCTTCAAGGACGACATCTCGCGCGGCAACAACGGCGTTATCGTCAGCGAGCGCATGAGCCGCTGGTGCGCGGAGCGCACCACCGCGGAGGCCCTCCAGATCCTGGGCAAGGCGCAGATCCCGGCCGGGCCGGTGCTGAAGCCGCAGGAGACCCTGGACGACCCGCACATCGACGCAATGGGGTTCTTCCAGCCCGTGGCGTTCCCCGGCCTGCCGCGGCCGGCACCGGTGGCCAAGGTGCCGGTCCGTCTGTCAGCGACGCCCGGCGGCATCCGCCACCGCGCCCCCCTGCTCGGCGAGCACACCGACGAGATCCTGTCGGAGCTGGGCTACGACACGCCCGCCATCGCCGCGCTGCGCGACAAGGGCGTGATTTAGCGCAGAGCGCGCATCGGATGCTGCCGCTCCGCAGCCGGTCACCCGGTCTGGGCATAGATGCTGTTGAAGCGGCGGGAGATGATGTCGCGCTTGATTTGCTCGGCCTCGCGCTGCGCCGCCGCCATCCCGCACTCGATGGCCTCGTCGGCGCGGTGGAAGTCGAACAGGCCGATGGGCGGCAGGCGCGGCGCGATCATGATGTCCGGCGGGTCGCCGGCCAGCCGTGAGCGGGCGATGCGGTCCTGCACAATGTTGAAGGCCTGCATCATGACGGTGGAGATGCCAGGCCCGTTCTCGACCTGGCCGAACAGCTGGCGCTGCAGCAGCTTCTTCACCGCGCGGCCGTTGCGGGCGAGGATCCCCTGATCCTCCGGCGGCGGCAGGGCAGCGACGGGGAGCGCCTCCAGGTCCCGCACCACCGTGCCGTAACCGGCGTCGGAGTTGACGTTGACCGCGATCACGTAGCGGGCGCCGAGCGCACGGCACACCGACACGGGGATAGGGTTCACCAGGGCGCCGTCGAACAGCCAGCGCCCCTCTATGCGCACCGGCTTGAAGATGCCCGGCATGGCGTAGGAGGCACGCATGGCGTTGGCCAGATGCCCGCGCGTCAGCCAGACTTCGTGGCCGGTGCCGATCTCCGCCGCCACCGCGATGTAGCGCTTGGCGAGGGACTCGATGGTCATGCTCTTGAGCCGCCCTTCGAGAGCTTCGCGCAGGCGCTGGCCGTGGATCAGGCCCGAGCCGGAGAAATTGATATCGAGGAAGCCCAGCAGCTTGCGCCGCGTCAGGTCGCGCGCGAACGCCTCCAGCGCGTCGAGCTCGCCGGCGACGAAGCATCCCCCCACCACGGCCCCCACCGAGGTGCCGGCGACGATGTCGGGATGGATGCCGGCCTCGGCCAGCGCGCGCACGACGCCGATGTGTGCCCAACCTCGGGCGGCGCCGGCACCCAGCGCCAGACCGATCTTGTAATCGCCCATCGCGACCGTCCTCGCAGCGTTGCACCGAAGGGCGGCCCCCCCGCCTTGGAGCCGGGTCAGCCCCCCTCGCCTCGACGCTTCAAGCCTCACGGGTGCGCGTTGGACGCGAGGGATCGACCTCGACTCGGGGCCAATCTTAGCCTGGAGGACTTAAGCTACCGCTACAGGCCCGGCAAGATGCCCAGCTTCCGTTCAACAAGCCTCCGTTCAACAAGTGGTGACGCCCGGCGATGCGGGCGGCGCAGGCACAAGCCTAAGTCTCGGTCATGGCCATATCGGGTGTCGGCGGTGCGCCAAGCGGGAGCGAGCGGTAGAAGCACGACCGGGCACCGGTATGACATGCAACGCCGTCGCCTCCGACCGACACTTTGAGCCACAGCACGTCCTGGTCGCAGTCCGTTCGCGCCTCGGCGACGTGGAGCAGGTTGCCGCTCTCCTCGCCCTTCCTCCACAGCTTGCGCCGCGACCGGCTCCAGAAATGGCCGATGCGCGTCTCCAGGGTGAGGGCGACGGCTTCGGCGTTCATCCAGGCGAACATCAGGACCTCGCCCGACGCCGCATCGGTGACGATGGCGGGCATCAGGCCGTCGGCGTCGAAGCGGGGCTGGAACGCGAGGCCGCGCTCGACCTCCTCGGGGGTGCCGCGCGGTGCAAACGGGGTCACACCCCTCACCTCCGACATCTGAGCTTCAATCCAGTAGGTTGGGTTGGCCGCGAAGCGGCGTAACCCAACATGGCATCCTCCGACAATGTTGGGTTACGGCCCTCCGGGCCTAACCCAACCTACGTCCCGACCCCTCCAGCGACTGCTGTCCGTCACCCGCGCGGGCCGTGGTGCACCATCTGCAGGAAGCGGTCGCGGTAGCTGGCGTCGGTCTCCAGCGCACCGGTGAAGCGGGTGGTGATGGTCTTGACGCCCGGCTGGCGCACGCCGCGCATGGACATGCACTGGTGCTCGGCCTCGATCAGCACAGCGACGCCGCGGGGGCGGAGCGTGCTCTCGATGGCCTCGGCGATCTGGGCGGTGAGCGTCTCCTGCGTCTGCAGGCGCTTGGCGAAGATCTCCACCACGCGCGCGATCTTGGACAGGCCCAGGATGCGTCCGTTGGGCAGGTACGCCACGTGAGCCACCCCCAGGAACGGGGCCAGGTGGTGCTCGCAATGGCTCTCCACCCGGATGTCGCGCAGCATGACGAGATCGTCGTAGCCGCCGGCATCCTCGAAGGTGCGCGACAGCACGTCGATGGGGTCCTGGCGGTAGCCGGAGAAATATTCCTCGAAGGCGTCGGCCACGCGCGCGGGCGTCTCCAGCAGACCTTCGCGGTTGGGGTCGTCGCCGGCCCAGGCGATCAGCGTCCGCACCGCGGCCTCCACCTCGGCGCGCGACGGGCGCGGCGCCGCCGGCGTGCGCTCCGCTGCCCTGATCCGGCTCGTTACGATGTCGTCCATGCTGTCATACCGCCTTAAGATCGGCCCGCCTTAAGATCGGCCCTTCGCCGGCGCGCTCCCAGGACCGGCGGCACCGACACTGCACGGCCCTGTTGAATTTCGGCCCGGCGCGCGCGATATCATAGGGCAGCGCAAGCTATAGGCGGGGCGCCCAGTGACATGAGCGATATAATACGGCAGGCTGGCGCGGACAAGCAAAGCAAGGCGCATTGGCGCACCTTGGAGAGCCGGGCAGGCTTGGACTGAACGCATGGCGCAGCTGAGCGAGATCTATAACCAGCGTATCCTGGAGCTGTCCGCCAACATCCCGCGGACCGAGCGGCTGCCCGAGCCCGATGCCACGGCGACCGCCCATTCCAAGCTGTGCGGGTCGACGGTCAGCGTCGATATCAAGGTGGCCGGCGGCCGGGTGAGCGCTTTCGGCCAGACCGTGAAGGCCTGCCTCCTGGGACAGGCTGCCGCATCCATCATGGCGCGGAACATCGTGGGCTCCGACGCGGGCGAGTTGCGCGAGGTGGGGGCCGCCATGCGCCGCATGCTCAAGGCCAACGGACCGCCGCCCGGCGGCCGCTGGGCCGACCTCGCCGTGCTGGAGCCGGTGCGGGATTACAAGGCTCGGCACGCTTCCACCCTGCTCGTGTTCGACGCCGTGGAGACGGCGCTGGCCGAGGCCGAAAGCAAGCGGACAGCGCCGGAGGCCGCGCCCAACGGCGGCGCGCAGGACCGGCTCGCCGCGGGGGTCTAGCTGTGCCAGGGGCGCTGAAGGGAAACTCGGAACCGCGAGACAAGCGCTGCTCGGATTCCCCTCCCCCTTGTGGGGAGGGGCTGGGGGTGGGGGGAACCACTCCCTTGGATGTTGGGGATTCCCCCCCGCCCTGTCCCTCCCCCACAAGGGGGGAGGGGACCCTGCGGCCCGATCCCGTTTCGTCATCGAGGGTCGGCGCAGCCGGTGATCGGCTGACACAGGCGGCCAAGGCGGTCGCCAAGGCGCCGGTCATCGCCTACCGGTGGACGCTCAAGCCGTTGCTCGGCTGGGAGTGCCGCCACTTGCCGACCTGCTCGGAGTACGCGCTCGACGCCATCGAGCTCAACGGCGCCTGGCGCGGGGGCTGGCTCACGCTCTCCCGCATCTGCCGCTGCCACCCGTGGGGCACGCACGGCTTCGATCCCGCGCCGGACATCCGGCACGAGAGGCATCGGCTGGCGCCGTGGCGCTACGGCCGGTGGCGGCTTGGGCAGCCCCCGACGCAAGCCTTGACCGGCACGAAGCCAGCCGGGACGCCGCGCGGCGCGTGACCGCAAGGCCGGCATTCACCTCTTCACCTTCAGCGCGCCCCGCCCCGCATAGCGCGCCTGGTCGCCCAGGTCCTCTTCGATGCGGATGAGCTGGTTGTACTTGGCGGTACGGTCGGAGCGGGAGAGGGAGCCCGTCTTGATCTGGCCGGCGTTGGTGGCCACCGCGATGTCGGCGATGGTGGAGTCCTCCGTCTCGCCGGAGCGGTGGGAGATGACGGCGGTATAGGCCGCAGCCTGGGCCGTGGCCACGGCGTCGAGCGTCTCGGTGAGGGAGCCGATCTGGTTCACCTTGACCAGGATGGAGTTGGCGATGCCCTTGGCGATGCCGTCATCGAGCCGCGCCGTGTTGGTGACGAACAGGTCGTCGCCCACCAGCTGGCACTTGGCCCCCAGCTCTGCGGTGAGCGCCTTCCAGCCGTCCCAGTCATCCTCGGCCATGCCGTCCTCGATGGACACGATGGGGAAGCGGGCCGTGAGGCCCGCGAGATACTTGACCATGCCGGCGGCATCGAGCGTCTTGCCCTCGCCTTCCAGCCGGTACTTGCCGTCCTTGTAGAACTCGGTGGCGGCGCAATCGAGCGCCAGCACCACGTCGTCGCCCGCCTTGTAGCCCGCCGCCTCCACCGCCTTCATGACGAACGACAGCGCCTCCTCGGCCGACTTGAGGTTGGGCGCGAAGCCGCCCTCGTCGCCGACGTTGGTGGCGTGGCCCGCGTCCTTCAGGGCCTTGCGCAGGGTGTGGAACACCTCCGCGCCCATGCGGATGGCGTCGGCGCACGAGGCCGCGCCCACCGGCATGATCATGAACTCCTGGATGTCGATGGGGTTGTCGGCATGCGCACCGCCGTTGACGATGTTCATCATCGGTACGGGCAGCAGGTGCGCCCGCACGCCGCCCAGGTAGCGGTAGAGCGGCAGGTCGCTGGCCACGGCGGCGGCCTTGGCCACCGCCAGCGACACGCCCAGGATGGCGTTGGCGCCGAGCCGGGCCTTGTTGGGCGTGCCGTCGAGCTTGAGGAGGGCGTCGTCGATGCGGCGCTGGTCCTCGGCATTCATGCCGGACAGCGCGTCGAAGATCTCGCCGTTCACGGCATCGACCGCCTTCCGCACGCCCTTGCCCAGGTAGCGCTTCTTGTCGCCGTCGCGAAGCTCGATCGCCTCGTGCGCTCCCGTGGAGGCACCGGACGGCACCGCGGCACGGCCCATGGCGCCGTCCTCCAGCACCACGTCCACCTCCACCGTGGGGTTGCCGCGGCTGTCCAGGATCTCACGGCCAACGATGTCGACGATGGCGGTCATGGGGGCACTGTCCTTTTCGCTACGGTGGCACCTGGCTCTTCGTGCGGCCTTTTAGCGCGGATCGGCCGGCCCTTGAAGACGCGCGTGGACGCGGGGGTGCTCGCTTGCGACGCGTCGACCCTCGCAGGGCCCGGCCCCCGAGGCTTTGCGGGAAGAGGAGAGGCAGGGCGTCCAGGCTCGCGCCCGGAGGCCACGACCTTAACCGGTGGGGCGCAAAGGACGCCTGCCCGGCCGTCTCCGACGGCCGCTCGACGCTTGGCCGGCCTGGCCACCTTGCCGCGTGGGGTATCGGAGAACGACTTCGCCGCATTCCGCACCCCCTTGTCCTCGAGGGTGCGTCGAGGGAACCCCCGAGCCCGGGGTCAGACCCC
>JBIOWI010000025.1:0-4385 GCA_044868325.1 Hyphomicrobiaceae bacterium
CGCCCGCGCATGACTCGGGGCCGATGCGGATCGCTACTCCTTCATCGCAGTGGACTTGCACCACCTACTCCTCGCCGGTATCACCGGCGCACTTGGGTTACGGCCCTTCGGGCCTAACCCAACCTACAGGTCTACAAGTCATCCGAGGCCCCAGATGCGCGGCTCGGCGATCTCCAGGCAGTTGCCGGCGGGGTCGCGGAAATAGATGGAACGGCCGCCGCGCGGCCATTCGAAGTTGGCCTCGATGGCGACGGCCTTGGCGGCGAGCCGCCCGATCCAGGCGTCGAGCTCGGCGGCGGTGGCGCGGAAGCAGACGTGACCCGGGCCCAGGGCGCCGTGCGGCGGCACCGGCAGGGCATCGGGCGCCGGCGGCACGCGCGTGGCCTCGGGGTTGAAGATCAAGAGGACTTGATCGCCGCAGCGGTAGAACAGGTGCCGGCCGGGCACACTGGCGAAGGGCTCCAGGCCCAGCACGTCGCGGTAGAAGGCCTCGGCGGCGCCCAGGTCCTTGGCGTAGAGGACGGTTTCGAGGATGCCCGCCGGTTGCATCCGGACCTCGTTTCCCGGGGCGCGGCGTCAGCGCGCTGTCGGTACGTCGCGTCTCACGTGACCGTCAGCTTCTGCAGCGAGATCAGCTCGCCGACGCCCTTGCGGGCGAGCGCCATCAGCTGGTCGAAGGACTCCTGCGAGAACGGCCCGGTCTCGGCCGTGCCCTGCACCTCGACGATGCCGCCCGAGCCGGTCATCACGAAGTTGGCGTCGGCGTCGGCCTCCGAGTCCTCGGGATAATCCAGATCGAGCACCGGCGTTCCCTTGTAGAGGCCGCAGGAGACGGCGGCCACGTGGTCGCGCAGCACCCCGTCCCGGATCATGTCGCGGGCGGACATCCACTTGATGCAGTCGTGCAGCGCCACCCAGGCGCCGGTGATGGCGGCGGTACGGGTGCCGCCGTCGGCCTGGAGCACGTCGCAGTCGATGGAGATCTGGCGCTCGCCCAGCTTCGGCAGGTCCACCACGGCCCGCAGGGAGCGGCCGATCAGGCGCTGGATCTCCTGGGTGCGCCCGGTGGGATGGCCGACGGTGGCCTCGCGCCGCGTGCGCTGCACCGTGGCCCTGGGCAGCATGCCGTACTCGGCCGTGACCCAGCCGCGGCCCTGGCCCTTGAGCCAAGGGGGGAGCCGGTCCTCCAGAGTTGCAGTGCACAACACATGCGTGTTGCCAAACTTGATGAGGCACGAGCCCTCGGCGTGCATGGAGACTGCCCGGTCGATGGAGACCGGACGAAGCTCGTCAGGCTTGCGCTTTGAAGGTCGCAACGGGGGCTTCCGACGATGTTTGACGGCTGCGGGCCGCACACTAGGCGACCGCCGGGACGGCATCAACCGATAAAAGGAAGGCGTTGCGGCAGCTGGGCAACGAGGCTGTCGGGCAATCGGAGCGCTGCCGTCTTGTTGCCATACTGCCCTATTGCTTTACGGCCGTGCCGCCTTGCGGTGGCAAGGGTGGCAAGGCCACGGCATTTGACAGTGCCGAATGGCTGATCTAGGGTCCACGGCGCATTGCAACGCCCGAGATGAGCAATGCCAGTTGGGGTGATGCCGCGTGGTCGGCAAATGCTGGATGCGGCCCCTCGCAGGGGGGCGCCAATCTATCCGGGCAGGCTGAATAGAAGAACTGGGATTGCTCGCATAGGCTGTGCGATGATGGGGGCGCACGCCGGTAGTGCAGCCTGGGGGACTCGTGGTTAACGTCAGTCGTTGGGCCAGTGCCTGTTCGGGCTGGCGCGCGTGAGGACGCGCGGTGGCACAAAACTGCCGGCTGTGCGTTCTGAGCCTTGTTCGATGGAGATAGAGAAGGGCCACATGGAACTGGGTGACTTGATCATGCCGGAAGCGGCCATCCCCACCTTTGCAGCCAGAAACAAGAAACAGGTGCTGCAAGACCTAGCCGAGCACGCCGCGACCCTGACGCAACTCGGCGCCCGCGACATCTTCGAGACCCTGCTGCAGCGGGAGCGCCTGGGCTCCACCGCCGTAGGCCGGGGCATTGCCATTCCGCACGGCCAAGTGGCAGGGCTGGAGCGCATTCTGAGCGTGTTCGCGCGCCTGCAGCCCGCCATAGATTTCGAGGCCCCGGACGAGGAGCCAGTCGACCTCGTATTCCTGCTTCTGGCACCCGAGCACGCCGGCGCCGACCACCTCAAGGCCTTGGCGCGCGTGTCGCGGCTGGTGCGTGCGCCGCACGTGAGCGAGAGGCTCAGGGCAGCCAACGACGGCGCGGCCATCTACACGATCCTGACCGAGCCGACCGTCGCCGAGGCGGTCTAGAGGGCCGCTTGGCGCGCGCTCAGCCGAGCACCGCCAGAGCTCCGAGCCCCATGCCGCCGACGAGGATGCGCCACCAGGCAAAAAGCGCGAACCCGTGCTTGCTCACGAAGTCGAGCAGATATCGCACCACGATCACGCCGGCAACGAACGATGTGGCGAACCCCAGCGCGATGCCGGTGGCATCGGCGAACGTAAGCTCGCCGTAGTTCATATAGAGATCGAAGGCGAATGCGCCGGCCATGGTCGGCATGGCGAGATAGAACGAGAACTCCGTCGCCGAGCGCTTGTCGGCGCCCAGGAGCAGCGCCCCGACGATGGTTGCGCCCGAGCGCGACACGCCGGGGATCATGGCAAGCGCCTGGCACAGCCCGATCGTGAACGCGAGCGAGATCGGATAGTCCATCGGGTCGTGATAGCGCGGCTTGAGACGCAGCTTGTCGACGACCAGCAGCACGATCCCGCCGATCACGAGCGTGGTGCAGATCAGCATGGGGGTCTCGAACAGCACGGCCTTGATGTACCCGTGCGCCGCGGCTCCGATGACCGCGGCGGGCAGGAACGCGACCAGCACGGCCAGCACGAACCAGCGGGCACGGGCGCTGCGCGGCAGGTCAGCGGTCAGGTGCAGCAGCTTGGCGGCATAGACCGTCAAGATCGCCAGGATCGCGCCCAGCTGAATCAGCACCTCGAAGGCTCTTCCCGGCGAGCTGACGCCGAGGAAATGCTCGACCAGTAGCAGATGCCCGGTCGAGGACACCGGCAAAAACTCGGTCAGGCCCTCGATCAGGCCAAGCAGGATGACTTGCCAAGTCTGCATCGGCCTTGCCTTGCGGGCTCGCGGGGTATGGCAGACGATGGGTGTGCCGACGCCCTACACTTGCCGTCTGACACTCTAAAGACACAACCGTGAGTCGCGCGGGCAGCGGGCCAACCTGAACCGCAATGCCCTTCGCGGTCGTGAGCGCCTCCGCCGGCTCCCAGACCGCGGGTATCACGAAACGGGCAGGTGAGGAAGTCGAGCAAATCGCTTGGGTGAATACGCGCCGCAGGTCTGGCGTCCGAATAGAAGCTTCCGGGTTACGGTGTTGCCAACCGTTCCGAGCGAGCCCCGAGGAGACGGTCAAGGCCGCCGTTCCTCCGGAAGGGTGACGACGATCGCATCGATTGCCTTCTGAAGGGCTGCGCGCCGGGCCGGCTCCATGGGCCCGGAAAGGACCTCGTCGAAGACCTCCCGCGCGCGCTCGCCCACCTGCAGGTAGAGCGTCGCGACCTCCGGCGGGCGCGCGTGCAGCACCAGGGTGCGTACGTCCTTGCGCAGCAAGTCGCGAACGGTGGACCGGAAGTCGAGGAGCTTTGCCGTCAGGCGCAAGCGGGGGATCGCGATCCAAGCTTCGCCGGGTGCCAGCTCCGCCGACAGGTGCAGCATGCGCTCGACGGGCTCGGTGGGGCCTCGCCGCACGAACTCCACCAACGCCAGCTGCAGCCAGAGATTGCCGTCGTGAGGGAAGCAACGCAGGGCCGTGCGCAGCAGGCTGTCGGCCTCCATGGCCACGTCCGCCCAGTCTATCGCATAGTGCTTGCGATAGGCGCCGTCGAGGCGGGCGAGCCTGATGGTGACCGCGCTGCGCAGCAGATCGCGCGTGCAAGGCGTCCGACCGGTATTGGCGACAAGCACCCGGTCAACCCGTGCGAGGAAGGCCAAGTCGTCGGTGCCTTTTGCCTCGACGCGCTCGGCAATGGCCAGAAACGGCGCGGTCTCGGCATCGATACCGATCGCCACCACGGACCAGACCGCGAGAACAGCCCCCAGCGCAAGTACGGCGAGCGCTCGCACCGTTCCCTCAAGCCGTGCCGTGGTAATACTTGGCGTAGCGGCCGGTGTAGTAGTCCTCGGGACCGTAGTGCTCGTAGAGCTTGAGCTTGTGCATGCTCACCTTGTTGAGCACCACGCCGAGACACTTGTCGCGGACGATGGGATGCGACGCCAGCGTGTCGCGCACGAGCGCGCGCGCCGTCTCGCCCCATTCGACCACGAACACGATTGCGTCGAGCTGGGGC
>JBIOWI010000026.1:0-9160 GCA_044868325.1 Hyphomicrobiaceae bacterium
GGATCACCCTGCGGTGCTGGCATTGGCCGTGAACTTGCTTGGCGACTGGCTGCGCGATGCGCTCAACCCCAGGCTCCGGTAGGATGCCACGCAGAGAGCCAGGTGCACCTGAAGTTCATCGCCGCGATGTAGTAACGCGGTCAGACCCGGCAGCACCATGACCGAGCCTGTTCTGTCCGTCCGAGACTTGAAGGTGGGGTTCCCGACGCGGCGGGGGACTCTCATCGCCGTCGATGGCGTCTCGTTCGACATCGGGGCCGGCGAGGTGCTGGGCGTGGTTGGAGAATCGGGCGCCGGCAAGTCGATTACCGGTGCCGCCATCATTGGCCTGCTGGAGCCGCCTGGGCGCATTCTGGGCGGCGAGGTGCGCTTGAGCGGCCAGCGCATCGACACGCTGCCGGCCGAGGCCATGCGCAAAATGCGGGGCAAACGCATCGGCATGGTGTTCCAGGACCCGCTCACCAGCCTCAACCCGCTCTACCGCATCGGCGACCAGATCGTGGAGACCATCCGCACCCATGCCGACGTCTCGGCCGCTGCCGCGCGCGAGCGGGCCGTGGCCTTGCTGCAGGAGGCGGGCATCCAGGGCGCCGAGGCGCGCCTCGACAGCTACCCGCACGAGTTCTCCGGCGGCATGCGCCAGCGCGTCGTGCTGGCGCTGGCGCTGTGCGCCGAGCCCGACCTCGTCATTGCCGACGAGCCCACCACCGCGCTCGATGTCTCCATCCAGGCCCAGATCATCGCCCTTCTCAAGCGGCTGGCGCAGGAGCGCGGCACGGCTACGCTGCTCATCACCCACGATATGGGCGTAATCGCCGAGATGGCCGACCGGGTGGCGGTGATGTACGCCGGCCGCATCGTCGAGATCGGCCCGGTGCGCGACGTGGTGCTCAACCCGCACCATCCCTACACACGGGGGCTGATGGGCGCCATCCCGCCGGTGGCGGCGCGCGCGCCGCGCCTCACCCAGATTCCGGGCGCCATGCCGCGGCTCGATTCGATCCCGGCCGGGTGCGCTTTTCACCCGCGCTGCTCCCATGCCTTCGACCGCTGCATGCGTGAAAGGCCGGATCGTCTGGCCGTAGGGGCAGCCAGCGAGGCGGCCTGCTGGCTCTATGCGGAGCCGCGCGTCGAGCCGGCCGGGGCCGGAGCATGAGCGCGCCGCCGCTCGTCGAGGTCGAGGGCCTTACCCGCGTCTTCGACGTTTCCAAGCCCTGGCTCGAGCGCACCCTGGCGCGCGAAGGGCGCCGGCAGCTGGCGGCGGTGAACGGCGTGTCGTTCTCCATCGCCCGCGGCGAGACGCTGGCGCTCGTGGGCGAGTCCGGCTCCGGCAAGTCCACGGTGGCGCGCATGACGGTGGGGCTCCTGCAGCCCACGGCCGGCCGCGTCGCCATCGACGGCGTCGATATGTGGGCGCCAAGGCATTGGGCCTCGCAGCGGCGGGAGCGCCAGCGGCTGCGCCGGCGCCTGCAGATGATCTTCCAGGACCCGTTCGCCAGCCTCAACCCGCGCTGGCGCGTTAAGCGCATCGTCGCCGACCCGATCAAGGCCTTCGGCCTCGCCAAGGACCGGCACGAGACCGAGCACCGGGTCGCCGAGCTGTTGCGCCTCGTCGGTCTCGACCCGGCCGACGGCGCCAAGTATCCGCACGAGTTCTCCGGCGGCCAGCGCCAGCGCATCTGTATTGCCCGTGCGCTCTCCTCGATGCCGGAGTTCCTGGTGTGCGACGAGCCCACCAGCGCGCTCGACGTGTCGGTGCAGGCGCAGATCCTGAACCTGATGCGCGACCTGCAGGAGCGGTTGGGCCTCTCCTACCTGTTCATCAGCCACAACCTGGCCGTGGTGCGCCACATGGCGACGCGCATCGGCGTCATGTATCTGGGCCGCATCGTCGAGATGGCGCCGGCGGCGGAGCTGTTCGAGGCTCCGCGCCACCCCTACACGCGCATGCTGCTCGACGCGCTCCCCGACCTCGCCATGACCGGCCGTCCGCGCCGCTCCATAGAGGGCGAGATTCCCAACCCCATCGCCCCGCCCCCCGGCTGCGCCTTCCATCCCCGCTGCCCACATGCGTACGAGCCGTGCCGGATCGACGTGCCGGCGCTGGTGGAGCGGGGTGGTCGGGCGGCGGCGTGCCATGCGGTGGAGGCGGGGCGAATCTAGGAAAGCGAAAGTGAAGGTGCTGTCGCAGTCAGCGCGCTGAAGTCGGAACCGTGGCGATTTCCTGAACCATCGATGAATGACGCTTTGTTCAGATGCAAGAGAATCGGTTGCGCAGGAACCTTGCAATATGGCAAGCGTTAACGCTCGCTGGGGTTCGAACGGAGAACCAGTATGAGCACTCACAAGGTGTCTATGGTCGCGACTGTGCTGGCCCTGGCCCTATTCGTTCCTGCCGCGCCTGCTTCCGCACATGACGATGACGACAGCTACTATCGTTACGGCTACTACTCCGATCGCCACGCCCGGGACCACGCGAGGCATGGGCGATTCCATCGCCGTATCGACGGGGAGCACGATCGCGCCCATTCGGAAGGGTTCTATAGCCGGGAGGAGCATCGCGCCTATCATCGGTACCAGCGCCATCGGCATGGACATTTCCACGATGACCACCCTGGCACGCGGCACGATCACTACCCGCGTGGTCACTACTGAGATTGTGCACACCCGGCCGGGCGGCGGCTTCGGCCGGGCGTGCTGCGCCGCGCCTCAATATCTGGCGGTATTGCTCGTGTTGGTGTGGAGCGCGGCGAGCGGCCATGACGCGGCAGCCAGCGCCGCGCCCGATCTCTACCAGGCCAGGACTAGGGTTACGGGGCAGACGGCGGAGGGCCGCAGCCCGGCCATCGCCCGATGCCTGGCGGATGTCCTGGTCAAGGTCTCCGGCGATGCCACATTGCTCGGCGATCCGCGTGTTGCTGCGATGGCCAAGCAGGCCGGCGCCCTGGTGAAGGACTTCCGCTATCGCGACCTCATGGCTGGCCTGCCGACCAACGACGAGCAGGGCACGCGCGACCGGCCCTACGAGTTGACCGTGAATTTCGACGCCGCCGGCATCGACGCTGCCCTTACAGCCCTCGGGCGCAAGCCGTGGACGGCGGAGCGGCCGCGCCTGGCAGTGCTCCTCAGCGTTCGCCAAGGTGCCGCCTCCTATATGCTCACCGCGGACGGCAGCCGCGGGTCGGTCATGCGCGAGGCGCTCGCGGAGGCGGCTGAGCGGGTGGGCTTGCGGGCTCTCCTGCCGAGCGAGGGGGTGTTGGCCGGGTTGGCCTTGAAGGCCGGGGCATGGCCGCCGGCCGATCGCGCGAAGCTCGATGCCGCCGCCAAAGCGGCCGGCGGCGATGTCGCCCTTGCCGGCCGCCTCGTCTGGAGCGATGCCGCCCTTGGCTGGATTGCCGAATGGCAACTGGCCGGCAAGGGCCGCCCCAACCGCTGGCAGCTGCGCGGCGTGAGCTTCGACGACGCCTTCCGCAGCGCCATGCGCGGCGCCGCGCAGATCCTGTCGGGCCATGGCTCGCCGCAAGTGCCGTGAGATCGTGAAGTCGTGAAGGCGCGGAGCCGATCTCACGACCTCACGACTTCACGACCTCACGAAAAAAGTGTTGGGTCTTCGCGTTCTCTCGAACCAACCCCCAAGATCCGCCCATGTCCCAGCACTTCGCCTCCGACAACAACGCCGGCCTCTGCCCCGAGGCGCTGGAGGCCCTGCTGGCCGCGAACCGCGAGGGCCATGCCGTGGGCTACGGCGGCGATGCCTGGACGGAGCGGGCGTGCAGCGCGTTGCAGGCGCTGTTCGAAACCGACTGCGCGGTGTTCTTCGTCTTCAGCGGCACGGCGGCCAATGCCCTGGCGCTGGCGCAGGTCTGCCGCTCCTACCACGCCGTCGTCGCCCACGCCGAGAGCCACGTGGCAACCGACGAGGCGGGCGCGGTGGGCTTCTTCAGCGGCGGCGCCTGGCTCCTCACCGCCGACACCCCGCTCGCCAAGCTGACGCCCCAGGCTGTGGAGGCGCTGGCAGCGGGCGGGCGCGGCGTGCACAGCGTCAAGCCGCGGGCGCTGTCGCTCACGCAGGCCACCGAGATGGGCACCGTCTACAGCCGGGAGGAGCTCGCGGCGCTCACCGAGACGGCGCGCCGGCACGGCCTCGCGGTGCACATGGACGGCGCCCGCCTCGCCAATGCTGTGGCCGCGCTCGGCTGCACCCCGGCGGACGTCACCTGGCGCGCGGGCGTGGACGTGCTGTGCCTCGGCGGGGTGAAGAACGGGCTCGCCGCAGGCGAGGCGGTGCTGTTCTTCGACAAGGCCCTGGCGCAGGAGTTCGAGTGGCGCATCAAGCAGGCCGGCCATCTCAATTCCAAGATGCGCCTCGTCACGGCGCCCTGGGCCGGGCTGCTGGAGAGCGGCGCCTGGCTCCGCAACGCCCGCCACGCCAACGCCATGGCGCAGCGCCTGTGGCAGGGCATCTCCAAGATGCCGGGCGTCGAGGCCATGGCCCCCGTCGAGAGCAACGCCGTATTCGTGCGGATGCCCAGGGGGGTGGCGGACGTGCTCTGGCAGAAGGGCTGGCGCTTCTACCCGTGGGGCGAGGGCTACCGCCTGATGTGCGCCTGGGACACGGCGCCGGAGACGGTGGACCGGTTCGTAGGGTGCGTTAGCGCCGAAGGCGCGTAACGCACCATGGGTCGGCCAATGACGGTGCGTTACGCGCTTCGCGCTAACGCACCCTACAGGCCACGGGCGCGCCGCCAGCGCGCGTCAACGGATGGCGATGGGGTTGATGATCCCTTGCACCGCGCCGGTGATTCTGGGGACACCGAGGACGAACAGGAACTCGTAGCCCTTGTCGGCGGCCAGCGCCGCCGTGTTCATGTTCTCCAGGATGTAGGTGCCGTTCATTGGCAGCAGGATCTGGTGCACCTCGAAGATATTCTTCGATTCGAAGGGCACGACCTCCAGGCCCCACGTGTCGGCGCCGACGGCGACGACACCCTTGCCCACGAGATACTTGGCGCCGTCCACCCCAAGTCCCGGCTCGCCCGCATTGTAGCGCTTGTCGTCCTTGCCGATGAGACCGACCCAGCCGGTGTGGAACAGGACGACGTCACCCTGCCGGATCTCCACCCCCTGCTTCTTGGCGACCTCGTCGATCTCCTTGCTGTTGAAGGCGGTGCCTTCCTTGACCATGTCGGTGCCGAAATGCGCGGCCATGTCGAGCAGCACGCCACGCGCGACGAGCGGCGGCAGCTTCTCCACGCCGAACTTCTTGAGGCCCGTGGGATCGGCGAAATCGGCGTTCTTGTTGCCGTTGTAGTGGACGTACCCCACGCCGATGTGGCCGAGGCCGTCGATCTGGCTGCCCACGCCCACCCAGCCGTCGATGATGTCGTCGTTGTACGTGGTCTTGCTCGGGCCGAGGCCGTCGATGCCCGCCTGCCCCGGCTGCACGATGGTGATCTTAAAGCTGCGCGGCGGATAGGCCGGCGTCTTGGAGTTGGTCTCGATGCCGAGATTGTAGGTCTTGCCGACCTTGACCAGCTGGGCCGCCTTCACGACCAGCTCCGGCTTGATGTAGTTGGCCGCGCCGAGCTCGTCGTTGGTGCCCCATTTCGATTTGGTCCAGTCCTGCGCCGCGGCCGGGAGCGACAGTCCGATGCATGCGAATGGAAGGATGAGAGCAAGAGTGCCGATCTTTCTGGGCATAGGCGTTTCCCCGTTGTTTTTTGCGGCGCCACAAGGCGCACCACGGAGAGTCTGCACTCCCGCATGGCACGAATGGGGCGACGATCGCCGTCGGTGCGTCGGAAGGAGGCTTCCCCGGCAGCTTCTCGCCCGCGCCGGGAGCGCCCCCCGGGCTTTGCGAGGCGGGGGAAGCCCGCCTTGGCCAAGCGGTCGAACTCGGCTAGCGTAGCGACCAACCGCTACCGCCGGAACCTTGCATGAATGCCCACGCCAAGCTCGCCATCGGCCACTCGGTTTGCCCGCACGACTGCCCCTCGACCTGTGCGCTGGATGTCGAGCTGTTGGGCGGCAACCGCATCGGTCGGGTGCACGGCGCCCGGGACAACAACTACACGGCGGGCGTCGTTTGCGCCAAGGTCGCGCGCTATGCCGAGCGCATCCATCATCCCGACCGGCTGATGCATCCCTTGCGCCGCAAGGGTCCCAAGGGCGCAGGCAAGGGTTCCGGCCAGTTCGAGCGCATCTCCTGGGACGATGCTCTCGACATCGCGGCGGAGGCCATGCTGGCCGCCGAGCGGCGCCACGGTCCCGAGGCCGTATGGCCCTACTACTACGCCGGCACCATGGGCCTTGTGATGCGCGACGGGATAAACCGGCTGCGCCACGCCAAGCGCTACTCCGGCATGTACGCCACCATCTGCACCACCCTGGCGTGGACCGGCTTCATCGCCGGCACCGGCCGGCTTGCGGGCGCCGACCCGCGCGAGATGGCCAAGTCCGACCTAGTGGTGATCTGGGGCACCAATCCTGTCAGCACCCAGGTCAACGTGATGACGCACGCCACCCGCGCCAGGAAGGAGCGGGGCGCGAGGATCGTCGCCATCGACATCTACAACAACGGCACCATGCAGCAGGCGGACTTGGCGCTGTGCCTCAGGCCCGGCACCGACGGCGCGCTCGCCTGCGCCGCGATGCACGTGCTGTTCCGCGACGGGTACGCCCACTGGCCATACCTGGAGAAGAACACAGACTGCCCGCACCAGCTGGAGGCGCACTTGGCCTCGCGCACGCCGGAGTGGGCGAGCGCCATCACCGGTCTGTCGGTGGAGGAGATCGAGACGTTCGCCAGGATGGTGGGCACCACGCCGCGCACCTATTTCCGCCTCGGCTACGGCTTCGCGCGCTCGCGCAACGGCGCCCACAACATGCACGCCGCACTGTGCATCCCGGCGGTCACGGGGGCTTGGCTGCACGAGGGCGGCGGCGCCTTCCACAACAGCGGCGCCATCTATCACTGGAACCGATCGCTCATCGAAGGGCTGGACGTTGCCGACCCCGGCGTGCGCGTGCTCGACCAGTCGCGCATCGGCCCGGTGCTGATGGGCGATCCTGCCGACATCAAGGACGGCCCGCCCGTCACGGCGCTCCTCGTGCAGAGCACCAATCCCGTGCAGGTGGCACCCGAGCAGCGCAAGGTGAAGGCCGGTTTCGCGCGGGAGGACCTGTTCACCTGTGTGCACGAGCAGTTCATGACGGCCACGGCGCGCATGGCCGACGTCGTGCTGCCGGCCACCATGTTCCTCGAGCACGACGACGTCTACCAGGGCGGGGGTCATCAGCACATCCTGCTGGGGCCCAAGCTGGTCGAGCCGCCGGGCGAGTGCCGCTCCAACCACGAGGTCGTCTGCGAGCTGGCCAAGCGCGTGGGCGCCGAGCACCGCGGCTTCGCCATGAGCCCGCGCGAGATCATCGACTGGACCTTGCAGAGCTCGGGCTGGGGCACGCTGGCCGAGCTGGAAGCCGCCAAGTGGATCGACTGCCAGCCGCCCTTCCAGAAGGCGCACTACCTTGAGGGCTTCGGCTATGCGGACAAGAAGTTCCGCTTCAAGCCGGACTGGGCGAACGTGCCGGCGCCGCGCGCCAACGGCATCCGTGTCGCAGCCGAGATGCCGCGTTTGCCCGACCATTGGGACGTCGTGGAGAAGGCGGACGAGCGACATCCGTTCAGGCTCGCCACCAGCCCGTCGCGCGACTATCTCAACTCCTCCTTCAACGAGACGCGCACCAGCCAGGCGCGACACGGCAAGCCGCGCGTGAAAATCCATCCTGACGACCTTGCCGCCCTCGGCCTCGCCGACGGCGCCCGGGTGCGCATGGGCAACGAGCGCGGCGAGATCGTGCTGGCGGCCGAGGCGTTCGACGGCGTGCAGCGCGGCGTCGTGATCGTCGAGAGCATCGCCCCCAACGACCAATTCGAAGGCGGCGAAGGCATCAACACGCTCACCAGCGCCGTCCAGGGTGCGCCCTACGGCGGGGCCGCCTTCCACGACAACCACGTCTGGATCGAGAGGGCGTAGCGGACATGCGGAGAACGAGGCGCCTCACCTCCAGGACCATGTCGGTGGCCGCCATATCGCTCCTTGCGCTCGTCACGGCTGCCGAGGTGGCGGCGCAATCGCCGTCGCCGCCCCGATCGCCGCCGCCGGAGGTTCCCGATTCGGTCACTCGCGCGATGATCGCGCGGGGGCTGAAGATCATCGACCGCGCCATGTGCGGCGGGCTCAACTTTTGCGCACCGGCCGCTCCGGAGGAGTACGAGTTCCCGCCGATAACGCTGGGGCAGGCGCGGGTCGCGATCCACTCCGGCACCCAGTCGGCGGTCGCCCGCTGGTGCGGGCTCGATGCCGACCTCAGGAGCACCGCGCCGACCATGCGCCTCGTCCGGCAGAAATTTAAGCTCAACGAGCGCCAGGCGGCGCTGTTCGCCATCATTCACGGCCTCCAGCAACGCATGGTCGGCGACCATCTCAAGACCAGGGGCGAATGCGACGCGGCAACCCGCAGCCGGCTCGATGCCGAGCTGCCCAAGAGTTGAGCCCAAGAGTTGAGCCCAAGAGTTGAGGAGGAGCCAAGTGAGCAAGTCCGTCAGCTATCTGAACCCGCCGAGCTCGACCCCGCCGGCGGGCATGTACTCCCACGTGGCACGCATGGCGCCGGGCGAGCTGGCCTTCATCGCCGGGCAGGTGGCGGTGGACAGATCGGGCGCCTCGGTGGGCGTCGGCGACGTGGCCGCCCAGGTGAACCAGGTGTTCGCCAACATCGGCGACCTGCTCAAGGACCTCGGCACCGACTTCGAGCAGATCGTGCAGCTCACCACCTACCTGACCGGCGCCGACAGCATCCCGGCCTTCATGTCCGCTCGCGCCGCCCTGTTCCCGAAGCTGTTTCCTGGCGGCACGTATCCGCCCAACACGCTGCTCGTCATCGACCGCCTGGTGAAGCCCGAGTTCCTGGTCGAGGTCGCCGCCATAGCCCGCGTGCCGGGGTGAGGCGCCCCGTAGCCAGCGAGTAGTTGTAGGTTGGGTTAGCCGCGAAGCGGCGTAACCCAAGTGCGCCGGTGATACCGGCGAGGAGTAGGTGGTGCAAGTCCACTGCGATGAAGGAGTAGCGATCCGCATCGGCCCCGAGTCATGCGCGGGCG
>JBIOWI010000027.1:0-17079 GCA_044868325.1 Hyphomicrobiaceae bacterium
ACAGGGCTGCGAATGCCCCGATTGACGCTGCAACACACCTCATCTCAACCTCGCCACGCAGAAATGCCCCAATGCACGCCAGACCCCACGGGAATTTTGCTACTACCTCCCAGAGGGTCTGACACCGCTACCACCTCAGCTCCGTCATCGCCGCGATGGCGGGCGGCGCGTCGGCGGGGGCGAACAGGGCGGCGAGCTTGTCCGGGTCGATCACCCCATCCGCCAGTACCTCGGCGTTGTGGATGCCGGAGGCGATGAACAGCGCATCCACGCTCATGCCCTGGGCGGCGGCAAGATCGGTGCGCAGGGCGTCGCCGATGGCGAGGATGCGGGCGAGCGGGGGCTCGGCGCCGCGCAGGTCCGTGGCGCGACGGAGCGCGGCGGCATAGGCGGACGGGTGGGGCTTGCCGGCCCAGAATACGGGGCCGCCGCGGCGCTCGTATTCCGCGGCGATGCTGCCGGCGCACAGGTAGCGCTTGTCGCCCACGTCCACCACTAGGTCGGGGTTGGCGCACACGAAGGGCAGCGCGCGGGCCACGCCCTCCTCGATCAGCGCGCGATAGTCCTCCACCGTCTCGCTGGCATCGTCCACGAGCCCGGTGCAGACGATGGCGTCGGCCTGGTGGAGGGCCGCCGGCTCGCCCGGCAGGCGCTGGAACAGGCGGCTGTCGCGCTTGGCGGGGCCGATGCGGTGGAGACGCCGGTAGTCCCGCTCGGCGATGTGGGCGAGGGCGATGTCGCCGGACGAGACGATGGCGTCCCAGGAGTCGCGGCGCACGCCGGTGCGCTCCAGCACGCGCTCCACGCCGTCCGCCGGCACCGGCGCATTCGAGACCAGGATGACGGTGCCGCTGCCGGCACGGAACCGCGCCAGCGCCTCGCCGGCATCGGCATACGCCCGGCGGCCGTTGTGCACGACACCCCAGACGTCGCAGAACACGACGTCGTAGCGGGTGAGGAGGGCGCCGGCGTTGGCGACGATGGCAGGTGAGGTCATGATGGGCCGGAGAAAGGGGGACTGGGGAGTAGGGAGTAGGGAGTAGGGAGTGGGGCTATAAGTGGCAGCGATTGCCCTACTCCCCATTCCCTACTCCCTACTCCCCATTCCCCACAACCGACAGGTGAGCAATGCGGCTCTCGTATGCGCAGAACCTCGAGGACTACCATCTCGACTTGGTGCTCGGGGGCCAGCTCGACGGCACCTATGTCGATGTGGGCGGCGGCCATCCGGTGGCCGACAATGTCTCGTTCTGGTTCTACCTCAAGGGCTGGCGCGGGCTGGTGGTCGAGCCGCAGGAGGCGCTGGCCGCCATATATCGGGGCGTGCGCCCGCGCGACCAGGTCGTGAGCTGTCTCGCCGGGCGCGCGGACGGCGAGGCCGAGTTCCACGTCGTGGACAGGCTGCACGGCTTTTCGACCACCGTGCGCGAGCATGCGGCGGGCGCCGCGCAGTTCGGCGCCGGATATGCGACCGTCCGCAAGCCGGTGCGGACGCTGGCCGCGCTGTGCGCCGAGGCAGGGCTCGGCCGCATCGACTTCCTCAAGATCGACGTGGAAGGGGCGGAGGCGGACGCCATCGCCGGCATGGATTTCACCCGCTGGCGCCCGCGCGTCGTGGTGGTGGAGGCGGTGGCGCCGGGCAGCATGGCCGAGGCTTGGGGCGCATGGGAGCCGGCCCTGCTGGCAGCGGGCTACCGTTTCGCGTTCTTCGACCGGCTCAACCGGTTCTACGTGGCCAACGAGGCGGCTGAGCTGGCGCAGCGGTTTCCGCCGGAGCCGGCGCCCTGGGACCGGGTGCAGCACCTGTGGGACTGCGGCCGGGCGCCGGAGCGTTCGGACCATCCCGACCATGCGCTGGCGGCCGTGCTGCAGACCGGCGTGCTCGCCGAGCTGCCGGCACTCGAGCCGGCGCTGATCGAGCGGCTGGTCGCGCGCGGCCTGGAGGCGACCGGAGCCGGGCCGTTCTCGGCCGCCATGGCCGACCGACTCCTCGGCTCGGCCGAGCTGCCCCGCGCCCGCACCCCGGCGCCGGATCTCGCCAGCCTGGTGGGCACAGACGAGTTGCGCGCCGCCCTCGGGCGCATCGCCTGCCGCTACGACGGCGGTCATCTGGAGGACTGACGCCGAACGCCCCGCCGGCGCTGTGCCGGGGTCAGACCCCTCGCCCCTGCCGCAGCGAATCAACGCGACATTCGAGGCGAGGGGTCTGACCCCGTTCGTGCAACTGGAACAGCCCTTCCGGCTTGCCGCCAAGGCAGCAACGATGATATTGCCGCACGGCGCCCTTGGTGCCGTCGAGCGCCGAGCGGTCTGGCGCGTCAAGGGCGGAATGTTCGAGGCAAGGGACGGTCATGGACGCATCATTCATAATCCTCTGGGCTGTGGTTGGCGCCGTCGTCGGATGGCTGGCGAACCAGATTATGACCAAGGGCAGCTTCGGCACGCTCAACGACGTGCTCATCGGCGTGGCCGGGGGCGTCGTCGGCGGTTTCGTATTCCCTTCGTTCTTCCTGCTCGGCGGGGCGCAGGCGCCGCTGCTCGGCCACCTCGTCAACGCCGCCCTCGGCGCCGTGATCGGCACCTTCGGCGCCCGCATGTACAAGGAGTACCAGGAACGGGCCTGAGGGTCCGGCTCGGGTCCGACTCGGGTCCGACTCGGGTCTGACCCGGGTTTGATCCCGGGCCTACGTCCGGGCCTTGCCGTGGTCATTCTCATGCCGTAATGGCTGATCGGGATGCGCAACGGCGGGACGGGACGCGCCGGAGCGACCGGCGAGGGGTTTATGACGATCCTGATAACCGGGGCCACCGGCCTGATTGGCCGCGCCCTCACGCAGGCATTGCTCGACCAGAACCAGCAGGTGCGCGTCGTCACGCGGCGTCCGCACCGCGTGCTGGAGGCGTTCTCGGCCTACTCGAGCCGCATCCAGGCCTTCGAGTGGCATCCGCGCACCGAGCCGTTTCCCTCCGAGGCGCTGGATGGCGTGGAGCGCATCGTCCACCTCATGGGCGAGCCGCTGCTCGGCCCCGCCACCCGCACCGCGCGCCAGCGCATCGTGGAATCGCGCCGCACCGTCGCCAAGAGCCTCGGCGAAGCCCTGGGCCGGCAGAAGGTGCACCTGATCGCGGCCTCCAGCGTGGCCGTCTACGGCTTCGGCGCCGGCGCTCCGCTCACCGAGGCGAGCGCTGTTCGCCGCCCCAGGGACAAGCTGGCGCTCGCGATGCTGGCCGCCGAGGAGGCGGTCGAGCAGCTGACCGCCAACGGCTCCGTCGTCACTGCGGTGCGGCTGGGCCTGGTGGTCGGCCCCGGCGGCGGCTTCCTCGATCCGCTGCGCCGGCTGCACGCCGCCGGCTTCACCTGGAACGCGCCCCCGCCAGAGGCGCCCAATCCTCCGATCATTCCCGCCATCGACCTCGACGATGCGGTGTCCCTGTTCGCCTGGCTCGTCCGCGCCCGCCGCGTCGCGGGGCCGGTGCATGCCGTGGCGCCGGAGCCGTTGCGCTCGCCCGACCTCAAGGAGCTGCTAAAGGAGGCGCCGCCCCGGCGCTTCAGGGTGACGCTGCCGCGTCTTGCGCTTCGCCGCCGCATCGGCTTTCTCGCCGATTTCGTGCACAGCCGTCAGCAGATCGTGCCGCAGCGCCTCCTGGAGGCCGGCTTCGAGTTCCAGCGCCCCTTCCCCATCGACAGCGTGCAGTCCGTGCTAGCCCACCACGCCGAAGCCGCCGCCCGTCCTGCCGCCAAGCGGGGCTCGCTGCTCGCACGCCTCGGCCGCTCCCTCGCGCGCCCGGGCGTGAAGGACGAGGCGGCCTGACGGGCGCTGCAGGCCGGACATAGCCAGATGAGGGGCCCGACGCAGGGGCCCAACGCAGGAGGACATGAGCCCCATGTCGGAGACCGACTCGGAGACCGACGCACACCGCGCGACGCTGGCAGAGCTCAACCGCAACTACGTCCGGGCGGTCGACCAGGCCGACGTTACCTGGTTCGATGCCAACCTTGCCGACGACTTCCGCAACACCAACCCGGACGGCAGCCTGATCGACCGGCAGGCCTTCCTGACTCAGATCGCCCGCGGGTCCACCGTGAGGAACATCCGCGAGCACGACGTCGTCATCCGCATCCTCGGCGACTTCGCCATCATCCACGCGCGCACGACCTACGAGAAGCCCGACGGGACGCGGGGCGCCGGCCGCTACACCGACGACTGGCAGTTCCGCAACGGCCGCTGGCAATGCGTCTCCGCCCACGTGACGCGGCTGTAGCCCGCTGCGGCAGCGGGCACACGGGGCCACGATCACGGCGGGATCAGAGCTGCGACTCCTGAAGACGGGCCAGCATAGCGGCAGTGATATCCGGACTCGAAGGCCAATGCCCTCGTCGCCTGGGAGCATGCGTCGCGTAGGAGGGAAGCGCGGTCGGGTCGGCCTGGACGGGACGGCCGTCGCGTAGGAACAGCAATCCGGCCTTGTCGCTCGGCATGGCGGCAACGAACCGCCGCGCATCATCGAGCGCCGCGCGCAACCTCCGCATGAGGGAATCGGGATCGACCGGCGGATCGGCCGCGAGCTGCCGCAGCTCCTCCGCCGGATACCGCGCGTTACGGCAGATCTCCGCGATCAGCCCCTCCGGTGTGTATCCCGGCGCAATCTCCACGGCCGCCCACACCAGGGCGCCGATGCTCAGAACCCGATCGTGCAGCGAAAGCAGATCGACGATGTCGCGCGGCTCCCGCCGAGACGCCGCGGCCATGGTCTTGTTGACAGCGAGATCGATGATGTGCAGCACGTAGCCGAACTGCTCGTCTCTGACGACGGGAAAGAAGCGGTAGTCGCTGTCGGCGACCCATTCGAGCTTGGTCTCTTCGCTCCCGCGCCGGATCGCGGCGCTGTAGGTCGCGGGCTGCTGCCGGAGCCAGCGAACCTCGAAGCCGGCATCCTTCAATACAGCTGCATCGCCGAGCGCGGCGTCGGCCACACGCTCCTGCCTGTCATGAAAGATGTCGAGATCGGCGGAGTAGCGCGGCCCCGAGCGATTGATCGGCACACCCCCCGCGATGAAGCTCTCCGGGTCACGCTTGGCGGCGATGACCCGAAGGATGTCGGACTGCAGCTTAGAGATGGGCACGGCACGCCTCCTCGATCCGCTCGGCGAGGCGGCGGGCGTTCATGTCGCCCTCGGTGCGGAGCTGGCGCGTGATGGCCAGGACCTCATCGATCGTAGGGTTATCGAGCTCCCTGATGTTCCAGAGCGCGCGCGAGCGGAACTGCGCGAACGCACGCCGGTACAGGCCCACGATCTCCTCCCTGGAAACCGCCTGCCGCGCGTCGGGCCTTGCTGGTCTGCCGCGGTCCTTCATGGCGCCTCAGCATAGCAGAACTGGCGAGACGCGACGCGGGCGGCGTGGCTTGGCCCCTGCCGCGCATCCCCGCGGCCGCGTCCCTCGGGTTGTGGGCCAGGTCGGACTCTCGCCTTGCCTACCGCCAGATCCGGGCGGCTATCGGCCCAGCAGGCGCCCCAGGCGGTCCGATGCGTCCAGTGCGCCGAGGTCGCGTGCCATCTCGTACCACTTGCGCGCCTCGTTGCGGTCGGCGTTGACGCCGAGGGACTCCAGGCGCCCCAGCTCCAGCGGATCGTAGGTCGCCCCCATCCTCAGCGCGCCATCGGCCAGGCCGGCCTCTGCGGCGCGCTGGAAGAACATCCGGGCGGCGCTGATGTTGCCCTGCTCCAGGTGCTTGGCGCCCTGCGCCAGCATCCGCTCGGCACGCCCCTTGGCCTCCGCCGACAGCTCCGGGGCCGCCGGCGCGCGCCTGACGGGCGGTGGAGGCGCCGCCAGCGGTGCCTGCCGCGGCGGCGGCGGGGGGGGCTCCGCCCTCTCCGGCGGCGGGGGCGCGGCGATCACCAGCGCGGTCTTGCTCTCGGCAAGCGTGGTCCCATCCACGCCCACGAGCGAGATGGAAATCTCGTTCCGCCCCGACACCCCGGCCGGCACGATGGCCTTCAGCGACGGCAGGCCGAACAGCGGGATCGCCCAGGAGCCGGGGGCGATCGCGTGGCCCTCGCTCAGCGAGACGCTGGCCGGGAAGCCGCGCAGGCGCAGGAAGCTGTTGCTGGGCAGCGCATCGGGCGGACCGACCTGGATGACGAACGGCGCCTGCGAGGCCGGCTCAGCGACGATGGTGGGCGCCACGACGATGCGCGGCAGGTCGCGGCGCTGCGCGGCCGACCACTGGGCGCCGCCGATGCCGAAGGCGCCAAGCGCCAGGACGATGCCCATCACGGCCGCGACCGTACCCAGCCGCCGCGACCGCAGTCGCGGCGGCAAGCTCGACGGCTCGGGCACCACCGCTGGCAGGTGCGACAGGCGCACGACGGCGTACGCGCCGGTGGGATGTGCGGGCCGACGGTTCGGCATCAGCTGGGCTCCTCCTCCCCGAGCGCCCTCCCTTGGCCCGACCCCCCTAGCGCTTGTTGCCTTGCTTCTTGCTCCACTCGAGAAACTGCTGGAACAGCTTCTCCTGGTCCGCGGGGTCGCCGGGACCGCCCGTGCGGATCGCCCGCTGCCGGGCCTGCGACGTCTCGATCGTCGCCGGCTGCTGCTTGGCGGCGGCCGTCTGCCTCAGCTTCTCGTCGGCCGCGCCGTACCTGATCCAACCCGGCACGTTGGCGGCGAGGTTCACGCTCTTCCACTTCGGGTGATACGGGGGCGAGTGCAGCTTCTCGAACAGGTCGAAGTAGCGCTCGATGAAGCGCTGAACGCGCCGGTAGCGGTCGCTCTCGCGCCCCCAGTTGTAGACGGCGAGCACCGTCTGCACGCCAAGCGTCTCGACCTTCTCGCCCGGCTTGATGAACTCGGGATAATCCTGAGCGGTCAGCGTGGCGGGAATGTAGTACTCGTCGAACCGGTCGATGGGTATCGGCAGGAACTTGAAGTTGCCGTCGTTCTTGAACTTGGTCAGCAGGTCGAGAGGCTTGGCGCCGTTGTTCACGATCGCCGCGATCTCTCCCGTCTTCATCTTCTCCAGTGCGATGGCGTTGTTGACGTAGACGAAGTTGGGATTGACGCCCAGCCGCTTGAAGACGATCGGCCCCGTGGTCGACTGGCCGGCGCCCTTGGCGCCGAGGCTCACCGTCTTGCCCTCCAGGTCCTTGACGGAGTTGATCTCGGGCCGCACCACCAGGTGCACCTCGGAGATCACCATCTCGGTGATGAAGTTGATGCGCTTCTCGATGTTGGGGATGCGCTCCTGGTTCTTGAAGTAGTCGAGCACGTCGGCGTTGGTGATGGCGATGTCGATGCCCCTGAGGTAGAGCAGGTCCTTGACGTTGTCGGTGGCGCCTTGCGTGATCACCGGCAGGACGCGCATCTCTGTGGGGTCGTTGACGTTGCGGGCGATCTCCGCAGCGAAGCGGATGAAGGTGCCCTCGGGCAGCCCGCCGGCGAGGCCCAGCGTCCAGTTGTTGATCTGTTGCACTTTGGAGGTCTCGCCGGTCTCCGCCGCCGTGGGCGCGCGCGGCCGCGCCGGCGCTTGAGCCCCTGCGGTCTGGGAGAATCCCGCGCTGGCGAGCACGCATCCGAAAGCAATGAATGCTAACGCCTCCCCCAACCTGACGCGCATCGTCGGCTCCTTCGTTTGCGGTGTGTTCGGTTTCCAGCAGGTCGCAACCTGCGAGCGATGCCCGGTCGTCCTCGCCGGCTCAATCGCTGCCCAGAAACTCAGCAGTGCCCTACAGTCGCATGTCGCCCTATCCAAGGGCGACAATGCGGCGGTAATAGGGAATTCCTCAGGCAAAGCCACTTTGTCGCCAAAGCGATAGCGGCCCCCTGCCAATCGCTACAAAATCGCTGCAGTAGGGGCCGAAGCCGATCCCCCGCCTAGTTCGTCTCCAGACGGCGCAACCGCGGCTCGGCCTCCGGCGCCCCCAGTTGCCGCGCGCGCTCGTACCACCGCCGCGCCTGCTCGCGATCGGGCTTGAGGCCGCGCGCTCCGAGACGCTGCAACTCGACCGGATCGTACGTCGCCGCCATGGACATCGCGCCCTGCGCGAGACCGGCCTCGGCGGCCCGCTCGTAGAGCAGACGCGCCTGGGCGATCCCTCCGTCCGCCAGCTGCTCGTCGCCCTTCTTGACGAGCCGCAGCGCGCGCTCGCGGGCATCGGGGCTCAACAGCGGCGCCGATGGCGTCTCCGCCGGAGGCGCGGGCGCGGCAGGGCGCACCGCCATGGCGGCCGCCGAGCCGGTCGTCCTCGGCGCGGGCCGCGGCGAGACGATGAGGGTCGCCGTCGTCTCGGCCAGCACCGAGCCGTCCGCAGATACGAGGGTGATGGAGATCTCCGATTGCCCCATCGCGCCTTCCGGCAGGACGATCTCCAGCCTGGGCAAGGCGGCGATGGGAACGGCCCAGGCGCCGGGTGCAATCGAATGGCCTTGGGACAGCGCGGCCGTGGTGGGCAGGCCTCGCAGCCTGAGGAAGGACCCCGGCGGAACGGCGCTCAGGGGAGACAACCGCAGCGGGAGCGTCACCTGGGCGGGCGGCTCGACGTGCAGCGGGCTGGCCACGACGATGCTCGGCCGAGCCTGCTGGGCCGAGGCGGTGCCGGCATGAGGTCCTGCGATCGTCATTGCCGCCAAAAGCGCGTGTGCAGCCAGCGCCCGCTGCAGGCGATGATGGCGGCGTTTGCGCCGGGCTGATCCTCCCCCCGTCACGTCCTTGCCTCGGCATCTCCTTGGCGGATCGGCAGGAGCTCGATCGCGCCGACGGCCGGGTTGTCTACACAGCTACCTGTTGGGCTGCTTCTTCGCCCAGTCCATGAACTGCTGGAACAGCCGCTGTTGCTCGGCCGGGTCGGAGGGCGCGGCCCTGGCCGCCTGGGCACGCGCCAGCGCCGGATCGATCCCGCCGGCCGCTCCCGCCGGCCGCTCGTTCCTCTGCAGCCACTCCTCGGCGGCCGGAAAGCGCTTCCAGCCTTTCAGGGTCGCGTTGAGGTTGGCCTCCTTCCACTTCGGGTGCCGGGCGGGCTTCTGGAAGTCGGCGAACTTTGTGAAGAAGGCATCGACGAAGGAGGCGACGCGGCGGTAGCGGTCGGTGTCCCGCGGCCAATTGTAGACCGCCAGGACGGATGCGACGGCGACTGTATCGATGGCCGTCCCCTTGGGGACCAACGCCGGATAGTCCTCGCTGGTGAGCTTGGCGGGGAAATAGTCCTGCTCGAGCGCCTCGGTGTAGGGGACGGTCAGCAGCTTCATGCCCGGCTCCAGCTTGAACTTGCCGAACGAGCCGGTCGGCTTGCCGGCGATCAGGACCGTGGCGGCGATCTCGCCGCTCTTCACCATCTGGTAGCCATCGGCCTGGCCGACGTTGATCTCCGTCGCCTTGATGCCCAGGAGCTCGAAGATGAGTCGCGTGGAGAACTGCGTCCCGCTGCCCACGTCGCTGAAGTTCACCTTCTTGCCGCTCAAGTCCTGCACTCTTTCAATGTCGGACCCGGCGAGGATGTGCATCTCCTCGCTGTAGAGCTTGGAGATGAAGGCGATGCGCTGGTCGATGTTGGGTCCGAACTCACCCGTCCTCTTGAGGTAGCTCATGATGTTGGACTGCGTGATGCCGAGGTCGACACCTTTCAGGTGCAGCACGTCCATCATGTTCTGGTAGCCGCCCTTGCCGATCACAGGCAGGACCCGCAGCTTGTTGCCGTCGTCGAGCACCGCCGACATGTCGTAGGCGAGGTAGAGATAGGTTCCGTTGGGATTGCCCGAGATCACCGTGACGGTGTTCTGGTTGAGCTCGTCGCGCAGGGCCAACTGGCGTGCAGCCTCGCCTGGCAGCTGCAGCGGCCGCTTGGCAGCGGGTTGCTGGGCGAGGCTCGGTGCCAGGACTCCCAGCAAGGCCGTCACGACGACGGCGCATAATGCGGCGGCTCTCACTTCTCCCTCCCCCTCGAACCGTTGTTGCAGCAAACGTCTCTAGTTCTTTGGGCGTGCAGCACGGTCGTGGCGGGCCTTCGGCGTGCCCGCCCCAGCCGCAAGATAGAGCATATGCAATATTTCCGGCAATGTGAAATCTCTACTTTCGTTGTGTCGCAGGCGAGTTCCTGCGACCGCGTCGATGGGGCGCGAGCGTCAAGGGCAGGGCGCGTGGCATCGATAGAATTCTGGGCTTGGTGGGGGTTGGCCGCCAACTTGACATCGGGTCGCGCCGCGGGGCACAAGCCGGTGGCCCAACCGCCCTGCGGCAGATGCAGCATCTTACCTGCGTGGTTTGCAGCGAGTGAGAGAAGAGCCGTGAACGACATTACCGTGACTTTCCCCGACGGGGGCCAAGCGCTCCGTGCGCCGCGGCATCAGCGGCAAGGCCCTCGCCGAAAGCATCTCGAAATCGCTCGCCAAGCGCGCCGTCGCCATGACGGTGGACGGCAGGCTCGCCGACCTGGCCGACCCGATCGAGAGGAATTCGAGCGTCAAGATCCTCTCCCGCACCGATCCGGAGGCGCTGGAGCTGATCCGGCACGACGCCGCGCACGTGATGGCGGAGGCGGTGCAGGCGCTGTGGCCCGGCACCCAGGTCACCATCGGCCCCGTCATCGAGAACGGCTTCTTCTACGACTTCGCCAAGACGGACCCGTTCCATCCCGACGACCTGGAGAAGATCGAGGCCAAGATGCGCGAGATCGTCGCGCGCAACGCCCCCTTCACCAAGGAATTCTGGAGCCGCAAGCAGGCCAAGGAGCACTTCAAGAGGAAGGGCGAACTCTTCAAGGTCGAGCTGGTCGACGCCATCCCCGAGGGGGAGGACCTCAAGATCTACAAGCAGGGCGAGTGGCTCGACCTGTGCCGCGGCCCGCATATGACCTCAACCGGCCAGATCGGCAAGGCTTTGAAGCTCACGCATTTTGCTGGCTCCTACTGGCGCGGCGACCACACCAGGGAGCGGCTGCAGCGCGTCTACGGCACCGCCTGGGCCACCGAGGAGGAGCTGAAGGCCTACCTCAAGCAGATCGAGGAGGCTGAGAAGCGCGACCACCGCAAGCTCGGGCGCGAGATGGACCTGTTCCACTTCCAAGAGGAGGGGCCGGGCGTGGTGTTCTGGCACCCGAAGGGCTGGGAGCTGTTCCAGGGCCTCATCAACTACGTCCGCAGGCGGCAGAACGCGGCGGGCTACCACGAGGTGAACGCACCGCAGATCCTCGACAAGTCCATGTGGGAGACCTCGGGCCACTGGGAGTGGTTCCGCGAGAACATGTTCACCACGGTGACCGAGGACGAGCGCGAGTTCGTCATCAAGCCGATGAACTGCCCTGGACACATCCAGATCTTCAAGCACGGGCTGCGCTCCTACCGGGAACTGCCCTACCGGGTGGCCGAGTTCGGCGCCGTGCACCGCTACGAGCCGTCGGGCGCACTGCACGGGCTGATGCGCGTGCGCGCCTTCACCCAGGACGACGCGCATGTGTTCTGCACCCAGGAGCAGCTGGCCGCGGAATGCATTGCCATCAACGACCTGATCCTCTCGATCTATCGCGACTTCGGCTTCGAGGAGATCACCATCAAGCTCTCCACCCGGCCCGATAAGCGCGTGGGCGACGATGCGCTCTGGGACCAGGCCGAGGCGGTCATGTCCGAGATCCTGGAGGACATCCGGGCGCTGTCCAACGGCAAGGTGAAGACCGGCATCAACCCAGGCGAGGGCGCCTTCTACGGCCCCAAGTTCGAGTACGTGCTGCGCGACGCCATCGGCCGCGACTGGCAGTGCGGAACCACCCAGGTGGACTTCAACCTGCCGGCCCGGTTCGGCGCGTTCTACATCGACCGCGACGGCGAGAAGAGAACGCCGGTCATGGTGCACCGCGCGCTGTTCGGCTCGCTGGAGCGCTTCACTGGCATCCTGCTGGAGAGCACCGCCGGCCATCTGCCGCTATGGCTGGCACCGCTGCAGGCGCTGGTGTGCACCATCGTCTCGGACGCGGACGCCTACGCCGGCGAGGTCCTGGCCGCCCTGCAACGGGCGGGCCTGCGCGCCGAGGCCGACCTGCGCAACGAGAAGATCAACTACAAGGTGCGCGAGCACTCGCTGGCCAAGGTGCCGGTGCTGCTGGTGGTCGGCAAGCGCGAGGCCGAGGAGCGCACCGTCTCCCAGCGGCGCCTGGGGAGCGACAGGCAGGAGGTGCTGCCGCTCGCCACCGCCGTCGAGCGCCTGGCGGCGGAGGCAGTGTCGCCGGATCGTAGGGTGGGTTAGGGCCGAAGGCCCGTAACCCACCCGTCGACATCCTCGACGCGGTCGATTGCCAACGGTGGGTTACGCCGCTTCGCGGCTAACCCACCCTACGGGCCGACGAATCAGCTATGCGTTGGCCGTTTCGCCACACTGTGGCATCTCTGCACATCCAATCCTAACCAATTGAATCTCGGGTCGTTATCGTCGCTGCACGCACCGCGGCACGGCGCTCAGCGTGCGGCCACGCCTACGCTGCGTCGCCCCGCCGCGTAGCGCTGCCCACAGAATGCCCATCCCTCCAAACAGATACGGCGCACTTGCAACGTTTGTGTGTGAGGGGGAATGCGTATCACTCGGGTTGCGTTGAGCTTTTTCGCTGTCGGATTCGTCGCCGGCACGTTCGAGCAGGCGGCTGGACTGGGGGATGCCCAGCATGGGCAGCGCACGGCGGTCGGCGTGCCGTCGGCGTCCCTGACCCCGTCGTTAGCTCCGGCGGTGGTGCCCGCCGCCACGACCTTTGTCAGCAAGACGCCATCGGTCATCGAGCCTCTGGCTCCGCCAGCCCTGGTTCTGGAGGGCGTGCTGCGGGCCGAGCCGGCCGGGCGCCCGCTGCTCGACATGGGCGATGGCAGTGCCGCCGAGGCCGTCGCCGCGGCCTTCGGCAGGGTTGCCAGCGCCGATGAGGCGGGGCCGTCCGAAGGCGCCGCACCGTTGGCGAAGCTGCGCCCGTTCTTCGTCGAGCCGGAACTGCCGCCCCTGGTGGTGCCGGAGCCGCAGATCGCGCAGCGGCCACAGGAGTTCATCATGCCGATCGGCCACGGGCGGGTGACCAGCATGTTCCACCAGGGACGCCATCATCCGGCGATCGACCTCGCCGCTCCGCTCGGCACGCCGGTGCGCGCCACGACGCGCAAGCAGAAGGTGACCTTCGCGGGACGGCGCGGCGGCTACGGCAATCTGGTGATCACGCGCGATCCCTCTGGACGTCAGCACTACTACGGGCACCTGCAGCGCATCGTTGCCGGCATCGGCACCCTGCTGGAGCAGGGCGATCTGTTGGGCCTGCTCGGCAGCACAGGTCATTCCACCGGCCCCCATGTGCACTACGAGGTGCGCAAGAGCACCGGCGGTCACTTCAACCCGGCGGCGTTGTTGTTCCCGGGGCTCAGCGTTCAGCGCGGCTATGCCTGGAACGATGGCAGGGCGCCAACGGTAGCGGCGGCGCGCTCCCCGGCCAGGACAGCCCGCGCCGACGCGCAGCCGAGCATCCCTGCGGCGAGAAAGGTGCAGCGGCGGACCGCCAGCAGGGTTGCGCGTCGCGCCCGTTTCGCTGCCAGGGCGCCTGAAGTGCGGTACTACACGACGCAGCGCTCGACCCGCCAGGGCACGCGCTACGCTGCCCGCTCCGGTCAGCCGCGCCCACGATAGGGCGCGACGCCCTGGTCGGGCAGCCACACGCCGGCAGGGGGCGTGCCGGTCTGCCAGAACACGTCGATGGGGATGCCGCCGCGCGGGTACCAGTAGCCGCCGATGCGCAGGAAGTGCGGCTCCAGCAGCGCCGCCAGCCGCTTGCCGATGGCCACCGTGCAGTCCTCATGGAAGGCGCCGTGATTGCGGAACGTGGCGAGGTAGAGCTTCAGCGACTTGGATTCGACGAGCCAGGCCTTCGGCACGTAGTCGATGACGAGGTGCGCGAAATCCGGCTGTCCCGTGATGGGGCACAGCGCGGTGAACTCCGGCGCGGTGAAGCGCGCCACATAGGCCGCATCGGGATGCGGGTTCGGCACGCGCTCCAGGAGCGCCTTCTCGGGGCTCTCGGGGAGGGTGCTGGGATGGCCCAGCGCCACCAGGTCGGGTTTCTTCCTGCCCACGGCTCAAGTCTCCGCTCAAGTCTCCGGCGTTGAGGACGGCGCCCCGTACGGGACAGCCTTGGCGCGGCGGCGGCATGGACGTGCATCGTTCCCGCTTTGCGCCGGCCGCCCTCAAGTCTAGCCTGGGGCAGCCATAGAGCTTGGGGGCCACTCATGCAGCAGCAGCGCCAATACCGCTACTTCGAATTCGTGATGGTGGCGTTCGTCGTCGTCCTGGTGTGCTCCAACCTGATCGGACCG
The DNA here is from genome assembly GCA_044868325.1 of Hyphomicrobiaceae bacterium. Taxonomy (GTDB): domain Bacteria; phylum Pseudomonadota; class Alphaproteobacteria; order Rhizobiales; family Hyphomicrobiaceae; genus AWTP1-13. Next base: position 14,322 of record JBIOWI010000027.1, read on the forward strand.
GCCAAGGCGGCGCAGGTAGACCTGCCGCTGATCGGCGCCGTCACCTTCGGCGCCGGCGTGCTGTTCTTCCCCATCTCCTACGTGTTCGGCGACATCCTCACCGAGGTCTACGGCTACAGCCGGGCGCGCCGCGTGATCTGGTCGGGCTTCGCCGCGCTCCTGTTCGCCGCGGTGATGGCGGCCGTGGTGGTGGCGCTGCCGCCGGCCCCAGGCTGGCCCAACCAGAAGGTCTACGAGATCGCCTTCGGCAACACCTGGCGCATCGCTCTTGCCTCCATGTTCGCCTACTTCTGCGGCGAGTTCGTCAACTCCTTCGTGCTCGCGAAGATGAAGGTTTGGACCGACGGCCGCTACCAGGGCGCCCGCTTCGTGGGCTCCACCGTGGCCGGCGAGGCGGTGGACTCGGCGCTGTTCTATCCGCTCGCCTTCTACAATTCCGGCATCATGCCGAACGAGCTAGTGATGACGCTGGTGGTGAGCCAGTTCGTCACCAAGACGCTGGTCGAGGTCGCTTTCCTTCCCGTCACCTACCGCATCGTCGCCTTCCTCAAGCGCGCCGAGAACGAGGACTATTACGACCGCAACACGGATTTCAATCCGTTCAAGGTGCGGGTGTAGGCGTCGCGTAGGTGTCAGACCCTCTGGGTCTAACACCATGGCTGCGGCGCCGTTGTTGGAGCCGGGTACTTTCGACACGGTTCATGCAATGGTGTCAGACCCAGAGGGTCTGACACCCAATCACCGCAAGATCAGCTGACGGGCCCGCGCACCTCGACCACCGCCGATGCAATGCGCAGCACGTCTTCATATGCCTTCTGCCCGCGCTTAGCCTGCTGCTCGAGTGCGAGAAGGTCTTCCCTCGTCTTGTCCTGCAAATGAGTGAAGCGGGGCGACGTCACGACATCCGCGACCGGCGGTGCGCCGTCCCGCATGGTAAGAATTTGCCGGATGAGGTGCGCTTCGGCGCGATAACGCTCCGCGCCCTTTCTGCTGCGGTCCAGGCAAGACATCAGGTCGGCGATCGACATCGCGCGAATGTGCTCGAACGCCGCCGGATAGTCTTGCTTCTCACTCTCCCCGTCCGTTTTCAGCAGGCCCAGGATCTCCTTGTCCGCAACGATGTCGTTGCACAATCCGACGCATTCATCGCAGATGAAGACCGTCGGTCCAGCAATGAGGGCGCGAACCTGATGCTGGCTCTTGCCGCAGAACGAGCAATAGAGGATCTTCGGTTTTTCGGGCTGTTGCTCTTCTGCGGGCGCAAGCGGCGATGCGCCGGACGCGCGCGTTTGGGTCGTCTCGATCTTGGCGGCCAGAATATTCCAGTTCTCGAAGCCGAACGCCTTCGCGATCAGCTCCAGACACTCGCTGTGGGTGGTCTCGACGGCCTTGGCCTGCAACGCATTGCGCAGGGCATGCGCCATCGTCTTCGCATCGCGGAAATCGCGCATGGGAGCACCTCTTCATCGGCGAACGGAAAGATCGGTGCCCGCTTTGCCGACCCGTTCGCCAATGGCGAGGGTGCGGAGTGAGATTGATACGTTCACCATCCCCGAAGGGGCGCAGGCGGCGGGTGTATCGACCCGGCTCCATCTTGGCGCTCCGTCAGGTCTGGTGTCAACCGCCGTGATCACACTTGTATTCGGCGCTCGAAGCTGTGGCTCTCCGTGTCGTTTCCGGTATCATGGCCACAAAGAACATAGACGGAGGAGACGATGCAGCAGGGAACGACGCGCAGGAGAGTCCTGATCGGCGGCGCGGCCGCTGGTGCCGCCGCAACGCTGGGCTTCCCGCAGGTGCGGGCACAGGGCGCCTGGCCCAGCCGACCCATCACCCTGATCTGCCCGTGGGCGGCTGGCGGCGGCACCGACGCCACCGCGCGCATCGTCGCCGCGGTGCTGGAGAAGGAGCTGAAGCAGCCCGTCAACGTCGTCAACCGCACCGGCGGCTCGGGCGTGGTGGGCCATGCGGCCATCGCCTCGGCGCCGCCCGACGGCTATACGCTCGGCATCGTCACCGTGGAAATCTCGATGATGCACTGGCAGGGGCTCACCGAGCTCAAGCCCGACAGCTACACGCCGCTCGCCCTCATGAACGAGGACCCGCCGGGCGTGCAGGTCTCCGCCGGCAGCCCCCACAAGACCGTGAAGGAGCTGGCCGACGCCATCAAGGCGGCGGCGCCGGGCAAGCTCAAGGCGTCCGGCACCGGCCAGGGCGGCATCTGGCACCTGGCGCTGGTGGGCTGGCTGCTGGCCATGGGCCTCAAGCCCGACCACGTGGCCTGGGTGCCCTCCAACGGCGCGGCGCCGGCCATGCAGGACCTGGCGGCCGGCGGGCTCGACCTCGTCACCTGCTCGGTGCCGGAGGCGCGCGCCATCATCGAGGCCGGCAAGGCCCGCAGCCTTGCCGTGATGGCGGCCGAGCGCAACCCCGCCTTCAAGGACGTGCCGACGCTGAAAGAGGCGATGGGCATCGACTACACCACCGGCGCCTGGCGCGGCTTCGCCGCCCCCAAGGGCCTGCCGGCCGACATCGCCGCCGCCGCCACCGCCGCGCTCAAGACGGTCAACGAGTCCAAGGAGTACCGGGAGTTCATGGCCAACCGCGGCTTCGGCGTGCGCTGGGCCGACGCGGCCGGCTTCGCCGGCTTCATGGCCAAGGGCGATGCCGCCATGGGCGCCGCCATGAAGGCCGCCGGCCTCGCCAAGGGGTGAGTGGTGGGGTCAGGGATCAACCCGGTCGCACATAGCGGGGTGCG
>JBIOWI010000028.1:0-6751 GCA_044868325.1 Hyphomicrobiaceae bacterium
CGCCCGCGACGAGGCCGCCGTGAGCACGGCGCTGGCCGAGCTGGAGTCCGCCGCGCGGGAAGGCCGCAACGTCATGGAGCCGTCCATCGCCTGCGCCAAGGCCGGCGTGACGACCGGCGAGTGGGGCGCTGCGCTGCGCGCCGTGTTCGGCGAGTACCGCGCGCCCACCGGCGTCGGCCGTGGGTCCGGCGCCACCGTCCCGGCGACCGAGGAGAGCCTCACCGAGGTGCGCGCCGAGGTGGACCGCGTCTCCGAGCGCCTCGGCCGCCGCATCAAACTCCTGGTCGGCAAGCCCGGCCTCGACGGCCACTCCAACGGGGCCGAGCAGATCGCCGTGCGCGCCCGCGACTGCGGCATGGAGGTGGTTTACGAGGGCATCCGCCTCACCCCCGCGCAGATCGTGCGCACCGCCGGCGACGAGGCCGTGCATCTGGTCGGCCTCTCCATCCTCTCCGGCGGCCATACCTCGCTGGTGGCAGAGGTGATGGCGCGCATGAAGCAGAGCGGCCTCGACGACGTGCCCGTGGTGGTGGGCGGCATCATCCCCCCCGACGACGCCGAGAGCCTGAAGCGCCTCGGCGTCGCCGCCGTGTTCACCCCCAAGGACTTCCGCCTCAATGCCATCATGCGCGACATCGTGCGGCTGGTGGAGGCGGGCGCCGAGGCGCCGGCGTAGGCCTTTCCATTGGCAGATCCGGCTCCAAGACGGCCGAACCGGTTATGCCAAGGGTTGACCCAAAGCCGACGGAGACCAATGAGGGGATATCCTCAACTTTGCGGCACGCCGGCAGCTCTAAGTCCGTCAGCGAGATGGGTCATGAAGGCTGCGGGAAAAGGCCAGGCATTCCTCGCTCCGTCGACCGTCAAATGCGGGTCCTTGCGCAGGAGCCGGCGGGCAATGCGGCACGCCTCTGCCCTGGCGCCGGCGTGAACGGCAGCAGCGACGGCAATGCGGTCCGCCCAGACAGCTCCCGGGAAAGCCTGCGTCCCGCTCACGACCCAGCGTGCCGCCCGCTCGTACCGTCCGGACGCAAAATGTGCGCAGCCCATACCGATGAACGCGATGTGCCGCATCGGCCCGACTGGCGCCAGTTCCAGCGCGATCCTCAATTCACGATGAGCTGCTCCAGGATCGCCCATGTAGACCGAGGCCCAGCCGCGGCGCACCCAGGCATACGGCAGGGATGGATCGAGGGCCAGAGCGCGCTCCAGCAAACGGTCCGCATCCTCGAGGCGATGCGCCAGGGTTAAGGCACCGCTCGCCAGCGTCAAGGCCAGGGCGTCGTTGGCTGCCAGCCCGCGGGCCTGTCCGGCCAGCTGCAGCGCATGGTCGCGATCCTGCCGCGGAGTGGCGCTGAACCCGTGCGCCGCGCGCTGTGCCCAGCACCATGCGGCAAGCGCGACCGGCAGGCCATAGTCCGGCGCCATTCGAAGAACGCTTTCGAGGGCATCGAGCGCCTCTCCGCATTCGCGCGGAGCGATCGCAAACACGTTCGGCATCACCTGCCAAGTGAGGCGGAGAGCCTCGTCGTCGACCTCGTCGGCGCCCGCCCATGCGTGGCGGCTGCGCCGCAAGGTCGTCGAAGGTGCCTCGCCGAAGACCGCCCGGTAACTGGCGGCGAAGCGACCGAGCTGGGTGAAGCCGCTGGCCAGAGCGACGTCCGTCACCGTCGCATCGGCGCGGGCACGTTCCAGCTCCCTGCGGGCGCGGGCTAACCGCATTCGGCGCACCCATCCGAGCGGCGTCGTTCCCAAGAACGTCTTGAAATGCGTTTCCAGCGTGCGGGGCCGCACACCGGCCACCGATGCCAGTCGTTCAAGGTCGATCGGCTCGGCAAGATGGCTGCGAAGCCAGCGCAGCGCACGCGCGAGATCGGCGGGCAGCGGCAATTCCGATATCCTGCCGGCAGGCCACTCACTGTCCGGTTCGGCGTCGCGTCCAGCCATCTTGCGTTCTTCGTTAAGGAGCGCAGCCCGACCCTAACATTTCACGGCGATAACTGCATAGGCGCGGCGGAAATCGAATAGCTGTCCACCCCGACATGTCGGAACGATGTACGCGGCATCCTCGGCAATCCGAAACGGAAGGAGAAGAACGATGCGACAGGCCACATCGCTACGCTGCAGGGTCCTTCCTCTCGCGGTGGTGCTGTGCGCTGTGGGAATGCCGCTGTCCCCGTCTGCGGCGCAACAGGCGCTCTCCGTGAAGCCAGTTGTGGAGAAGAAGCTCGCGCAGCTACCGGCAGGGCCGCTCTACTGGCGGATCGAGGTTTTTCCAACGCTCGGCGAGGCACAGGCCGCCGCAGGCCCGACCTCGCTGGCCGCCGCAATCGCCGCCAAGGCTTGGCTCTTCACACTGGGCCCCAAGGGCGGTGCGACCACAGGCGGCAGCAAGATCGCCGAGGTCGGACCCGTGCCCGCAATCGCGGCGTCGGAGTACCTGCTTCGGATCAATCATGCGAGCGGCCCGCCCGGTGCCAAGACGCCTGTGCACACGCATCCGGGCTCGGAGGCGTTTTACGTGTTGGCCGGCAAGCTTGGCCAGAGGACTCCGCATGGCGTCGCCTATGCCGAGGCGGGTCAGTCCATGGCCGGACACGGTGCCGATACTGCGATGGAAGTATTCAGCGCCGGCGCCACCGATCTGGATCAGCTGGTGATGTTCGTCGTTGACGCGACCAGACCCTTCTCGTCGCCAGCCAAGTTGGAATGAGCGCCACGCCCCCTCAAAGATGCAGCACCCCTATCCGCGCCGCGTGCGCGACGGCGTCCGTGCGGCTGACGGCGTCGAGCTTCTCCATCAGGGAGGCGACGTGGTACTTCGCCGTGTGGACCGAGATGCCGAGGCGGCGGGCGATCAGCTTGTTGGAGGCGCCCTCGGCCACCAGGGCCAGCACCTCCAGCTCGCGCGGCGTGAGGGCAACGTCGGCCTCCGCTTCATGCATCGTCCGGTCGCCGGCGACGACGACCGCGTCGGGCCGATCGCCGGCACCGACCAGCTCTATCCCGTCCACGCCGCTCATGGCGGCAGCGATGCGATCGGCGAGGGCGGGATCGCCCACGTCGATCGCCAGCCGCACGCCGTCTCTCGCATGCCCTTCCGTCAAGCCGCGGGCCTCTCTCCGATCTCGATCCTCGTCTGCAGCACCTGGCCGCCGCGCTTGAGCTCGATGGCGAGCACCTTGCCGACACTGTCGGGACCCAGCGAGCTCAGTAGCGATTGCAGCCTTCCGACCGGACTGCCGTCAACGCCCGTCAGAACGTCGCCCTGGCGGATGTCGGCGGTCGCTGCGGGTCCCTTCGGGTCGACGCTCATCGCCATCAGGCCGGCGCCGCCGCCGTCGACGGTGACCTGCTGCAGCCCAAGCCCGAGATAGCCGCGCGGGATGCGCCCGTGCCGCTCCAACCGCGCCGCCACGCGGGCGATGGTGACCGAGGGGATCGCCAGCACGCGCCGCCGCGGTCCGAGCACCGTCATGCCGAAGGGCTGCCCGGCGGCATCGACCGCAAGTCCGCCCTCGGCCGCCCGCCGCAGGCGGCAGTCGAGCTCCAGGCGCGCGTCGATCTCGCCGCCGCGCATCGATTGCCACGGCCCCCGGCTCACGGCAACCGCTCCGAGGGCGGCGGTCGGCGCACCCCCCTCGGCGCCCAGGGCAAGGGCGAGCGCCCCTGCCGCGGGTACGGTTGCCGCCATCGCCACGGGGCGCAAGTCGGCTCGCTCGACCTTCAGCAGCGCGACGGCGGTGCTCGGGTCGCGGCCGGCGATCTGCGCGGCGACCTCCTCGCCGCCGGGCAGCGTCAGACGAACCTCGCCCTCCTCCGCGAGCCCCTCGTCCGAGGTGACGATCAACCCCGCGCGCCAGACGAACCCCGACGCACGCATGCGGCGGGAAGCGACGGAAACGAGGCTCGGCGCCAGGCTGGCCACGAAGCCTTCCAGCGCGGCGGACAGCTCCTGCAACGTCTTGCTCATAGAACCTCCAGGGAGCATCGGTTGTGCATGCCCAAGAGGTGTCCCGGAACGCGCCGTTCGTCCACTGGCCGCATGGGCAGGGGCGGGGTGAGGCAGAGCAGCCGTGGATCGCCACCCACCGTGAGCCGTCGGTCGGACTAGCCCGCTCGGCGCCTACTCCTGGTTCTTCATCGGCTCGGCCGCGGTGGGCCTCGGCGCAATGGCGATGGCGCTCGCCTTCCCGCCGCTGCCGCGGGAGCGGTTGCAGCCGGCGTGAGCGACGGCGCCTTGCGAGCGTAGGGGGTCGGGCCCGGCGAGGCTGACCTTTTTGTCTGCCGCCCGCGCGAGTGCGGCCTTGAGGCTTGCGTGCGTCTCCTCCATTTCGGCGAACACCCAGTCGCGGAACGCCTTGACGGTGGCGCGCTTCTCCTGGCCGCGGGCGCACACGAGATAGTAGGCGCGCCCCGGCACCGGGATCTCCGGCCCGAACGGAGGCACGAGGCGCCCCAGCACAATGTCGCGGGAGGCGACCATCTTATAGGCCAGCACCACGCCCATGCCTTCGCTGGCGGCGTCGAGCGCATGGTCGGCCACGTTCAGCCGCAGCCCGCGCGTGCTGTCGATGCCGTCGATGCCGGCCATGCTAAGCCAGTCCGCCCACGTTGGCACCAGGCCGGGCAAGTCCACCTGGATCAGCGGGAAGTGCGCGAGGTCCTGTGGCGACCGCAGCGGGTGCTCGCTGTTGAGGAGGCGCGGGCTGCACAGCGGCAGCAGCCACTCGTCGGAGAGCTTCTCGACATAGAGATCGGGGTGCACGCCGGGGCTGAGCCGGATACCCACGTCCACGCCGTCGCTTGTGAAGTTCGCGTAGGCCGCGCTTGCCGTGATGCGCGTCTCGATGTCGGGGTGGCGCCCGAGAAAGCGGTAGAGGCGCGGCACCAGCCACTTGGCGGTGAAGCCGGGCGTGGAGCTGACGACCAGGATGCGGTCCTGCTGGCCGCGACCCAGCCGGTCCACCGCCTCGCGGATCGCCTCGAAGCCGGTGCGGATGCCCGGATAGATGAGCCGCGCCGGCTCGGTCAGCTCGATGGAGCGGGCTCGGCGGTGGAAGAGCTTGAGACCCAGCAGGTCCTCAAGCCCGCGGATCTGATGGCTGAGCGCCGCGGGCGTGACGTGCAGCTCGTCGGCGGCCTTGGAGAAGCTCAGGTGCCGCGCCGTGGCCTCGAAGGCCCTGAGCGCGTTGAGGGGCGGCAGGGGACGCATGGGCGGGCCTTTAGAATCTCTCAGGCTTGAGACGAGATATCGTCGTTTGCGGCGCCGACGGTACCGGCCTAAGCCCTCACACTAAACCCACTTGTCTGTGAGGATTAATAAAATGACGGACGATCCCGACACCGGCCGGCACGAGCGCATCCAGGCCCTGCACGCTGCCGCGCGCCTGGAGCGGGCGCAGATCCTTCGGCGCCTGCTGCAGAGCCTGCTCTGCCCGCGCGGCACCGCGCAAACGTGGCCGGCTCCAGGCCGGCCGGCGCTGGGCGAGGGCCGCTGACCGCGCTGGGGGTGAGGACTGGCCTCGCAGCCTGCGAATCGCCCCCCGCGAGCACAAAGGAAGACCCATGCCGCTTGCGCGTATCGCTCTGAAGTGTGGCTACCCATCGGGGAGAGAAGTCATGGCACATGCGAGAAAACTGGCGAGCCGGTCTGCAGGCCGGGGCGCCCTCGGTCACAGGGTGGCTGGCATGACGCAGCGCGCCTGGACGCGATACTGGATGCGCAGGGCGGAGCGGGACACCGTCGCCATCCTCCAGGGCCTCGACGACCGCACGCTGAAAGACATCGGCCTCGACCGCAGCGAGATCGAATCCGTCGTGCACGGGCAACCCGGCGAGCGCCGCGTCTGCTGGGCGCCGGCAGCGGCATGCGGCGTGCCGGGGTGCTGCTAGCGCGGCGTACGGCTATTCGACCTTGCGCAGGAAGGTGCGCTCCTCGGCGAGGATGAAGCGCTGCTCCTCGGCGGCCGTGAAATTGGCGGCACCCGCCGGGTCGGATTTGAGCCTGGCACGATAGGCCTCGTAGTCGGCGAGGCTGGCGAAGGAGATGAGGCCGTAAGCGATGTTGTCGGTCCCCTCGTGCGGCATCCAGTAGCCGACCAGATCGCCGCCGCACCGGGGGATGATCTCGAGCCAGCCTCGGGCGTAGCGGCCCTCTTGAACGGATCGAGCCGGTAGCGGATGAAGACGGTGACGGTCATCGGGAGCCTCCTGCTGCTTGGCTCCCGGCACTGTGCCTGCGGGCTCGGGGTGGATGCTTCGGCGGGCGCGGTAGCAACGGGCCAAAGCATATTCCACTGGCGGCGGATCGCCCGCTTGCTCCGCCTCGAAAGCGGCATTGCACCCTACCGCAGCCCCAGCCCCCTGGCGATGATCCCGCGCAGGATCTCCGTCGTGCCCCCTTGGATGGTGAGCTTCGGCGCGATCAGCGTGGCGTAGGCCAGCTGCTCCTCGAAGGTGGCGCGGTTGGCGGCGACGTCCTCCACGAAGGCGGCAAGGTCGCGGGCGCGGGCGGGCAGCTTCTGCTCCCAGAGGGTGCCCACGTCCTTGACGATGGCGGCCTCCACCACCGGCTCCCTGCCCGCATGCAGCATGCCGGCCACCGAGACCGACATGCGCCGGAGCGCGTGCAGCTCGGCCACCAGCCGGCCCAGGCCCTCGGCGCCGCGGGTGTCGGGCGTGTCGCCCAGCACCCGCACCAGCTCGGCCAGCACGTAGTAGGTCTCCAGGAACCGCTCCGGCCCGCTGC
>JBIOWI010000029.1:0-6380 GCA_044868325.1 Hyphomicrobiaceae bacterium
AGATGTAGTCGAGGATGGAGGTGGCGTTCTTGATGGTCTCGTTGCCCTGCACCAGGCCCGCCGGCTCGAAGCGCGTGAACGTGAAGGCGTCCACGTACTCCTCCAGCGGCACGCCGTACTGCAGGCCCAGGGAGATGGCGATGGCGAAGTTGTTCATCAGCGAGCGGAAGGCGGCGCCTTCCTTGTGCATGTCGATGAAGATCTCGCCGAGGCGCCCGTCGTCGTACTCTCCTGTGCGCAGGTAGACCTTGTGGCCGCCCACCGACGCCTTCTGGGTATAGCCCTTGCGGCGACCGGGCAGCTTCTCGCGCTCGCGGGCGCGCTCCACGATCCGCTCGACGATGCGCTCGGCCGCCACGGCCGCGCGCGCTGCCATGGGCTTGTCGGCGGTGAGCTGCTCCACCACCTCCTCGGCTTCGGCGTCGTCGGCCAGCAGCTGGGCGTTGAGCGGCTGGCTGAGCTTGGAGCCGTCGCGGTAGAGCGCGTTGGCCTTCAGCGCGAGGCGCCAGGAGAGCACGTAGGCCTCCTTGCAGTCCTCCACGCTCGCCTCGTTCGGCATGTTGATGGTCTTGGAGATGGCGCCCGAGACGAACGGCTGCGAGGCCGCCATCATGCGGATGTGGCTCTCCACCGACAGGAACCGCTTGCCCTTGCGTCCGCAGGGGCTTGCGCAGTCGAACACGGCCAGGTGCCTCGGATCGAGGTGCGGCGCGCCCTCCAGCGTCATGGCCCCGCAGACGTGCTCGTTGGCGGCCTCGATGTCGGCCTTGGAGAAGCCGAGGTGGGCGAGCAGATCGAAGCCCGGCTCGCTGAGCTTCTCGACCGGCACCTTCAGCGTGCTCGTCAGGAACTCCTCGCCCAGGGTCCAGCGGTTGAAGACAAAGGAGATGTCGAATGCCGTCTTCAGCGCGTCATCCACCTTGCGCAGGGCCTCGTCGGCGAAGCCCCTGGCCCGGAGCGTGGCGTGGTTGATGGCGGGGGCCTGCGCCAGCGTGCCGTGACCGACGGCATAGGCCTCGATTTCGGCGATCTGGGCCTGGCCGTAGCCAAGGCAGCGCAGGGCCTCCGGCACTGCCTGGTTGATGATCTTGAAGTAGCCGCCGCCGGCGAGCTTCTTGAACTTGACCAGCGCAAAGTCGGGCTCGATGCCGGTGGTGTCGCAGTCCATGACCAGGCCGATGGTGCCGGTGGGCGCGATCACGGTGGCCTGGGCGTTGCGATAGCCGTGCTCCTGGCCCAACGCGATGGCGTTGTCCCAGGCACGCCGCGCCGCCGCAATCAGCTTGTCGTCCGGGCAGGAGGCGGCGTCGAGCGGCACCGGCGCCGTGGCCAGCTTCTCGTAGCCGTCCCTGAAGCCGTAGGCGGCGCGGCGGTGGTTGCGCACCACGCGCAGCATGGCTCCGGCATTGGGCTCGTAGCCCGGGAAGGAGCCCAGCTCCTTGGCCATCTCGGCCGAGGTGGCGTAGGCCACGCCCGTCATGATGGCGGAGATGGCGCCGCAGATGGCGCGGCCCTCGGGGCTGTCGTAGGGGATCGCTGACGCCATCAGGCAGCCGCCGATGTTGGCGAAACCCAGCCCCAGGGTGCGGTAGCGGTAGGACAGCTCGGCGATCTTGCGGGACGGGAACTGCGCCATCATCACCGAGACCTCGAGTACGATGGTCCACAGTCGGCAGGCGTGCTCGAAAGCTGCCACGTCGAACTGCTTGTCGGCGCCTCGGAACATCATGAGGTTGAGCGAGGCGAGGTTGCAGGCCGTGTCGTCCAGGAACATGTACTCCGAGCACGGGTTGGACGCCCGGATCGGCCCCGCCTGCGGGCAGGTGTGCCAGTCGTTGATGGTGGTGTGGAACTGGATGCCGGGGTCGGCCGAGGCCCAGGCGGCGTAGCCGATCTTCTCCCACAGCTCGCGCGCCTTTAGGGTCTTGACGGTCCGCCCGTCAAGGCGGGCGGTGAGCGCCCAATCCTTGTCGGCGATGACGGCGTTCAGGAACTCGTCGGTGACGCGCACCGAGTTGTTGGAGTTCTGGCCGGAGACGGTGAGGTAGGCCTCGCTGTCCCAGTCGGTGTCATAGACCGGAAAGTCTATGTCCTTGTAGCCCTGGCGCGCGAACTGGATGACCCGGCGGATGTAGTTGTCGGGCACGAGGTCGCGCCGCGCCTCCTTGATGGCACGCTTGAGCGCCGGATTCCTGGTGGGATCGTAGCAGGCCTCATCCTCGGCCTCGCAGTTGACGCAGGCCTTCATGATGGCCTTGAGGCGGCGCTGGCAGATCTTGGAGCCGGTGACCAGCGCGGCGACCTTCTGCTCCTCCTTCACCTTCCAGTCGATGTAGGCCTCGATGTCCGGATGATCGGCGTCCACCACCACCATCTTGGCCGCGCGCCGGGTGGTGCCGCCGGACTTGATGGCGCCCGCAGCGCGGTCGCCGATGCGCAGGAAGCTCATCAGGCCCGAGGACTTGCCGCCGCCGGACAGCTTCTCGTTCTCGGACCGGAGCTTGGAGAAGTTGGACCCGGTGCCGGAGCCGTACTTGAACAGGCGCGCCTCGCGCACCCACAAATCCATAATGCCGTTCTCGTTGACGAGGTCGTCCTCGATCGACTGGATGAAGCAGGCATGCGGCTGGGGATGCTCGTAGGCCGACTGCGACAGTGACAGCTCGCCCGTCCAGTGGTCCACATGCCAGTGGCCCTGGCCGGGGCCGTCGATGCCGTAGGCCCAGAAAAGGCCGGTGTTGAACCACTGCGGGGAGTTGGGGGCGCCCATCTGCATGGCGAGCATGTAGCGGTGCTCGTCGTAGAAGGCGCGGGCATCGTCCTCGCTGGAGAAGTAGCCGCCCTTCCAGCCCCAGTAGGTCCAGGTGCCGGCGAGGCGGTCGAACACCTGGCGGGCGTCGGCCTCGCCCCCGGAACGCTCATTGGCGGGCAGCTCGGCGAGGCGGCGCTCGTCGGGGGCGGAGCGCCACAGCCAGGACGGCACCTGCGTCTCCTCCAGGCGCTTCAGGCGCGCGGGCACGCCGGCCTTGCGGAAATACTTCTGCGCCAGGATGTCGGCCGCAACCTGGCTCCAGTGCTCGGGAACCGAGAAGCCTTCAAGCCGGAACACCACCGAGCCGTCGGGATTCTTGATCTCCGACGTGGCGCGACGGAACGGGATTTTCTCGTAAGGCGACTTGCCCGCCGTGGTGAAGCGCCGCTTGATCTGCATTTCTTGGCCCCCGATTTTTCGAATGGGCGCGTGAAACGCAGAACAAGTACATCGCGCGCTGATGCTTTCCTGGTACAGCAACGCATACTGCTACTAGGGCTACAGACCCTACCGGTCTTAACCCGCTGCCCCGAGCGCAACACGCCGCGCCCGTAGGCGAGTCCTTCTCTCCGATGCCGACGTTACGCCGTTCCTGTTTTATCCCTCGAACTGGCGTTGCCGGCGACGGAGTCTCATTTTCCTGGAGAGCGCTCGACCGGCCGGCCGGCGCCCGTGATTTGCACACTATGACGATTCGAAGGCAGCGTCATCTTGTAGGTGCCAATCGTTCGAACTACTAGATGTAGCTCCTATAGCCAAGTCAACTTGCACCAAGGCCCCAAATTTGCAGGTGTTGGGGCGGCGTGACTGCAGACGCACTTGTGTCATTCAGGGGACACCCCTTCCGACGCGGGCAACGCTACGACGATTCCAAACATAGCCGGGTGTGGCCGTTGCGCCTCTTTCCGGGATGACGTGGACACGGTGCGCCGGGGGTGCCATAAGCCGCCAGGCAACGCCGGGCGCGCGCTGGGGTCAGACCCCTCGCGCGCAGGCTGGCAGATTGGGCGAGGCGCAGAGGCGAGGGGTCCGACCCCATCCGGATGCGGGTAGCATGGGCATCTTCAGCGAGATCTTCAGCTGGTGGGGTGGGAATTCCTGGTCCAACCGGATCTATACGGCGCTCAGGGGCCGGCCGGTCGGCACCGATGCCGGCGGCAACCGCTACTACGAGCAGAGCAAGGGTGTCGGGCCGCTGGGCGTGCCCCGGCGCTGGGTGATCTACAAGGATCTGGCCGAGGCCTCGCAGGTGCCGCCCGAATGGCACGGCTGGCTGCACTACATGGTGGACACGCCGCCGACGCAGGACGCCTATGTGCCTCACCCCTGGGAGAAGCCGCACCGCATGAACATGACGGGCACCGCGGAGGCCTATCGGCCGCCCGGCAGCATCCTCGCCAGCGGCAAGCGTCCGGCCGCCACGGGGGATTACGAATCCTGGCGGCCCTCGGCCGAGAGAGGGAAGTAACCAACACACCCGGATTGGCGCGGCCACCATATTGGCGCCCATGTTTCTGGCACCATGGCCGCCGACTGAACCCGCCCCCGATATTCGCTTTTTCAACGTGGCTGGCTTCTTGGCGATGAAAGCTCTCAGGACCGTAGGCTGGCGTTCCGACCGCGGTGCGCGGGCCCATGTGCTGGGTGCGCTGCTGCTGGTCCTTCTTTGGGCTCTGGGCGCCGCTCCGGCCGACGCTCAGCGGATCGAAAACTTCACGGCCAACTTCGCCGCCCTCGACAAGGTCACGGCGGCCGTCAAGCAGCTGCCCATCGAGCTCAACAAGACCGAGACGTTCCGCACCCTCAAGATCACGCCGCGCGTGTGCTATACGCGCGATCCCCGGGAGCCGCCCCGGACGTCCACGTTTGTGGAGATCGACGAGATCCTGATCGACGGCAGGCAGAAGCGCATCTTCTCGGGCTGGATGTTCGCCGAGAGCCCCGGCCTCAACCCGCTCGCGCACCCCGTCTTCGACCTGTGGCTTACGGGGTGCTCGCAGCCGGCGCGGGCGCCCTCGGCCAGGGTGCCGGGCGCCAGCCCCGATGCCGCAGGCGGCGGCCCGTCCGGCGAGCCTCCCCCGCCACCGCCCCGTCGCCGCGTGCCGCGGTAAGCACCTGGCACGCTCAGAGCTCCTACGTCAGTCCATCGAGGCACAGCTGGGATTCCTGCGCTTGGCGTTCTGACCCCGCCGAGTTCGTTCCACCCACTATGCCCGTTCTGCGACTTTGGTGAGTTGGGCGATGGCACGCGTCGCAGCGGTGTGCCACGTGTCCGGCCCACCGATCGGCGTTGGTTGCCGGTGAGCCACATTTCAACAGGATTCCACTATCCCTATGTTGCGCAGCGCGCCAAGAACTCGCCGGCCGACCTATAATTTCTGCACGTGACAAGGTGCCAGCCACTGCAGCGGTATTCCGGGCGTTGCATTTGGATGGTGGGCGTAACCCAGCGAATGTAGCCGGCAAGCGCTCAAGACAAGTCGCGCAAGGTATCGCTTTTTGTGCAGTTGCTCGCCCGATTGCGGGGTATGCGTATGCGTGGCGCACGAATATGGGGAGCGGGCCTCTTCCTTGCCATCTCGCAGATTGCCCTCGGCTCGGTGCCAGCGTGGAGTGACGACGCGGCCACATCGTCCTGCTGTCCCGACCTCGAAGAGGTGGTTAGCACGCTTACGGGGGCGCTGACGGGCACCGGGAAATCCGAACGCAGCGTTCGCATCTACGGCCAGCTGAACCGCGCTTTGATGTATTGGGACGATGGCACGAAGTCGGCCACCTACGCCATCGACAACGAGACATCTTCCTCGCGTCTTGGCCTAACCGGCAGGTATGAATTGGTCGACGAGCTGACGGCGGGGTACCGGATCGAGATCGACTCGCGGTTTA
Source organism: Hyphomicrobiaceae bacterium (assembly GCA_044868325.1). Lineage (GTDB taxonomy): Bacteria > Pseudomonadota > Alphaproteobacteria > Rhizobiales > Hyphomicrobiaceae > AWTP1-13. The sequence goes on from JBIOWI010000029.1 coordinate 5,699, forward strand.
CGCTGTCCTCGGAGGTATCGAGTGGCGACCCTTTGGGTGACCTGAGCGATGGTGCGATTCGGCTTCGGCATGCCTACTGGTATGTGGAGGACAAGAAGCTCGGTCGCCTGACCTTTGGCCAGCAATCGCCCGCGACCGACGACATCACCCTGATCAACCTGGGAAGCGAGATGAACGATGCTGCGCTGCACTACAACGCCAACTTTGGCGTGTGGCTCAACATCGGCAGCGGCTTCATCACCGACCTGAAATGGGGGCAGATCGCTCACGAGGTGGACTCGTTGCGCGGCGTTTTTGCTCGCTACGACACGCCGCTGATGAATGGCGTCATACTTTCTTCTGCTTTGGGAGACAACGGTATTTGGGATGTCGCCGCCCGCTACCAGACGGCGTGGAGCTCCTTTCGCTTTGCCGCGGGGCTCGGCTACATGGACAATCCGGACAGGCGCTTTCGGGACCTGAGAGGCTCGGCTTCGCTGATCCATGACCCGACAGGGCTCTACGCGTCGGTTGCCGGCGGTGTGCGCGATGACGATATTTCTCCCCTCGGCGCCAACGGACTTGCGCATTTCCACTACGTGCAGCTTGGCGTCAGCAAGCGGTGGCTGCCGTACGGCAAGACAACCCTGTATGCGGACTACGGACTTTATAAGAACTTCAATGTCGGCAATCTCCTGCGCGC
>JBIOWI010000030.1:0-24952 GCA_044868325.1 Hyphomicrobiaceae bacterium
TGAGGCATTTCGTTCCGGGATTGCGGAAGCTTCAGATGCTCCCCGGATGCGGACACTGGACGCAGCAGGAGCGCCCAGTGGAGGTCAACGCCGCCCTGCTGGAGTTCCTCCGCAGTCTTTCAGACTAACGGTTGTCGACATCTGTCGGAGGCTCGATGGCATTCCCCTGGCCATCGAGCTTGCGGCAGCGCGCGTGGAGCTCTTCGGCGTGCGCGGGCTCGCCACGCAGCTCAATGACCGCTTCTCGCTTCTGGCGAAAGGCCGCCGCACCGCCGTGCCGCGGCACCAAACGCTGAAGGCGACGCTGGACTGGAGCTACGACATCCTGTCCGCATCCGAGAAGCTGCTTTTGCGGAGGCTTGCGGTCTTTGCCGGCGCCTTCAGCCTGGAAGCGGCGCGCGCCGTCGTCGGGGATGCCGGGATGGCGGGCTCGGATGTGCTCGAAGGCGTGACGAGCCTGGCCGCGAAATCGCTGCTGGCCGTGGATATCGATGGCGACGCGATTCTCTACAAGCTGCTTGAGCTCCAGCGCCATCCGCGCTGTCGCCTACGACGAACGCACGCTCGACTTGCAGATCACGTTCACGAGCGGGAGCACCTACACGTATTACGGCGTCCCTGCCTGGAAGTACGCGGGGCTGATCAACGCCTCGTCCGCTGGCCAGTACTTCAACGACAACATCCGCGATCAGCACTCCTCGAACAGGTTCCAATATCGGTTTGCGTTGGTCTGCATTCCATCCGGCCAGACCGGCCAGACCGCGTTCATCTCGACATGCCCTTTGACGCTGACTATGATCCGTCGGCTGCGCGAAGGTCTGGGTATCCCGGCCGAATCGCTCATCAAGCCACGGCGCGGCGAGGCCGCGTAAGGCGCCGCGCTTCCTCGCTATCTGTGGGTGCGCGCGCACTGGATGCCCGCACCGGACCGGCTCCCCCGAATGGTCCCGTGCAGCGGGGCTGATATGAAGCGCATCTACTGCCCCGTCAGACGCCTAGCGGGAGGAGTCTTGATGCTATGCGGGCCGCCTAATATGGCTTGAGGGTAAGGTGGTCGATTCGCCGCGAATGGCAGTTCCTTGGGCGCCGTCGGCAGAATCGCAATGTTTTGCTGTTGTTCTTCACGGGGTTGGCCAATGCGCCCACAAGGACTCGACAGCGCCAGCGACCTGTTCCGCCATGTCAGCGTCGACAAGGCCGCGACCTACCGCGCGATCCTCGACGTGTTCGCGCGGGCCAAGCGGCAGTATCGGCTGCAGCTCAGGCCCGACGAGGTGCTGGCCGAGGCGCGCTGGCCGGATCGGCCGCCGTCGCCCGAGGAGGTGAATGCGGCACTGATGCAGCTCCGGGACTGGGGGAACCTCGAGTCGCATCCGGATACGTCGCGTGTCTCCACCTTGAGCGATTTCTACCGTGCCCGCTTTCTCTACCGGCTGTCCCAGGGCGGCGAGGCGGTGGAGGCGGCGCTCGCCTTGTTCGTGCAGACGCTGCAGCGCCGGGCCGAGCTGCAGACCGTGGCGCTGGAAGATATCGCCAGCAGGCTGCAGGCCCTGCGCCGCTTGGCGGACGAGCCGCAGCCGGATGTCGCCAAGGTGCACGAGACGCTACGCGACTTGGTGCGCGTGTTCGAGAGCCTCGCCGACAACGCCCAGGCCTTCATGGCCGGCGTGGCGCGCTCGATTGAGCTGCAGCAGGGCGGCGCCGCCGCGGTCGCCGCCTACAAGAGCCGGCTGATCGACTACCTGGAGCGCTTCATCGGCGACCTGGTGCGGCGCTCGGATGCCATCGCCGGGCACATCCGGGCCGTGGCGCCGGCCCTCGACACGCTGCTGCGGCTGGTGGCCGAGCGCGAGGCGCGCGACGCTGCGCCCGGCGACGCCGAGGAGATGGCGGCGGCCGAGACCCGCACCCTGGAAGCCTGGCGCGAGCGCTGGGCCGGCCTCGAAGGCTGGTTCTTCCGTACTGGCCACGAGCCCTCGCAGGCGGAGCTGCTGCGCTCGCGGGCGCGCGCCGCAATCCCGCAGCTGCTGGCCGCGATCAGTGCGCTCAACGAGCGGCGCTCCGGCCGCAGCGACCGCTCGGCCGATTTCCGCGTGTTCGCCACCTGGTTCGCCGGCTGCGCCAGCGATGCGCAAGCGCACCGGCTGGCGCGGGCCGCCTTCGCCCTCAACCCGGCCCGGCATCTCGCGCTGGTGGCGCAGGGCGAGGCCGACGTGCCGCCGGGCACGCGCTGGACCGTTGCGCCGCCCATTGCCATTGCCCCGAGGCTGCGCGAGTGGGGCGAGGCGGCGCCGCGCGGGGCACCGCCGCGGGTGCGCGACCGGGCCGCGGAGCGCCGGCTGCTGGAACGGGAGCTGGCAGAGGAGGCCGGGCAGGTGGAGGCCGCGCGCTTGCGTCTCGCCACCGGACGGCCGACGCGCCTCTCCGAGCTGGGCACGCTCGATCCGCACGCCTTCGGCCTGTTCCTCAGCCTGCTGGGCGAGGCCCTGGCCGAGCAGGCCGGGCCGGACACCGTCGTCGAGCGCCAGACCGGCGACGGCCTGCTGCGCATCCGGCTGGAGCCGCTGGAGGCCGACAGCCGCGCCGAGATCCACACGCCCAAGGGCATCTTCGCCGGTCGCGACCATCTGCTCACCATCACGCCCACGGGATAGGCGATGTGCGGGACGAGCGCCGAAGCGGGCGCCAAGGCAAATGCCAAGACCGGTGTCCGGACCAGCGACGGCGACAGCCTGAGCCGCGGTGCCGGCGAGCGGCAGCGGCAGGTGGCGCAGGAGGAGTTCCGCGAGGCCGTGCGCGCCCTGCTGATGCGGCCGCTGCTCGGGCCCCAGAACGAGGGCTTCGCCGAGGTCTACAGGCATGCGGAGGCCCTGCGCGAGTGGTTCCTGCGTGAGACCGGCTGGATGCTGGAGGTGGAGCGCGGCGGCGCGCGTCTCTTCAAGCGGCCGGCCGACCTTGGCAGCGCCGTGCGCGGCCTCGACGACTATGACCGGCGCCGCTACGTGCTGCTCTGCCTCGCCTGCGCGGTGCTGGAGCGGGCGGATCCGCAGATCACTTTGCGAATCCTGGGCGAGCGTCTGCTGAGCCTCGCGGTCGAGCCGGAGCTGGCCGCGCTGGGATTCAGCTTCACGCTGACGAGCCGGCAGGAGCGGAGCGAGCTGGTGTCGGTGTGCCGTACCCTGCTGGCTCTGGGCGTGCTGGGGCTGGTGGCCGGCGAGGAGGAGGCGTTCGTGCAGTCGTTCGTGCAGTCGGGCGGCGAGCACGCCGATGCGCTCTACGACATCCACCGCCGGGTGCTGGCCGGCATGCTGGCGGCCGTGCGGGGACCCTCCACGTGGGCGCCGCAGGACGCTCCCACCGCGCTTGAGGACAGGCTCAGAGCGCTGGTGGAGGAACCCGTCGCCGACAGCGAGGAGGGCCGCCGGACGGCGGTGCGCCACCACCTGGCCCGGCGCCTGCTGGATGACCCGGTGGTGTACATCGACAGCCTGGGGCCGGAGGCGCGCGCCTACTTCGTCAACCAGCGCGGGCCCATGGCGACGCGCCTGTGCGAGGCCACGGGGCTCACGGCCGAGACCCGCGCAGAAGGCCTGGCGCTGGTCGACGAGACGGGCGCGCTCACCGACGTGGCCATGCCCGCCGAGGGCACCGAGGCGCACGCAACGCTGCTGGTGGCCGACTTCCTCGCGCGCGGCTGGCGGCAATCGAGGCCGGGCCGCCGCGATGGCGCGGGCAAGGCGAACGGGCATGCCGCTCCGGATGTCCCCATCCGCAGGGCCGACATCGTCGCCTTCCTGCGCGAGGCAAAGGTGCGGTTCGGCAAGTACTGGCGCAAGTCCGCCCGCACCGCCGGCGCGGAGGCCGAGCTGGCGGAGACGGCCGTGGCGCGCTTGGAGAAGCTCCATCTCATCGAGCGGCATGACGACTCGGTCGTTCCGCTGCCGGCGCTGGCCCGCTTCCATCTCGGCGAGGCGACCGTCCGCAGCCGGGGAGGGAAGCCGGACGCGCCTAGGCAGCTCTTCACCGATAAGGAGATGGAGCTCACGTCATGATGAACACGCCATGATGGACGCGCCGCTCTTTTTCCCGGAACCGCCCGAGCCGGCGCCGCAAAGGCCGGCGCTGCCGACGCCGAAGACCAGGCGCTGGCAGCCGCTGCGGCTGGGGGTCGTGGAACTCTACCACTACGACAGCGAGGAGTTCTGGTTCCGCGACGGCCACCTCCTGCTGCGCGGCAACAACGGCACCGGTAAGTCCAAGGTGCTGTCGCTGACCCTGCCGTTCCTGCTCGACGCCCAGATCAAGCCGTCGCGCATCGAACCCGACGGCGACGCCGGCAAGCGCATGAGCTGGAACCTGCTCATGGGCCAGCACACGCGCCGCACGGGCTACGCGTGGCTGGAATTCGGCCGCGTGGCCGAGGACGGCCAGCCGCACACCCTCACGCTCGGGGCCGGCCTGCTGGCGGTGGACGGCCGGGCGCAGGTGGAGGCTTGGTACTTCCTCATCGAGGATGCCGCCGACGCCCCGCGGATCAACCAGGACCTGTGGCTCACCAGTCCGCAGAAGGTGGTGCATTCGAAAGAACGCCTGCGCGAGGCGCTGGGCGATCGCGGCCAGGTGTTCGAGACTGCCGGACGTTACCGCCGCGCCGTGGACGAGCGTCTGTTCCGCCTCGGCATCCAGCGCTACGACGCGCTGATGGACACGCTGATCCAGCTGCGCCAGCCGCAGCTGTCCAAGAAGCCGGACGAGGGTGCGCTCTCCAATGCGCTCAGCGAGGCGCTCCCGCCGCTGCCGCAGGACCTGATCTCGGTGGTGGCCGATGCGCTGAGCCAGCTCGACGAGGACCGCCGCCAGCTTGAGGAGTACCAGGCGCTCGCCAGGGCGGTGAGCGTGTTCGAACGGCGCTACCGCATCTACGCCGGCACGCGCAGCCGCCGCGAGGCCGCGGGCCTGCGCACTGCCCAGACCGAGTTCGACAACGCCAGCCGCGCCCGCAACGAGGCACAAGCCCTGCTCAAGACGGCGGAGGCCGAGGAGGCCGCCGCCAAGGCCGCAGCCGACGCGGCGGAGCTGGCTCTGGCCGGTGCCCGCGCCCGGCTCGAGACGCTGCATGCCGACCCGACCAACAAGGACGCCAACCGCCTCGAGGAGAGCGCCAAGGAGGCCGACGCGCGGCGGTGCGCCCTGGCCGAGGCGGAGGCCGACGTGGGGAAGGCCGAGCGGCGCTCCCGCCGTGATGCCGAGGAGACCCGGCGCCTGGAGCAGCGCGCGGCCGAAGTGGAGGCGAGGCTCGCCGCCGCCCGCGGCGAGAGCGCCGCGCATGCGGACGCTGCCGGCATCGCCACCGCCTTCTCGCGCGGCCCGCTGGCGGCTGCGGGCGCCGAGGCGCTCCTGGCGCTGACCGCCCCCAGGTTCGACGAGGCGTGCTCCAGCCTGCGTGCGCTGGCTGCCGCACGCCGCAAGGACATCGCGCTGATCCGCGGCCGCCATGGAGAGGTTGCGACTGCAGAGGCGGACCTCGCCCGGCGCCGCGAGGCGCGCGACGAGCAGGCGGCTGCCGCCGAGCAGGCCTCACGCGACCGCGACAGCGCCGATGCCGCCGTGGAGGCGGAGGGGCAGGCCCATGTCGACGCCTGGGATGCCCACCTCGCGCGGCTCAGGCAACTGCCCGTTGATGCGGCGGCCTCCCATGGCGCCGTCACGGCGCTGGCCGACTGGGTGCACGCACTCGACGGCGACAATCCGGCGCGGCTTCTGCTGCAAACCGCTCAGCAGATATGCGGCCGGCGTTCCGCCGAGCGGCGCGTCGCCCTCGACGCACGCCGGCAGGCGCTCGAAGGCGAGCGCGCCGCTCTGGAGGAGGAAAAGGCCCGCCTGGAGAGCGGCACCGACACCGGTCCGCCGGCGCCGCATACACGGGCTGCACAAGCGCGCGAGGCGCGGGCGGGCGCGCCGCTGTGGCAGCTCATGGACTTTGCGCCCACTGTCGGCGACGCCCAGCGCGCCGGCCTGGAGGCCGCCATCGAGGCCTCCGGCCTGCTCGACGCCTGGCTCTCGCCCGACGGCCGACTGCAGTCCGGTGCCGACGGCCAGCCGATCCTCGATGCGCAGGCCGTGCCGCGGCGGGCCTGCATGGCACAGCTCGGCACCTTTCTTCAGGCCGCGGTGCCGGAGGGGTGCGCCGTGCCGGCTGTGGCGGTCTCGGGCGTGCTCGCCGGCGTTGCCTGCGCCGCCGAGGATCCCGGCGATTGCGAGGCCTGGATCGCGCCCGATGGCCGCTTCCGCCTCGGCGCGCTGGCGGGCGCCTGGGCCAAGCCCGAGGCGGTCTACATCGGCTTTGCCGCGCGTGCCGCGGCCCGTGCGCGCCGGCTAGCCGTCATCGCGGATGAGATCGCACGGATCGCCGCCGCGCTCGCGGAGCTGGAGGAGGCCGCCGGGCAGCTGGAGCGCGACGACCGGCAGGCATCGGAGGAGTGGCGGACGGCGCCCGCCGACGAGGTCCTGCGGCAGGCCCATCTCGCCGCCACCGCGCGGGCGCGCGACGCCCAGATCGCGCGCGAGCGTCTCGCCGAGGCCGACGTCCGCTTCCGCGACGCCGAGGAGATCCTGCGCCGCTCCCAGCAGCAACTGGCGACCGACGCCGTCGACTTGAAGCTGCCGGCCTCCCCCGGAGCGCTACCCGCGGTGGAGGAGGCGCTGGACGACTACCTCGAAGCCCAGGCCCGCCTCTGCCAGGCCGCGGGCGAGCTGCGGCAGGCCATGCCGGAGCTGCAGCGCCAACGCGAGCGCCAGCAGGAGGCGCTCGACGACCTCGGCCACTGCAACGAGCGCTGCGTCGACGCCCGCATCGCGGCGGAGCAGGCGGACGCGCGTCTCGCCGTGCTGCGCGAGACCATCGGCGCCAAGGTCGAGGAGCTGCAGCGCAAGCTGGCGGGGGCGCGCGGCGCCGTGGCCGCGGGCGAGGAGCGGGTCAAGGAGGGAAACGAGCGTCTGCGCGACTGCACGGGGAAGCGCGCCGTCGCCGGTGCCACCGCGGACACGGCCAGCCGGACCTTCGAGCAGCGTAGCACGGAGCGGGCCGAGGCCGTCGCCCGGTTCCAGCGCTTCGCGGCCACGGGGCTCCTGCAGTCGGCCTGGCCGGAGGCGCCGCTGCCGGACCTCGCCGGCGCCTGGACCATCGACCCGGCGCTCACTCTCGCCCGCCGCACCGAGCAGGCACTCTCCGAAATCAAGCACGACGACGAAGCCTGGAGCCGAGTGCAGAAGGAAGTCAGCAACGATCTTGCGGAACTCAGGCGGGCGCTGAGTGCACGCGGCCACCGCGAGCAGGCTGACTACAGCGACGGGAGCCTCGTGGTCCACATCTTCTACCAGGGCCGGCCTGAGCGCCCGGACAGCCTCAAGCTGCGGCTGGAGGCGGAGATCGGCGAGCGCAACGCGCTGCTCACCGCCAAGGAGCGCGAGATCCTGGAGAACCATCTGCAGACGGAGATCGCCTACGAGATCCAGCGCCTGGTGCAGGCCGCCGAGGGGCAGCGCAACAAGATCAATGAGGAGCTGCGCATCCGCCCCACCTCCACCGGCGTGCGCTACCGGCTGCAGTGGCAGCCGCTGAGCGAGGAGGAAGGCGCGCCCGTCGGCCTGGAGGCCGCGCGCAAGCGCCTGCTCAATACCGGCGCCGACCTGTGGACCGCGGAGGACCGCAACGTCGTCGGCACCATGCTGCAGCAGCGCATCGCCGCCGAGCGAGAGCGCGCCGAGACGCGCGGTGGAGGCTATGGCCTGGGTGCGGGCGGCGGCACGCTGGCGGAGCAGCTGGCGCGTGCGCTCGACTACCGCCGGTGGCACCGCTTCCGCGTGGAGCGCTGGCAGGACGGCAGCTGGCGCAAGCTCTCGGGCCCCGCCTCCAGCGGCGAGCGGGCGCTCGGCCTCACCGTGCCGCTGTTCGCGGCGGTGGCGAGCTTCTACTCGCAGGGCGGCTACGAGCTGGCGCCGCGCCTGATGCTGCTCGACGAGGCGTTCGCCGGCATCGACGACGCCGCGCGCGCCCATTGCATGGGCCTGATCCGCGCCTTCGACCTGGACTTCGTCATCACCAGCGAGCGCGAGTGGGCCTGCTACGCCGAGCTTCCGGGCGTATCGATCTGCCAGCTGCAGCGGCGGGAAGGCATCGACGCGGTCTACGTCTCGCGCTGGACCTGGGACGGGCGGGCCAAGACCCCGGAGCCCGATCCCGACCGCAGGTTTGCGCCGTCATCATGAGCCGGGCATGAGCGGAGAAGCGGACGAGCGGCTGCGGCGCCTCATCGGCGGCGATGCCCTGGCCGACCTGCGCAGGCGGCTGCGCCGGCACTTCGAGCGGGCGGACGCTGCGGCACCCTGCGGTACGATCCGCCTCGGCAACGTCTCGGCGCATGAGTACGAGGCGCTGGCCAGGCTCATGGGCCGCCGCCCGCGCCACGCGCAGTCGATCCAGGTCGACGTGACGGCGATCGACGCCGCTATGAGCAACGCCGGCATCGCCCCGTCGCTCAAGGCAGCCCTGGAGCGCCTGGACGGCCCGATCGCCCACCTGCCGACCGTCCGCGCCGAGACGGCCGCACGCTGGGCCGTGGCGGCCGATGGAGCGCGGCACCCCGGCCTCGCCCAACTCCTGCAGTCGTCGGTGGGGCTCGGCCTGTTGAAGCGCCTCGCCAGGCAGGACGCGGAGGCTGCCGCCCGCCTGCGCCACCGCGCCGACCTCGTCCTCCAACGCCTGCCCGCTCCCGGCCAGCCACGCGCCCAGCTCGCCGCCGAGACGCTGGGCGATGCGCATGCCCTCGACAACCGCGCGCCTGCGGCCACCCTCGTCCTCGCCGTCCTCAGGCAGGCCGCCCCGCCGGGCGAGGACGACGCCGCCCCCGATGCTGCCGAGGAGGACAGGCGCACGCTGTGGGCGCGCGCCGGGGTGCTCGTCAACGAGCTGGCACGGCCGGCCCTCGTCCTCAATCTGCCGCTGGCAGGTGGAGGCCACCTCGCCGGCGAGGCCGGAGAGCCCGCCTACGCCAGCCTGCGCCAGCTGATGCGCAGCCCGCCGCCGCTCGCAGTGGCCGGCCGCACCACCTACGTCTGCGAGAACCCCAACCTGGTCGCCATTGCCGCTGACCGGCTCGGGCCGCGCTGTGCCCCTCTTGTCTGCACGGACGGCATGCCGGCGGCGGCCCAGCGCACGCTGCTGGCGCAGCTCGCCCAGGCCGGCGCGCGCCTGCTCTACCACGGCGATTTCGACTGGCCGGGCCTGCGCATCGCCAACCTCGTCATCGGGTCCTTCGGCGCGCAGCCCTGGCGCTTCGGCGCGGCGGACTACACCGCGGCGACAGGCATCGCCTCCGGCCAAGCTCTCACGGGCTCGACGGTGGCCGCCGCCTGGGATGCCGCACTGGCCCCCACCATGCAGCGGCACGGTCTGGCCATCGCCGAGGAGGCCGTGGCCGCCGCATTGCTCCCGGACCTGGAAGGATGACTGCATCAAGGATCTTGGCGCCGTCAACACTCTTGGCCCCGATGGATGCATCGAACCGACCACGTCCTGCCAACTGATCGGAAATTAGATCGTAATAACAACGACATAGGTGTTCGCAGTTTCATCCTGTCCCGTGCGCCAAATACCACGGTTTGCCGCCGTGTATACGCGGGAGCCTTCGGGAGTGCGCCGGCGTAGCGTTGGCGGCAACTCATTACGGAAAAATGTTTCGACCGCGTCAGGCGATGACGGCTTTGCGGCCCATCTTAGCCGTCACAGCGAGTCTGTCGCCCGATCTTAGAAGCCGCCGTCAGGTTGACCTACGTTCCTGCTTAATCTCGCGACTCGCCGGATGGAATTCGCCGCTGAAGTCTGGTCTTGGTTGGGTCCAAAGCGACGGGAACGGCCCGCTTTGGTGGCGAACTCCGACGACATGGCCCGTGCATTAAGGGCAGCTATCCGCCATCCCTCCGTCGCAGCGGCCGTCGACTTCGAATCGGAAGCCGCCTTCAGTCGCGCGTTCAAGAAATACGTGGGTGTTTCTCCCGACGAGTGGCAACGCCAACAGCTATCGTGAGCCACTTCAGGCGGGGCGTTACTGGCCGAACCGGCGAAGCTTGTCAGCGTCGCGGTCCGCAATGATTGTCCTCTGTCGGGCTGTCTCAGAAATCGACCCGGAGCGGCCCTTGGGAGGTGTCAAGCCGGGCGAAGCGATAGAAGCGATAGGCCTGATCCTTGTGCTCGACGAAGCCCGTGCCGGGGAAGGGCAGATGGGCGCCGACCAGCCGCTTGTCGGTGGCGAGCTGGTCGAGCCGCAACCGGGTTGATATGCCGCGGTCCGGCTCGTGGTCGACGCCTACCTTCCACGACGGATACTGGAACGAGACGATCGCGTTGGTCGGGGCGTCCCCGCTGGCTAAGAGCCCGTCCCCGCCGGCCACCTCAACACCTACCTGGGGCGATGCGCAGACACGATTCCGTTAGCCGTGCCTTGACATCTAATTTTCTAGTGGTATGGATATGTCATGACCGGACGGAAGCAACAACGGGAACAAATGGCCGCAGACGCCTTGGGGGCGCTCGGCAATCGCACCCGCCTGCAGATCTTCAAGCTGCTGGTGCGCGCCGGGCGTGACGGCGCAAATATCGGCACCATTCAGCGCATGCTCGACGTCCCCGCCACCACCCTTGGCCACCATCTCGGCACCCTCGCCAGGGCCGGCCTGGTCGACCAGGAGCGTCGCAGCCGGGAGGTCATCTGCACGGCCAACTATAAGGCCGTCAACGATGTCCTGGAGTACGTCCGAGAGGAGTGCTGCGCCGGTCTCGACGCCGCACAGACCAGCGGCGAGGAGGCTGCATGAGCCTCTTTTTTTGCCCTGATATACCTAGAAACCTAGAGGAATAGACTTATGTCGATCCAGGCGTTGTTGGCGGAAGCCCGTGAGCGGGGGGGCGTGCGGCCTGATCCGGCCGCACTTGCGATTGTCCTGATATTTGCCGTACTCGCCGTCGCTGCTCCGTCGCAAGCGGCGACGTCGGCCTCCTTCACGGCGAAAGCCATCTGGAGCGTGCTGCCTTTCTTCGTCTTGTCGATTGGCCTGACCGCCTACGCCAACGCGAGCGGCGCTGAAAACCTGATCGCACGCGCCTTCTCCGGGCGCCCGGAGGCCATGGTGGTGTTTGCAAGCCTCATGGGCGCGCTGTCGCCGTTCTGCTCCTGCGGCGTGATCCCCGTCATTGCGGCACTGCTCGCGACCGGCGTGCCCCTGGCGCCGGTGATGGCCTTTTGGCTGGCTTCACCGCTCATGGACCCCTCCATGTTCTTCGTCACCGCTGGCATCCTCGGCGCTCCCTTCGCCGTGGCCAAGACGCTTGCCGCCATCGGCGTTGGGTTGCTGGGCGGCTTTGGCGTACTGGCAATGCAGCGCGCGGGAGTCCTCGTTGGCCAACCACTCCGCGACGGCGTCGGTAACGGTGGCTGTGCCGGCTCGAAGATCCGCAATCCCAAGGCGGTCGTCTGGCGCTACTGGCATGAGCCTGCGCGCCGCGATGCCTTCTGGACCAATGCGCGGCAGAACGCGCTGTTCCTCGGCAAATGGCTGACGCTGGCCTTCGTTCTGGAAAGCCTCATGGTCGCCTACGTCCCGAGCAACCTGGTCGCCGGCATCGCCGGCGATGGCGGCTTTCGCTCCATCCTGATGGCCACTCTGGTCGGGATACCGAGCTACCTCAACGGCAACGCCGCCCTGCCCCTGGTTGCCGCCCTGATGGACAAGGGAATGGCCCCGGGCGCGGCGATGGCGTTCCTGGTCGGCGGCGGCGTGACCTCCATCCCCGCGGCCATGGCCGTGTGGGCCATTGCGCGGCGCGGCGTCTTTGCCGCCTACCTGCTGCTTGCCATGCTGGGCGCCCTGCTCTCGGGGATGATGTTCCAGACGATTGCCGGTTGAGCGTCGTCAAGGGCGGCGGCAGGCAGTATCGCCAATCTTCGCCATGTCCTTGCTCGAGGGATGCACATGACCATGCTCTTGGCCTCGGTCGCCCGACAACTGAACAGCTCGTGCTTTTGCATCACGCTCGACCGCGAGGGTCTCCATGCGGCCATGGAGCGCGAAGCTGGAGATCCAACGTTTTCTGCGCGCTACATCCGCCCGCGCGAGCATTTGTTCTCCAATGTCCCGGTCTTTCATTCCAGGCGGGACTTGGAGACGATGACCGGCGTTGTGCGGATGATCGAGGCCGCGGCGCGCTTGCCTGCCTACCAGGATGCCGTGTTGACTTGGGCTCCGGAGATCGCCCGCTTCGACCCGGGACCGTGCGGCGTCTTCATGGGCTACGATTTCCATCTCGGACCCGACGGTCCGAAGCTCATCGAAGTCAATACCAACGCCGGCGGCGCTTTCCTGAACGCCCTGCTCGCCAAGGCCCAGCGCACCTGCTGTCGTGAGGTCGAGCTTGCGTTGCGGCTACCGCTCGTCGCCGACTTCGATGCCCAGCTCATGCGAATGTTCCAGTCCGAATGGGCGGCGCAGAGCGGGCAAGACAGGCTAGGGCGCATCGCCATTGTCGATGATGACCCGGAGAAGCAATACTTGTTCCCCGAGTTCTTGCTGGCCCGCGAGGCTTTTCGCCGTCTCGGCATCGACGCCGTGATCGTTGACGCCGCCTCGCTTCGCTATGCCGAGGGGCGACTGTGGGCCGGCGAGGCGGCAATCGACCTCGTCTATAACCGGCTGGTGGATTTTTCGCTTCAGAGCCCGGCGCACGCCGCGCTGCGGGCGGCTTACGTCGACGGCGCTGTTGTGGTGACGCCGAACCCTCGCAATCATGCGCTCCTGGCCGACAAGCGCAACCTTACTCTGCTTTCCGACCGCGCCTGCCTCGAGAGCTTTGGATTGCGGCAACAGCACGCTGAGCACGCAGACCACATCCCGCGCACCGTCCAGGTCTCGCCGCAGAACGCCGCCAGCCTTTGGGAGGCCCGCAAGCGATACTTCTTCAAACCGGCAACGGGCCACGGCGCCAAGGCCGTCTATCGCGGCGACAAGCTCACTCGCAGCGTGTGGCGACAGATCGCCGACGGCGGTTACGTCGCCCAGGAACTCGCTCCGCCGGGTGAGCGCATGATCCAGCTCGATGACACGCGCCAGCTGCGCAAGAGCGATATCCGCCTGTTCACCTATGACGGCAGCGTGCTCTTGGCCGCAGCGCGGCTGTACCAGGGGCAGACGACTAACTTTCGCACGCCGGGTGGAGGATTCGCGCCGGTCTTCTTCTTCTGACCCGACCGTGGCGGTTTAGGCGGGCCTTGCCCTCATCGCCTTCCAGCTCCCATGGCCGATGGGCTAACGCGTGGCTGGAGCGAGCACTATTCGAGTGGCCACGGACGGGAATGCGACGCCCTCTACGTTGAAAGCGGCTTCGAGAGCAGCACGAAGTGCGTGCCGGGGTGCTGCCAGCCCTCCTTCACCATCGGGCGGCGCGCCACCTCGCGGTAGCCGCAGCGCTCGTAGAGGCGGCGTGCGCCGGTGTTGGTGTCCGCGACGATGAGGCTCATGCCGTGCCGGCCGGCTGCCCGTGCGAGCCGCTCGGCCACGCCCAGCAGCGCCGCGCCGTAGCCCTTGCCGCGGTGGTCGGGATAGGCGGCGAGCACGTTGACGTACCAGGTGCCCGGCGCCAGGTCCTCAAGCTCCTGCAGAGGGATGACGATGGGCGGAGCATCGACCAGCCTCGGCTCGGGCGTGTCGGCAAGCGGATAGCCGATCGCGCCAGCTGCGACGCGGCCGTCCGCTTCGGCGAGGATCGTGTTGCGATGGGAAATGCGGCCAGCTTCGCTCTCGGCCCGCTGCCGGCCGATCGCCCACGGATCGACGCCGGCGGGCGCGATCGTGGTCCACAGATAGAGGGCCAGCCCCTCGCTGGCGAAGTGCACGAGGTCCGCCATGGCCGCGGCGTCGGCGGGTGTGGCGTACCGGAACGGGCTCGCCAGATCGGTCACGTCGCGCATCCCCTGCTCTGTCGGTCCTCGTATTCTAACAGCCTAGCAGCGTCTGCCGAGCTGACGGTAGCGCGGTGGCAACCGCCCGCTCAACCAATGCGTGCCACCCCACTGTCCGCCCTCACGATGTGACACCGGACTATCCCGCCGGTGCGAGGCAGGCCTTCAGGTCCTTGGCGAGATTGCGCAGCAGGGCGAAGTAATGGTCGGGGCCGGGCTCGATCCGGCTCCCCTCGGGATCGATGGTGCCGACGCGGGCGGGCGTGCCCTCCACCACGGCATAGACGAGGCGGGTGTCGAACTGAGGCTCGGCGAAGACGCAACCCGCGCCGCCCTGGCCGATGCGGGCGCGCAGCACCGTAAGGCGCCTGGCGCTGGGCGGCACCTCCGGGCTCACGGCGATCGATCCCGCCGGCGTCAGGCCGTAGCGCAGCTCGAGGTACTGCAAGGCGTCGTGGAACACGATGTACGGCTTGCCGGCCACCGGGGCCAACTCGCGCGCCAGCTCGGCGCTCAAGGCGTCGAGATCCACCTTGAGCCGCGCAGCGTTGGCGCGAAACGTGGCGGCCTGGGCGGGTGCCTTCGCGGCCAGGATGTCGGCGATGCGATCGGCCATCAGCTTGGCATTCACCGGCTCGAGCCAGGCGTGGCCGTCGATCGCGCCGTGGTCGTGGCCGTGCCTGTGCCCGTGACCCTTGGCGTGACCGCCCTCCTGCCCGTTGTCCTCGAAGCTCGCACCGGCGCGGCGCTCGAGCAGCAGCAGGCTCGGCGTGTCCTGCAGGGTGACGACCTGCACTCGCCTGGGCAGCGACTTCACCACGCGCGCCGTGAACGGCTCCATGGCCGCCGACATGCGGAAGAAGACGTCGGCGGCGTTGAGCTTGGCTGCGTCGGACGGCTTGAGCGCATAGGTGTGGGCGGACAGGCTTCCTTGCACCAGGAGCTGCGGGCTGCCGGTCTCTCCCATGACGCGGGCGACCAGTGCGTGCAGCGGCTTGATGGTCACCACGACGTTGAGGCTCGCCACAGCCGGTGCCGCAAAGCCCGCCGCCATGACGCCGGCGAGAAGCCACCGTCCGACCCTCGCACTGCGACCGCGCATCCACCCCTCCCGCACAGCCGTGCCACCGCGCACGGCCGAAACCCTGCCAAGCCGAAACAGGTGATGTTATAGTGTAGCATCCGCTCGGGAGAAGGGTTTTTTGCGTGTTTGCATGGCACTGCTGTATCTTGTAGGTCGCGTAGCGCTCGGCTGGGCCCGGGGCCGCTCCGACTCACCGTGGGGCGCCAAGGTGGCGTCTTTCCTATGGAATCTGCTGCTGGACGGGCGGTGGCGAACGCGCAAACGAGGAAAAACCGCACATGCTCAAGACTTGGCTCCTGCGGGCGATTGCCGTGACCGGCGCCGCGTTGCTGGCCGGCCTGCCGGCAGGCGCGCATCCGCATGTCTGGGTTACGGTGGAGGCGACCCTTCTCTACCAGAACGGCGCCTTCATGGGCGTCCGGCACAAATGGACCTTCGACGAGTACTACACGACGACCGCCATCGAGGGGCTCGACAAGAACAAAGACGGTATCTACGACCGCGAGGAGCTGGCCGAGCTGGCCAAGGTCAACATCGACGCCCTCAAGGATTTCGACTACTTCACTCACCCCACCCTGGCCGGCCAGGCCCTGAAGCTGGGCGAGCCCAAGGACTATTGGCTGGAGCATAAGAGCGGCGCGCTTGCCCTCATTTTCACGGTGCCGTTCGCTGCCCCTGTGCTGACCGACGCCAAGGCCTTCAGCTTCGCGGTGTACGACCCAACCTTCTTCATCGCGTTCGATCTGGCCAAGACCGGCAACGCCCTGCAGATCGGCGGCGGCGCACCGAAGAGCTGCAAGCTGAAGGTCGAGCAGCCGGAGCAGCAACGCGAGACCGCAGCACTCGGACCGATGGCCCAGCTTGGCGGCATGGTGAGCCTCGGCCGGACGATCGCCGTGGAGTGCTAATACCCTCGGTAGCCATTTTGTAACCAGGGCCCGCGACGCAGCGGCCGGACTCGCCAAGCAGCCCCCGCTCATGGCCCCCTCTGGGGCGTCGTCCGGCCGTTGAGAAGGTCCAGATCGGTCAGCGAATTGCGGCAGTCCTTGCTGAGCTTGTCCGCGTTCTGCACCAGGCACGACAGGGCGGGGCCGGAGCGCGGAGGCAGCGGCGCACACAGCCGCTCCACGTCGGGCAGGCACACCTGGTAGGCGTTGGCCGCGGTAAGCCCCCATACGGTCAGCGCCTGGAAGCAGGGCTGGCTCACCAGGTCGGCGTGCCGGCTCAGGCAGCGCAGGATGCGGCCGCCGCCCGGGGGTACGTCGCGGCAGAAGCGCTGGTAGTCGGCGGCACAGACCCTGCGCACCGCCCTGGCGCGCTCTCCCGGCAGGAAATCCTGCGCCGCCGCGGGCAGTGGCAGCGATGCCAGGACGACGGCGACGCGGAGCGCCGCGACGAGATCGCGCTTCATCAAAAGTGGACCCGACAGACCCCCGTTTGCTGCCTATAGCAGGCGGTGAAGCAGCCCGCGAGGCTGCTTCACCCGAGACGCCGGCAGGCCGCGCTCCTACTACCACCGGCAGTGGCGCACGCCCCACCGGTCGACAAAGCACCGGTTCGGATACACGGCGCGGGGTAGGCACGCGACGCGTGCGCAATAGGGGCCGACGTGCCGGTGCCAGCCGGCGGGTCCCAGCTCGCACGAGCGATGGCAGCCATGGACCTTGTGCACCAGGCTGGCGTCGCCGGCCGTAATGTCCGCGACGCCGGCCCCGGGGGCCGCGAAAGCGGAGCCGATGCCCAATGCCAGGAGCATCGCAGGCATCGCAAAGAGCGATTTGCAGGTCATTATCGTCCTTTCCCTGTGCTTCGACCGATCCTCGGCGTGAGATCTCGTCGCAGTCGAGGGAGACCCTAGCGGCGGTGCTTCTCGCGTCGATGTCGGGGCTGAAACGGTTGTTGGCGTTTGTTGGGAGGCCGGTAACGGTTTGTAACGAGGACCGCGTCGGAGAAGGGGCGGGCTTATCGACGAGCTGCGGCGTCCTGTTGCGGCGTCGGGCAGGGCTCTTGAACTCGTGCCGGCCGCACCTAGATATTGCCTCGCGCACGCCGCTTCAGGGTGCGCACCGAGCGCTGCCTGGCCCCTCGGGGCAGGTGAGTAATCCGCCCCGGGCCCAATCCCGGGGCCAGGCAGATGACACGTCGCTTCTAAAGGAGGACACCTGTCATGCGACCTATCGATTTCGCTCCCCTCTATCGCTCCACCATCGGCTTCGACCGCCTGTTCGACCTCATCGATTCGGTCGCCGGGTTCGACCAGGCCTCCCCAGGCTATCCACCCTACAACATCGAGCGGCTTGGCGATGACGAGTACCGCATCACCATGGCGGTAGCTGGCTTCAGCCAGGACGAGCTGCGCGTCGACGTGAAGGAGCAGACGCTCACCGTCGCGGGCGCCAAGAAGGCGGAGGAGAAGGAGCGGCAGTACCTGCACCGCGGGATTGCCGCGCGCAACTTCGAGCGCCGCTTCCGGCTCGCCGATCACGTCGAGGTGAAGGGCGCCGACATCCAGGACGGCCTGCTCCACATCGAGCTGGTCCGCAACGTGCCGGAGCGGCTCAAGCCGCGCACCGTCGCCATCGGCAAGCCGGCCGACGCGAAACAGGTCGAGGCCTCTGCGGCGGCTGCGTAACGGTTTCGCTGCAGTTCTTTCCATGACGTGAGCGTTGGCAGGCGCCGCCCTAGCGGCGCCTGCCGTCTTATCCGCCCACTTCTCCATTGCAGTTTGCGGGCGACTGCCGCCACATTTGCACCGGTGCCGGCACAAGCGAGCCCGGAGGACAGCTGCCCATGGACGAGATTGCGACAACGAGACCCGAGGACGTGGGGCTCTGCTCCCGGCGCATCGAGCGGATCGCCGCGTGGATGCAGCGGCAGGTCGCGGACGGCCGGCTCGCCGGCGTCGAGGTCATGATCGATCGGCGCGGGCGCACCGCGTTCCACCGCTGCCACGGCAAGCGCGACCTCGCCCGCAACGCCGATGCCACGCCCGATACCATCTACCGCATCTATTCCATGACCAAGCCGCTCACCTCCGTCGCGGCGATGATGCTCTACGAGGAGGGCCGCTTCCAGCTGGACGATCCCGTAGCCCGCTACTTGCCCGCGTTCGCGGGCCAGCGCGTGCTCACCGGCGGCGGCTACGGCGCGGTCGCCACCGAGCCCGCGGTGCGCGACATCACCTTCCGCGACCTGCTCACCCACACGTCCGGGCTCACCTACGGGTTCATGCAGGCGACGCCCGTCGATGCCATCTATCGCGCCCAGAAGATCGAGCTGCCGGGCGCGACGGAGCCGCTCGGCGACATCGTGGCGCGGCTAGCCAAGGTTCCGCTCATCGCCCAGCCCGGCGGGGAATGGAACTACTCGATCTCAACCGATGTTCTGGGCCATCTCGTCGCCGTCCTCTCCGGCCAGCCGTTCGATGCGTTTCTGCGCGAGCGCATCCTGCGCCCGCTCGGCATGGCCGACACGGATTTCCACGTCCCGTCCGACAAGGTCCAACACTTGGCCGCCAACTACGACAAGGGTCCGGACGGACGGCCGCGGCTGATCGACGACCCCGAGACGAGCCGGTTCCTGAGCCCGCCGGTCGCGCCGTCGGGCGGCGGCGGCCTCACCGGCACCGCGCGCGACTACATGCGCTTCTGCCGTATGCTGCTGGCTGGCGGCGTGTACGGCTCCGACCGGCTGCTTGGGCGCAAGACCGTCGAGCTGATGACCATGAACCACCTCGACGGCGATATGGCCGCCATGGGCCAGCCGCGCTTTGCCGAATCCAATTACCACGGCATTGGCTTCGGCCTGGGCTTCTCGGTGGTGCTCGACCCGGCGAAGGCGCAGATCGTCGGCTCGGCGGGCGAATGCGCCTGGGGCGGCATGGCTTCCACCGCCTTCTGGATCGACCCACATGAGGACCTGGCCGTGGTCATGATGACCCAGCTGACGCCGTCGTCCACCTATCCGATCCGCCGCGAGTTGCGGGTGCTCGCCTACCAGGCGATCGTCGATTGAAGGCGGGCTTTCTAGGGATTAGGTTCCAGGGATTAGGTTCTAGGGGGCGTCGAAGCCACCGTGGCTAACCCCTGAAACCTAAATCCCTAATGCCTGAAACCTAATCCCATATCCTCCCGCTGCACCCAAAAGCGAGGTGCAATGACCAGGGACGGCCGATTCGAGATCTTCCTCGCCACCGCGCCGGGATTGGAGGATGTGCTGTGTGCGGAGGTCCGCTCCAAGGGCTTCAACTCGCCCAGGGCTGTCCCCGGCGGCGTCACGATCAGGGGCCTCTGGCCCGATGTCTGGCGAGCGAACCTCTGGATCCGCGGCGCGGGGCGGGTGCTGGCCGTCCTGGCCTCGTTCCGGGCGCTGCATCTGGACGAGCTGAAGGCTGAGGCGCGCAGGGTGCCCTGGCGCACGGTGCTGCGGCCCGATGTGCCGTTCCGCGTCGAGGCCGGCTGTGCCAAGTCGCGCATCTATCACTCCGACGCGGCGGCCGAGCGCGTCGAGGCGGCCATCCGGGAGACGGTCGGCGCGCCGTCCTCGCCGGAGGCGCCGGTGCTCGTCAGGGCGCGCATCGAGCGCGACCTCTGCATGCTCTCCGTCGACACGTCGGGCGAGCCCCTGCACAAGCGGGGCTACAAGGCGGCGGTCGGCAAGGCGCCGATGCGGGAGACGATGGCCTCGCTCCTCCTCAGGCAATGCGGCTTTACCGGCAGCGAGCCGGTCGTCGATCCGATGTGCGGCTCGGGCACGTTCGTCATCGAGGCGGCCGAGATCGCGGCCCGGCTGAACCCCGGCCGGGCGCGGCGCTTCGCGTTTGAAGAGCTCGCCACCTTCGACGCCGCCCAATGGGCGCGTCTGCGCGACGTGGCGAGCCGGCGCACCCCGCCGGCGCATGTCCGCTTCTACGGCAGCGACCGCGATGCCGGCGCCGTCGCCATGGCCCAGGCCAACGCCGAGCGTGCCGGCGTCGCCGGCCTCACGGAGCTCCGTCGGTGCCCGATCGGCGGCATCGCCGCGCCCGAGGGGCCGCCTGGCCTCGTCATCGTCAACCCGCCCTACGGCACGCGCATCGGCGACGACAAGAGCCTGCTGCCGCTCTATCGCGCCCTCGGCCACACGCTCATGAGCCGCTTCCCCGGCTGGCGCGTGGGCCTCGTCACGAGCGAGCCGACGCTTGCCCGCGCCACCGGCCTCCCATTCCTGCCCCCGGCCGCCCCGGTCCCGCACGGCGGTTTGCGGATCACCCTCTTCCAGACAGCGCCGTTGCCGTGAGGCGGTGCCGTAGCGGGGTCTGACCCCAGGGTACAACCTTCCAGTCTTGGCCTTGCTCCGCGGGCAGCCCAAGGGAGAGCGCCGCCGTCTCGCACGAGACGAAGATATGCGAGGTCCTGCCATGGGGTCAGACCCGCAGGGTCTGACCCCTACGACTGCGCCGCTGCCGTGAGGAGATGTCAGACCCAGAGGGTCTGACACCGTTGCAAGCGTCACATTCGCGCCGCTTTGGGCGACTCAATTCATGCGGAATTTTCCTGTGCCGGGGAGACCGCAGATGGGATCGGCGCCTGTTTGGGCCGCATTGCGCGCCTTGTGCTACAGCCTTTGGGTCTGCCGGGTCAGTGTTCTGAGCGTCCTTGGCGGGTTCCTGCTGTTCCTGCTCGCCTCGCAGGCGCAGGCCGTGTTCCTGGACCTGCACACACCAAACGTCGCCCTCTGGCATTGGCTTGCGTTCTACGCCTCCCTGCTCCTGTTCTGGATGCTGCCGGTCCAGCTCGGCGCGCGCGTGATGCTGCACGCGGGCCAGGATCGCGTCGAGGAGGAGGACGCCAGGTGGTTCGCCTACCTCATGGTGCACGTGCCCTGGGTGCTGGCACTGCTCTGCCTCGTCGGCGTCGCCGTGGGCCAGTACCTGGCACTGGGGCACATCCCGAGCGGCCCGAAAGGCCCGCGCACCCCGCTCGACGACGCAGCCTACACGCAGGTCCGCGTCCTGCTGTGGAGCACCCTCGCCTTGATCGCGTTGTGGCTGGCCGCCTGGGTGGTGCTGCCCCCGATCATGCATCGGCTCACCGTCGGACGCGGGCTGCTCGACATCGGCATCCTGCGCTTCATCGCCACCGCCTTGTTCGGCCGTCGCGCCACGACGCGCGGCTACGGCCTGGACGCCGGGCCGGCCGGCAGCGATGGCACACGCCGGCTCTCGCCCGAGCAGCTGCAGTCGGCCGCCGCCACCGTCAGCCTGGCCGCGATCCTGATCGTGAGCATCGCCCTCGTGTTCGGCTCGCCGCTCCAGATCTGGCCCTCGCTCAGACGCGCGCCCATGTTCCCCGTGCTGGTCGGCGCCTGGCTCCCCTTCCTCACCCTCTTCGCCTACGCAGCGCACCGGTTCCGCCTGCCCATCCTGGCTGCCTTCGTCCTGCTCATGACCGTCGTCGCCAACTGGATGACGGGCCTGCACGACATGCGGGTGGCCGTCCAGACCGCCGACACCGGACCGATCGAAGTGCGCCAGCCGACCATCGAGGAGGCGCTGAGCTGGTGGCGCAAAGCCAACGGGTGCAACGAGAAGCTGCGCCAGCCCTGCAGCGTGCGGCCGATCATCGTCGCCGGCGAGGGCGGCGCCAGCCGTGCGGGTTTCTTCACCGGCAGCCTGCTGGCCCATCTGGAGGATCTCTCGGACCCCACCAAGGCCGGCTCCGACACACCGGCATTCTCCAACCAGCTCTTTGCCGTCTCGACCGTCTCCGGCAGCACCCTGGGTGCGGCCGTGTTCGCCGCCCTGCGCGAGGACTCGCAAGGCGAGGCCTGGCGCCGGCCGGCCCCCGAGCCAGCCGGCAGCGCGCTTTGGTTCAGGAGTGGGAAGGCCTGGGGCGTCGGCGGGATACCGCCGGAACCGCTCCCCAAGATCGCTAGCCGCAAGGACATCCTCCAGCAGATCCTGGCCGGCGATTTCCTCACGCCCGTGATCGCCGCGCTCAGTCTCGACATCTGGGTGCCCTGGCACGCCAGGTTCCACAACCGCGGCGACCGCGCTTACTTCCTGGAGCAGAGCTGGGAGCACAGGTTCGCGGACCCCTCGGGGCTAACCCGCAAGGCCAAGGCCGGCTTCGACCGGCCCTTCTCCAGGCTCGCCCCGCAGCCGGACCGCTGGCGGCCGATCCTGATCTTCAACGGTACGTCGATCACGACCGGCAGACGCATCGTCACCTCGACGCTCTACCCGCTGATGGTATCGCCCGATTTCCTCGACTCGCCCATTTCCGCGACGGAGAGTGAGATCGAGTCGATCTTCCGCGGCTCCTACGACATCTACGACCTGATGTGCGTCCACGACAAGACGCGCCCAAAGGGCGACGGGTGCTCGTGCGAGCAGCGCACTCCCGGCCGGCTGCAGCCGCTGCGCATGAAGGGATGCGACATCGGCCTCAGCACCGCCGTGTCCAACAGTGCCCGATTTCCCATCGTCTCGTCGCAGGGAGACATCGTCAGCGGGACCACGGTTGTGGACCGCATCGTCGACGGCGGATATTTCGACTATTCCGGCATCGTCTCCGCCCTGGAGCTGCGGGCGCAGATCGCACGCGTCGACGACAAGCTCAAGCCGTTCGTGCTGTTCGTGACCAACGATCCGGGTTTCAACCCCCGGGCGTGCGAGACGTCGAGCCCGCTCGACGAGCTCGATGTGCTGCGTACGCCGGCCGTCCCCCCAGACAAGGCGCCCTCCCCGCCGCTGTTCTCAGACCTGGCGTATCCGATCGAAGCGCTGCTCGCCGGCCGCATCTCGCGGGCCGAGCAGACCATGGCCAACGCGGTCCTGCTCAACCGTCAGGACAACATCGTGTCCTTCAAGCTCCCGGACGGCTTCGCCAGATTCCAGAAGGCCCCGCTGCTATTCGCTGAGCTCAGGACGGGGCTTCAGTCCTATCTCAATTTCGACGTCGTCTCGGTTGGGGCGTCCTGCAACAACGAGAAGCAGATCAGGCCCGTGCCGATGAACTGGTGGCTCGCCATGCCGACGCAGGCGTATCTCGACGGCGAGCTCTGCGCCGACCACAACCAGAGCACCATCGCCGGCGTTCTGTCCCAGCTCGGCCCGCAGCCGGGCGACGACGACGAGGCCGCCCATCGGTCGCGCTTCCTGAAGGCAAAGGCGTGGGTTGCGCGCGCCTGCTCCGGCCGTGGCGGCTGGTTCCGCACCCGTCAGGTGCGGTGATGCGGCCTCGCCGTACCGGTCCCGCGCGCCTGTGGGTGGTGGAATGGCCGTGCGGTTTCAGGCGATCACCGGCTGGCGCCGACCCTCGATGACGAAACGGTGTGCACCAGCTGCGTTGAGCGCTGCGCGAGGGAGGCAAGTCGCGCTGGTCCCCCTCTCCCCGCCGCCCTCGGGCCAGCCACAATGGCAAGCCTCGCCACAGTCGTCCCGAGGGCGACGGGGAGAGGGTCGGGGTGAGGGGCAGCAAAGAGGCTCCAACCTCTCTACGGCTTGGTCGAGGCCGGGAGCAAGACTTCGAGGCCCCGCGTGGAGAGGCTTTCGCTTGCGGCTGCCCCGCACCCTAGCCCTCTCCCCGCAGGCGGGGAGAGGGAACCTGTCGGGTGCGTGTCAGGCTGCAGCGTCCAGCGCTTGCCGCACAGCGTCCGGAATGCGAGCGATCACCATGAGGTAGGCGCGTGCGGCCTGATCCGGCTCCACGCGCCCCTGCTCCCAGTCGCGCAGCGTGCCCACGGGTATCCTGAACCGCGCCGCGAACTCCTCCTGCGACAGGCCCAGCGCACGCCGCACGACCTTGGGATTCGGCCGCTTCATCCTGGCGAGCTGAGCGTCGCCGAGCGGCTGCGCATCCGGATCGCTGCGGGCGCTGCCAGCACCTCCGCATCGGTCAGCGCATCGAATGCGCTCCAGTCGTTCCGTGCGGGTGTTTCCCGCTTGGGAGTCTTGGGCGCTGCCTTCTTGTTGCTAGGCTTCATGGTATCTCTTTGCCTCACGGCGCTCCGCCTTGCGCGCCGAGATGATCCAGATGATGTCCTCACCGGATGCTTCATCGATCCGCTGCGTATACGTCACTGGAGCCGCATTGGCAGCAAGATCGTTCCCGTGGCGAGCGACGACGAGCTGCTCGCCATCGACGAGGCTCTCGCACAGTTCGAGGCGGGTGAATAATACGCCACCGAGGCGGCTGCTCACGAGGTGAGCGCACGCACCACGAAATCCGCATCGGCGGCAATCACCGTGAGGTAGGCCTGGGCCGTTTCGTCCGGCTCGCTGCGGAACCGCTCCCAGTCCTGGAGGGTGGCGAGCGGGATGTGGAACCGTTCGGCGAACTCGGCCTGGGAGAGGCCCAGCTTCCAGCGCAGATGCTTCGCAAGCGGAATGCGCCGCATGCGCTTCAGCTGCTCCTCCGTCAACGGCTGCGCATCGGGATCGGCACGGGCCGCCGCGTCGATCTCCTCGTCGGTCATGGCCTCCAGGCGCGACCAGTCGAACACCCGCTCCGGCAGCAGGCGCTCGTTGCCGCCGGCATCCACCTCGTACCACTTCCCGCCCTTACGGCGCCGCCTGACCAAAGTATCGTCGCTCTTCACGCTTGCTTGCTTCTCGCGCAGAGATGATGTGGATGACATCCGCGTCCGGCTCCGTGAAGACTACAAAAAGGAGCTTGATGCCAACAAGCCCGATGATGCGCCAACGTTCCTCGTCCGGATCGCTGTCGTCGATCTCGACGACACCCGCACGATCGAGAAACACATCCTTGGCGCCTTCGAAGTCGATGCCATGCTTGGCGAGGTTCCTCCTGGCCCTCGAAGCGACGCAACGCAGTGCGCCGATGGCCGCCACCGGCGTCATCCTGGCATGGCTGAG